>JAEYZD010000117.1 GCA_023430725.1 Bacteroidota bacterium | reverse complement strand
GTATCTTATCACCTCTTTTGATTCGGGAACGTATGAAATCCCGCCGTTCTATGCTGAAAGGATTTCAGGCGACAGTCTGATCAGGTATTATTCCGAATACTCGTCGCTTAGGGTTCTCAGGCCGGATATTGTGCTTCAGGACACCACTGACGTGATATTTGACATCGTTCCTCCGCGCACAGCCCCGGTTACATTCTCCGAGGTGCTTCCGTGGATCATAATTGGTCTGATAGCATCGGCCTTTGTCTATCTGCTTGCCCGCTTCCTGCCCAGGAATCCCCTGAAGCGCTTCGTGAAGCCCGTTCCTCCTCCAGAGCCGGCTCATATTATCGCCCTGCGCGAGCTTAAGACTCTTCGCGAAGGTGAACTCTGGCAGAAGGGAGAGGTCAAGGAGTATTACTCAAGGCTTTCGGATATTCTCAGGAGATATATCGATAACCGTTACGGGATCAGTTCTCCGGAGCTCACAACCGATGAGACCGTCAGGATGCTGCAGCGGGCTGCCGTTACAACACCCGGACAGATGGGACTTGTGAAGGAGGTTCTTTCACTGTCGGATATGGTAAAGTTCGCCAAATATGTTCCGGAGGCCATGGTGCATGAAACATCTTTTGGCAACGCCGAAAGGTTCGTTGAGGAAACGCGGGAGGCTGAACTGATTCAGGATCAGACCAAACCCACAGGGACCGCTTCGGAGCACCCGGGTGCAGGCAACAGGGGCACTGCCACTGAGAAAGGGGGGAGAAATGCATAACATCGCATTTGAAAACGGGTGGTTCCTCTGGTTCCTGCTTGTTATACCGCTGCTGATAGTCTATTATTTCTACCGTCAGGGTAAGGCCAGCGCGCCTGTAACTCTCTCCACGGCCGGATTCCTTGCCGGGGGAAAGAAGACATTCCGTCACTACCTGAGACATATCCTGTTTGTTCTCAGGCTGATGGCCATCGCGGCGGTTACAGTTGTAATTGCGCGGCCGCAGAACGTTGACAAATGGCAGAGTTCCAGTACCGAGGGAATAGATATAATAATGGCGCTTGACGTGTCGGGCTCGATGCTTGCACGAGACTTCAATCCTGACAGGCTGGAGGCTTCGAAGAACGTGGCCACCGAATTCATCAGCGGCAGGCCTTATGACAGGATAGGGCTCACTGTTTTCAGCGGTGAGAGCTTCACCCAGTGTCCGCTTACAACGGATCATGCGGTTCTCATCAATCTTCTGCGCGAGGTAAAGAGCGGTATCATTGAGGACGGAACAGCCATTGGTGTCGGCCTGGCGACGGCTATCAACCGGATCAAGGATTCTGACGCCATCAGCAAGGTTTTGATATTGCTGACTGACGGGGTGAACAACACCGGTTCAATTGATCCCGTCACGGCTGCTGAGATTGCAAAGACATTTGGCATAAGGGTTTATACAGTCGGTGTGGGAAGCATGGGATTTGCCGACTACCCGGTGCAGACCCCGTTCGGCATGCGTTATCAGAAGATGCAGGTGGAGATTGATGAAGCGCTGCTGCAGAGGATAGCTGAGCTGACCGGCGGGCAGTATTTCAGGGCTGTTGACAATACGAGCCTGCAGAGGGTTTATGCAGAGATAGACAAGCTGGAGAAGTCGAAGATAGAGACCAGGGAGCACAGCAAGCGTGAAGAGGTCTTCATGCCATGGGCGCTGGCGGCCGTTATACTGCTGGGGCTCGAGTTGCTATTGAGGTACCTGTTGATGAAAAACATGTCATAGAGGGGATATGGATACATTCAGATTTGCACAGCCTGACATGCTTTACCTGCTCCTCGTGGTGCCGGTGCTGGCCGTGATATGGATAGTTGGCAACAGGCGGAGGAGACTTGCGCGGGAACGATTTGGTGATGCTGTTCTGCTCAGCAGGCTGTCGCCCGATTATTCGCCGTCACGCATGACAGTCAAGTTTGTGATTAGGATTCTTGCACTTATTATGGCGGTCCTCACTGTTGCACGGCCACAGTTCGGATCCCGGCTGGAGGAGGTCAAACGTGAAGGGGTTGAGGTGGTCATTGCGCTCGATGTAAGCAATTCAATGCTTGCGGCAGACATCCTCCCCTCGAGACTTGAGAGGGCAAAGCAGGCAATCTCCCAGCTGGTTGATCAGCTCAGGGAAGACAGGATCGGGCTGATACTTTTTGCAGGTGATGCCTATACCCAGATACCCATTACAAATGATTACCTCTCGGCCAAGATGTTCCTCTCCACTGCCGGTCCGGATGCGGTTTCTAAACAGGGAACAGCAATAGGCGCCGCCATAGACCTGGGAATGAGGTCATTCACCCCTGAAAGCGACAGGAGTAAGGCGCTTATAATAATCACTGACGGCGAAAATCACGAGGACAATGCCGCTGAGAAGGCCCGTGAGGCTGCTGAAAAGGGGATAGTGATACATGCAATCGGGATAGGTTCGCCGGAAGGGTCACCCATACTTGTCAGGACAGGCGGCAGGAACGATTATCTGAAGGACAGCCAGGGCAACACAGTAATCTCAAAACTTGACGAGAAGGGGTTGCAGGAGATAGCTTCAGTTGCAGGAGGACGTTATGTAAGGGCCAATAATACAAGCATCGGGCTGAATGAGATTTACAGTGACATCGGGCGGATGAAGAAGAGCGAGATAAATGCAATGATGTACACCGAATATAACGAACAGTTCCTCATCCCTGCTGCCCTGCTCTTCTTATTGCTTGTGGCGGACCTGCTGACTGCCGACAGAAAGAATAACCTTCTCAGGAGGCTGGGTATCATTGCAAAGGATTCAAAAAAGGAAAGGAAATGAAGGTCAGGGCAACAGCATACCGGATAATTGGTGCCGCCATCTGCCTGGCGATCATCTCTCCTTCGCTTTACGGACAGGAGGAAAGAGAATATATCCGCAAGGGCAACCGGCTTTACAAAAAGGGTGAATTTGCCGGTAGCGAGGGGATGTACCGCAGGGCTGAGGAGCAGACCGGCTCAGGGCATGATGCAATCTTCAACCTGGGAGATGCCCTTTACAGGCAGAACAGGTTCAGTGAGGCAACTGCGGAATTCAGCCGTGCTGCAAAGGCAGGTGAGACTGACTCGCTGAAACGGGCTGACGGACTCTATAACCTTGGGAATTCGCTGCTGAAGGAGCAGAAGTTTAAGGAGAGCATCGATGCATATATCAGCTCACTGAAGCTTAATCCTGATAATATGCAGGCCAAATACAATCTCGCATATGCCCAGGACCAGCTGAAGAAGCAGGAAGAGCAGCAGCAGGATCAGAACCAGGACCAGGACGGCCAGGATAAAGATCAGCAGGACAAGCAGGACCAGGACAAGGACCAGGAGCAGAACCAGAACAAGGAGCAGCAGGATCAGAATAAAGACCAGGAACAGAAGGACAACCCGCAGGAGCAGCAGCAACAGCAGCAGCAATCTGCAATCAGTCGGGAAGACGCAAAACGGCTGCTTGACGCTCTTGCAGCCAATGAGAAGGAGACACAGGAGAAGGTGCAGCGAGAGAAGGCTGCAAAGGCTAAGGTCAGGGTAATCAAAAACTGGTAATTTTGCGGTGATGAGAAGTATTCTGACGATATTGATATTTTTCATGGCATGCCTGACGGCAATGCCCCAGGAGGTCACGCTTGCCGTCGACGCACCCGGCACCGCTTCCGCCGGTGAACGGTTCAGGGTGATCTATACGATCAATTCAACCGACGGCCAGTTCACTCCGCCGAAATTTGACCCGGCATTCACTGTACAGGGCCCTCAGCAATCAACCAGTCGCAATGTGCAGTGGATCAACGGCGACGTTAAAACTATTGCCACCACCACGCTCATTTATTATGTCTCGGTATCCGAGCCGGGCACATATACGATACCTGCCGCGAAGTTTGAAACCAAGAAGGTTGTTGTCAGTTCCGCAGAGCGACAGATAGTAATTGCTCCTGCCGGCCAGGCTCCTGCCGCAGTACAGGCTCAGACTCAGGGGCAGGGGCAGGCACGGACTGCCGGTGATATCCCTTCTGCCGGGACGGATGTCTCGCTCAGGCTTCTCTTCAGTGACCGCGAGGTCTATGCCGGTGAGCCGATAACAGTGACTCTTAAACTTTATACACGTATAAACCTGTCAGGATTGCAGGAACTGAAGTATCCCGATTTCAAGGGATTCCTCCGGGAGGATATCGAGACTCCTCCGTTGCGCAATCTTGAGACCGAGGTTATTGACGGTGTTCAGTACGGTACCGGGGTTGTACAGAGGATGGTGCTTTATCCCCAGATCTCCGGGGAGATACGGATTGATCCGGTCGTGATGACTGTGCTGGTCCAGGAGCGGTCCGGCTCCAGGGATCCATTCTTTGACGACCCGTTCTTTGACAGTTTCTTTTCATCGGTCTCCACGGTGCCGAGAAAGGTAACTACGCAGCCTGTGACAGTCAGAGTAAAACCTCTGCCGACACCCAGGCCTGCTGACTTTCACGGGGCAGTGGGGTCTTTCGCGCTGGAGTCGTCACTCTCATCCACGGAGGCAAAACTGAATGACGCCCTCACACTCAAGGTTGTTCTCAAAGGGTCGGGAAGCCTGAATCTTGCCGGTGAGCCGCTGATCAACTTCCCGCAGGGAATCGAGAAGTATGACCCGAAGGTGACAATAACGGGTCCTGGCACTTCGTCAGGCAGCAAGACCTTCGAGTTCCTTCTGATACCACGGAATCCCGGTAAATTTGACATACCACCTGTCTCATATACTGTTTTTGATCCGAAGCAGGAGAAGTATGTGACGCTGAGGTCAGAAGGTTATTCCGTCAATGTTACCGGCACTCCGGGAAGCAGTGAAGGAGCGGCGCCGGTCTTCATTCCTGGGGAGGATGTCAAATACCTCGGACAGGACATACGGTTTATCAGGAACGGGAATGGCAGGCTGAGTACTGCAGCCCCACCGCTGGTGACGGAGCTTCATTACTGGCTATGGTTTGCGCTCGCGCTCTTCATAACAGCCGTTGTGCTTTTGCTCAGGCGTGAAC
>JAEYZD010000062.1 GCA_023430725.1 Bacteroidota bacterium | reverse complement strand
CAACAGGTGTGAGGGTCTTCACGAGATGTTCGCTTACAACCTATACCCCGGGCCCAGCGCCAAGAAGGGCTTTTACAGCGTCCTGCTTGACAAAGGGGAGGAGGAGGGTTGGCTGACGACTCACTGTTCAACTGTTCAGGCAGTTAGTCCATATGACAATGTGACGACCTTCATGCATGAGGGTGCCAGCGGGGGAGGCAAGAGCGAGATGATTCAGAACCTGGTTCGTGAGCCAAACGGACAGATCCTCATAGGTCAGAATTCAATCACCGGAGAGAAGCGTGTAATCTCAATACCGCTCTTCTGTTCCTTCCGGCCGGCTACTGATGACATGGCGCTGTGCCACCCGTCATATCAGCAGAACAATGGCAAACTTACTGTTGCGGATGCCGAGAATGCCTGGTTCATCAGGGTTGACGGTGTGACGGGGTACGGCGATGATCCCTTCCTCGAGAAGATTACAATCAATCCGGCCGAGCCTCTGCTTTTCCTGAATATAGACACCAGGCCGGACGGTACCGCTCTGATCTGGAATCACAAGGAGGATGCGCCCGGCAAACGATGTCCCAATCCAAGGGTGGTGCTACCCCGCAGGATAGTGCCCGGGGTCATTAACAAACCGGTCACTGTTGATGTCCGGAACTTCGGGGTGAGGATGCCGCCCTGCACGGCAAATAATCCTACTTACGGAATAGCCGGGATGTTTCATATCCTGCCACCGGCGCTTGCATGGCTGTGGCGGCTGGTCAGTCCGAGGGGCTATGCCAACCCGAGTGTCACCGGCACCGGTGACCTGGAGAGCGAGGGTGCCGGCTCTTACTGGCCATTTGCCACAGGGAAGAAGGTGAGGCATGCCAACCTGCTGCTTGAACAGATTGTAAACACACCAAGGGTGCGGTATACGCTCACACCCAACCAGCATATAGGTGCCTGGAAAGTGGGATTCAAGCCTCAGTTGCTTATGAGGGAATATCTTACAAGGCGGGGCAATGCCAAGCTGCGTGCTGACCAGCTGAGGCCGGCGCGCTGCCCGTTGCTCGGATACGAGCTGAACTACCTTACAATAGAAGGATCACCTGTGCCTACCCGGTTCCTTAAGGTATACCGGCAGGCCGAAGTCGGGGAGCCGGGTTATGATGCAGGAGCTTCAATACTGAGAGAGTTCTTCCGCAGGGAACTCGCAGGATTTATCTCCCCTGAGCTGACCCCGCTCGGGCGCCGTATCATCAATGCCTTCATGGAAGGGTGCAGCGTGGAGGAGTATGCAAGGATACTGCCCATGGAGTACCAGTACTCATTCCTGACAATAAATGATTATGATCAGCAGGGAGGGCAGTAACCAGGCTAGTTCCTGAAGTCGGCCATCTCGTCCGGGTAAGCGTTGCTTTCCAGCTTCTGCTTGACCTCCTTGAATGCCTTGAGGGTATAGCTGACATCCTCCATCGTATGGGCTGCTGTGGGGATTATCCTGAGCATGATGACGCCTCTCGGTACCACGGGATAAATCACCACCGAGCAGAAGATGCCATAGTTCTTTCTCAGGTCCTTGATAAGCTGTGTCGTTTGTGCCAGTCCCCCCTTGAAGAAGACGGGTGTGACGGGTGACTCGGTCTTGCCGAGATCGAAACCAGCCTCCCTGAATCCCTTCTGAAGTGCATTGGCGATATCCCAGAGCTTCTCGCGAAGTTCAGGATGATTCTTCATCATCTCCAGCCGTTTGATGGCCCCGATGGTCATTGCCATCGGAAGCGACTTGGCATATATCTGTGAGCGGAGGTTGAATCTCAGGTAGCTGACCACATCCTTGTCGGCTGCCACGAATCCGCCTATTCCGGCGAAGCTCTTCGCGAAAGTGGCGAAGTAAACGTCAATCTGGTCCTGTACCCCGAAGTGTTCGCCGGTGCCGGCACCGGTTTTGCCCATTGTGCCGATGCCGTGTGCATCGTCAACGAGGAGGCGGAAGTTGTATTTCTTCTTGAATGAGACAATCTTGTCGAGAGCACCGAGATCTCCGGCCATGCCGAACACACCCTCCGTGATCACCAGAATGCCTCCGCCGGTCTCGTCAACGACCTTCTGTGCATGCTGAAGCTGCTTCTCGAAGCTTTCCATGTCATTGTGAGCATAGACAAACCTCTTGGAGAGCACCATCCTGAGACCGTCCATGATGCATGCATGCGACTCTGAGTCATATACAATAACATCATGTCTTCCGGCGAGACAGTCGATTGTTGAGACCATTCCCTGGTAGCCGTAGTTGAGAAGGTACGCGGATTCCTTTCCGACGAATTCGGCAGCCATCTGCTCGAACTTTTCGTGCATTGTGGTCTGGCCTGACATCATCCTGGCGCCCATCGGGTAAGCCATCCCGTACTGTGCGGCAGCTTCGGCGTCAACCTTGCGGATCTCGGGATGGTTTCCAAGTCCAAGGTAGTTGTTGAGACTCCAGTTGAGTACTTCCCTGCCCATGAATTTCATGCGGGGACCCAGTTCTCCTTCAAGCTTGGGAAACATAAAATATCCGTCACCCTGTTCCTGGTACTGGCCAAGGGCACCACGGTTCTTTTTGATTTTGTCGAAAATATCCACGTCTTTTTCAGTTTTGATTATTGCCCGCAAAATTATTAAAAACATTACTCCGGCAAAGTACCTATTTATACCTATTTGTTTCTTCTTTTAACAATGCCTTAACTTGTACATATCTGTGAATTGAGCACTTTTGTGTCATCATGGACCGTTTAATCAAAAAAATGAGTAATTTTGCGCAACATTTCAGGGTATGAGGATCAGACCGATAACATTTCTGCTGCTTGCCCTCGCCGTTTCATCATGCGGTGAGTATGAAAAGCTTCTCAAGAGCACCGATTACGAGCTCAAGAAGGAGAAGGTCTTTGAGTATTATGACGACGGCAAGTACATGAAGTCGATAGAGCTTCTTTCCCAGATACTTCCGCGGTTCAGGGCCACCGATGATGCAGAGCAGCTCAACTGGATCAATGCACAGGCTCACTTCAAGGTGCGTGACTATATGATGGCAGGCAGCTATTACCAGACCTTTGCCGACACATACCCGATGAGCAACAACGCCGAGGAAGCCCATTACCTGTCAGCTCTGTGCGACTATTACATGAGCCCCAGACCTGAGCTTGACCAGAGCAACACAAAGAAGGCAATAGAAAGCTTCACCATCTTCATGCAGAGGTACCCCGCAAGCACCAGGACCGACGACTGCAAGGCCAGGATTCTGGAGCTGCAGGAGAAGCTGGTGGAGAAGTCATACCTGAGCGCAAGGCTCTATTATGACCTTAAGGAGTACCGGGCTGCGACTGTTTCACTTGCAAACAGCCTCAAGGAGTACCCTGACACAAAATACCGCGAGGAACTGATGTACCTCAAGCTTGACGCCCTCTACCTGCTCGCCGAGAACAGCATCCCGGACAAGAAGGTTGAGCGTTTCCAGACTGCACTCGACGAGTATTATTCGTTCATTGAGGAGTTCCCGCAGAGCAGGTTCTCCAGGGATGTGGCAAGGATCTTCGAAAACACGGCGAGGTTCCTGAAGGTGGATACAACCGTGCAACAGACTGTAAATAATTGAATCATCAACAATATGGATTACAAGAAAACAGCAGCTTCCTACACGACAATCACGAGGGACATTGACAAGTTTGACGTTGACACCCAGAACATTTATGAAAGTGTCATAATCGCCACAAGGCGTGCAAACCAGATCAGCGTTGAGATGAAGCAGGAACTCAACTCCAAGCTTGAGGAATTTGCTTCTTTCAATGACAACCTGGAGGAGGTGTTCGAGAACAGGGAACAGATTGAGATATCCAAGTTCTACGAAAGGCTTCCGAAGCCCACTCTCATCGCACTGGCCGAGTTTGAGGAAGGCAAGGTCTACTATCGGAATCCCGATAAGGAGCAGAAGCCGAAGAAGTAATAGCACAACATGTTGAAAGGCAGGAAAATACTGCTTGGAGTCACCGGAGGTATAGCAGCCTATAAGGCCGCTGTAATCATCCGGTTGCTTGTTAAGGAGGGGGCAGAGGTCAAGGTTATCATGACACCCCTTGCAAAGGAGTTCATAACCCCCCTCACTCTGGCCACCCTCTCCAAAAATCCGATCCTGGTCGATTTTTTTGACCCGGAGGACGGACGATGGAACAGCCATATCGAGCTGGGTCTATGGGCTGACCTGTTCCTGGTTGCTCCGGCCACGGCCAATACAATGGGAAAAATGGCTTCTGGGATTGCTGATAACCTGTTGCTTACAACTTATCTATCAGCCCGGTGCCCTGTCTTCCTCGCCCCGGCGATGGATATGGACATGCTTGCCCATCCGGCCACTGTCGGCAATATCGAAAAGCTGAAGTCCTTCGGGTGTCATATTATTGAACCTGACAGCGGTGAGCTTGCAAGCGGGCTGGACGGAAAGGGCCGGATGGCTGAGCCGGAGGCGATAGTGAGGGAGCTCAGTGAGTTCTTCTCAAAAAAAAAAATAGCTGAACTGCCTCTTCGTGGCAAACGGGTCTTCATCAACGCCGGCCCCACAGTGGAACCGATTGATCCGGTCCGCTATATAAGCAACTATTCATCAGGGCGCATGGGTATTGCCCTTGCCGACGAGGCAGCAAGGCTTGGAGCCGCTGTGACCCTCGTGCTGGGTCCGGTTGGCATTAAGCCTGCGGAGAAGGAGATTGTCACCATTCCGGTCAGAACGGCGGCAGAGATGAAAGAGGCATCGCTGGACGCCTTTCGCAACTGCGACATTGCCATCCTTGCTGCTGCTGTGGCCGATTTTACCCCGGAAGAGACACATGATGCCAAGATCAAGCGGGGAGAAGGGGATATGGTCATCAGGCTTAAGCCTACCGAAGATATTGCAGCCACCCTGGGAAAAATAAAGGGGAACGGGCAGTTCCTTGCCGGGTTTGCCCTCGAGACGGACAACGAGGTGGAGAACGCCATGGGGAAGCTGCGGAGGAAGAATCTGGATATGATCATTCTCAACTCACTGAGGGATGAAGGTGCCGGTTTCGGCCACCAGACCAACCGGATCACCATAATTGACAGTAACAATAATATTGATAAATTTGAGTTGAAAACGAAGGACGAGGTTGCTTCGGATATACTGAAGAAAATCATCGGAATGATACGCTGATCGCCTATGGGAAAACTGGCAGGAACAAGACTCTTCATGGCGGCAGTACTGATTGTACTTGCCACAGGTGCTGCCGGTGCGCAGGAGCTCTACTGTAATGTTCAGGTCTCTGCTCAGAAGATCCAGGGATCAAACCGTGAGATCTTCCAGAGCATGCAGCGTGATATCTATGAGTTCATGAACAGCATGGTATGGACAGACAATGTCTTCAGCTTTTCAGAACGGATAGAGTGCAACCTGCTGATCAACCTCGATGAGCAACTCTCTGCAGACGAGTTTCGCGGCACGATACAGGTGCAGTTAAGCAGGCCGGTCTTCAACACAACCTACGAGTCAACAGTACTTAACTTCGTTGACAATAACTTTCAGTTCAGGTATGTTGAGTTCCAGCCACTGGAGTTCAATCCCAACAGCCACACGAGCAATCTTGTCTCTGTGCTGGCATACTATGCATATATGCTGATAGGGATGGATTTTGACACATATTCGCAGGGAGGGGGAACACCCTATTTCCAGGTGGCCGAGAAGATTGTGACAAATGCCCAGAACGCACCCGAGCAGGGGTGGAAGCCGTATGACGGCTCGAGGAACAGGAACCGCTACTGGCTTGTTAAGAATATCCTTGACACCGAGTATTCAGGCGTAAGACAGTTCATATATCTCTATCACCTGAGGGGTCTTGATAAGATGGAGTCAGACATGACGCAGGCCAGGACGGAGATCTACGAGAGCCTCAGGAGGCTTCAGGAGGTTTACCGCCGCAGGCCTGATCCGTTCATGTATTATATGACAGTCATAATTGACGCCAAGGCAGATGAGATAGTGAATATCTTCTCCCAGGGATTTCCGGAGGAGAAGAACAGGGTTGTCCAGATACTGAATGAGATTGACCCGGCCAATGAAACCAAGTATCAGAAGATACTCGCCTCCACCTGACAACTGACCTCACATGCTCCGCAGACTTACAGTAAGGAACTATGCCATCATCAAAGAGCTGGACATGGGCTTTGGTGAAGGGTTTACCATAATTACCGGCGAGACCGGTGCCGGTAAGTCCATTCTGCTGGGGGCCCTCGGACTGGTCCTTGGCGAGAGGGCGGACACCTCCGTTCTGCTTAGCTCGGAGGAAAAATGCATTGTGGAGGCAGAGTTCAACATAAGCGGATATGACCTTCAGAGCCTGTTT
This sequence comes from Bacteroidota bacterium, assembly GCA_023430725.1. GTDB lineage: Bacteria > Bacteroidota > Bacteroidia > Bacteroidales > VadinHA17 > SR-FBR-E99. The sequence continues at coordinate 8,348 of JAEYZD010000062.1, read as the reverse complement.
GAGGAGAACGGTGTAGATTATGATGATGAAGCTATTTTGCGCAGGGAGATAACACCGTCCGGCAAGTCGAGGGCTTTTCTGAATGATACTCCCGTTAATCTTGCTGTGATGAAGGAGCTTGGCAGCAGGCTGATAGATGTACATTCACAGCATGAGACTCTCCTTCTTGGGAACAGCACCTTCCGGATGCGGGTGATCGATGCATTTGCAGGCATGACCGGCCAGTCCAGGGAGTACGCGCAGGCCTGGGGCAGGTACAATGAAGCCAGAAAGGAGTATGATGCCGCGGCTCTTGACCTGGGCAGGGCGAAGGCGGACCATGACTATTATTCCCATCAGATGGAGGAGTTCCGTGCTCTTGGCCTGGTGCAGGGCGAGCAGGAGTCACTGGAGCAGGAGCAGGAGATGCTGGGAAATGCCTCGGAGATCAAGGAGGCGCTTGCTGCGGTGACCGCTGCACTGGGCGGGGATGAGGTGACCGCACTCTCACTGCTTCGTACTGCGCGGCTGAGTCTTGCGAGGATTGCCGGATGGCTGCCTGAGGCCGCAGGACTTGAAAAAAGGCTGGAGGCTCAGCTTGTTGAGCTGAATGATATCTCTTATGAGGCAGAGAAGCTTAATGACAGGGCTGCGGCCGATCCGCAGAGGCTTGAGCAGGTTTCACGGAGGCTGGATGCAATCTATTCTCTGATGCAGAAGCACCGTTGCAGGGATATCGATGAACTGCTGGCTGTGCAGGCTCGTGTTGAAGAGGTGGTGAACTCCACATCCGACGTTGATGAGCGGATCGGATATCTCAGGCAGAAGAGTGAGGCTGCCTTCGCAGTAGTGAAAGATATTGCCGGCAGGCTCTCCGAGGCCAGGATGCGGTCGGCATCGCCGCTCGCAGGTCAGATCGAGTCGAGGCTCAGGAAGCTGGGGATGCCCCATGCCCGCTTCGCTGTGCGGGTAAAAACCCTTGAATCTTCTGGTTTCTCGGGAATTGATGCTGTGGATTTCCTTTTCAGTGCTAACAGGCAGGTTGAGCCTGAGGAACTTGCCAGGTGTGCTTCCGGAGGGGAGCTGTCGAGGGTGATGCTCTGCCTGAAATCGGTGCTGGCTGACAGTTCCGGGCTGCCGGCGATAATCTTTGACGAGATCGATTCCGGCGTATCGGGGGAGGTGGCGTCGATGGTAGGTTCCATCCTTGCCGGAATGGGGAAGAGCATGCAGGTGATCAATATCACCCATCTTCCGCAGGTTGCATCAAGGGGAGGCATGCACTACCATGTTTACAAGGAGGAGGGTGATCACTCAACAATTACCCGTGTAAGGTTGTTAACTGACGAAGAACGGGTAACGGAGGTAGCCAGGCTGCTCAGCGGGAGCACAATTACAGAGGCTGCCATTCTCAATGCCCGCGAACTGCTTCAGGACAACTGAGCATTTGTTTACAATAAACTGAAACAAAAGAATCATGATCACTAATCTACTCGAGGGCAAGAAGGGAATCATTTTCGGAGCTCTCAATGACAAATCCATTGCCTGGCATGTGGCGGAGAAGGCCCACGCACAGGGCGCACGGCTTGTACTCACCAATGCCCCGGTGGCTATACGGATGGGCACTATCGGCGAGCTGGCGGAGAAGACCGGCAGCGAAGTGATTACTGCCGATGCCACAAGCATGAAAGACCTTGAAGAGCTTTTCAACAGGGCAACGGAGATTTTTGGCGGGAAGATAGATTTCGTGCTTCACTCCATCGGGATGTCTCCAAACGTAAGGAAAGGGATACCGTACGCCGAAAGCAGCTATGAGAACATGCTCAAGACACTTGACATCTCGGCTCTCAGCTTTCACCGGATACTGCAGACTGCCTATAGAATGGATGCCATAACTGAATGGGGCTCAGTGGTTGCACTTACATACGTGGCGGCACAGCGCACCCTGGCCGGGTATAACGACATGGGTGACGCCAAGGCGCTGCTTGAGTCCATTGCCAGGAGCTTCGGCTATATCTACGGCAAGGACCGGCATGTGCGCGTCAACACAATCTCGCAGTCACCTACCGCCACTACGGCGGGATCAGGAATTGCAGGCTTTGATTCACTGGTTGATTTCTCCGACAGGATGTCTCCTCTTGGCAACGCCGATGCTGCTGACTGTGCCGATGTCTGTATCACGCTCTTCTCGGACCTGACGCGGAAGGTCACGATGCAGAACATATTCAATGACGGGGGATTCTCCAGCATGGGTATGAGCGAGCGGGCAATTGAACAGTACAACAAGAGCTTCAGGGAGTGTCTTGATAAGTAAAAGTACTTACTCAACCACAGTATATAAACTTAATTTGAAGGCGTCTTGCCATTGGGGCAAGGCGCTTTTTCTATTTTTGGTTAACTAAAACTGACCGCCATGTTTAGCCTGATATTGCTGGCCCTGTTCTGCCTTGTATTTCCGATATTTTTAATCTGGCTCACTCATAAATATCCCTTCTTCAAGAAGGTGGGAGCAATAGTGCTGGCCTATGCAACCGGTATCATAATTGCAAACGTGGGACTGATGCCACGGGCAAGTGATGCCTACCGCGAGGCCACAATAGGCCAGGATCGCCCCTATATTCCAAAGACAGAGGCTGTTGAGATGGTTGCTCAGGGAAGTCTCAGTCACAGTGATTTCAGGTACAACAGTATTGCCGTGGTGCAGGACAGCATGCAGAGTGCGCTGGTACTGCTCGCCATACCGCTGATTCTCTTTTCATTGAATGTGAGGAGGTGGCTACGGTTCTCCGGAAAGGGATTTCTGTCGATGCTGCTTGCCCTGGTTTCAGTGGCGGTTATTGTGGCAACAGGCTATCTGATCTTCAGGGACAAGGTGGAAGGAGCGGATAAGATTGGCGGCATGCTCATCGGGCTTTATACGGGAGGCTCGGTTAACCTGGCCTCCATTGCCCTTGCACTCAAGGTTGATCCGAATGCCTTTATCATGACAAATACATATGACATGATAGTAGGGGCAATTGTTATTCTTTTCTTCATTACTGCCGGTCCTGCCTTCTTCAGGTTGTTCCTGCCGCCTTTCAAGGCGCCTGCAGACTCCGGAAAGGTTCATGCTGACGGTCATGAACTGGAGAAGATTGCTGAAGATTTCGATGACTATTCCGGGATTTTCAAAAAGGGAATAGTACTTCCGTTGCTGGCAGCCATAGGCATGGCATTGGTCATACTGGGGCTGGGTGTCGGTGTCAGTGTGTTGCTCCCGAATGTTCCCATGACCATTTCAGTGATACTTACGATTACGACCCTTGGTGTGGCGGCTTCATTCATCAAACCAGTAAGAAATATCAGGAAGACGTTCCAGCTGGGGATGTACTTCATAATTGCCTTTTCGATAGTGATTGCCACAAGGTGTGATCTGAGCATAATATTCCAGGTTAAGTACCTGAATCTCATGCTTTATGTCACCTATGCATATTTCGGGTCTCTGTTCCTGCACCTTCTCCTCTCATGGATATTCAGGATCAATGCCGATGATTACCTTATCACAACCACCGGGTTTGTCTATTCACCACCGTTTGTTCCGATGGTAGCAGCAGCCCTGAAGAACAAGGATGTCATTCTCACAGGGCTTGCCACCGGTATGATTGGCTGGATCCTTGGCAACTATATCGGAGTTGCGTTCGGGATGTGGCTGGGTAAGCTATAGGAAAGGCAATAGGCAAAAGGCAATAGGCAGTAGTGAGATTACTGCAAAGCATGGCGATCCTGTACGGATCATTGTCAACACTATTGCCTACTGCCTACTGCCTACTGCCTAGAACAGATAATTGAGTCCAATATAGAACTCCATCCCCCCGTCCTGCTCCTTCAGCGCCTTACCGATGTCAGCCGAGATGATGAAGTTTTCGTTCATGGCAATCTTCAGCCCGAGGCCGGCGGCCATGTGAGGCTTGTCCTTTCCTTCAGCGAGGAAATCGCTGATTGATTCACCGCTTTCCATATCGTTAAGGAAGCTCTGAAAGGCAGCTCTGTCAACATCGATGGGGTCAGTGACAATGCCTGCATCAAAGAAATAATTTGTTCCCAGGTACCAGTTTTGGTTGATGAACTTAAACCGGACCATCTTCCATCGCAGTTCGGCGTTTCCGTATGCAATCCCGTCACCGATGACCCTGTTTCTCAGCAAACCCCTGATGGTCTTGCTGCCGCCGAGGCCTTCAGAGCTGGCGCCACGAAGTTCAGAGACAATTATCTGTCCCTGGTAATAGAATGGCACATCGCCGAAGATAGTCTGCTGGTAACCGAGTCTGTAGGCAAAACTCAGGTCATCTTCCTTGAGGGTAAAATACTGCCTCCAGGTGAGGTAGAGTTTTCCGAATGACAACTCAGCGCCGAGGAATTCGGGTACAACTTCGATCCCGGTCTCGGCCCAGATACCGTTCATCGGGCATGCACGCTGGTCACGGGTATCATAGGAGATCCCTCCCTTGATGCCCGTTATCCAACCGCCGTCGGCCTCTTCCTGAGAGATGATCCCTGCACCGGTGTAGTACTCGAAAAGTGTGGGTACATCAGGCAGGTATTTTGGATCTTCAGGATCTTTTCCCTTGTTGAATTTACTCACATCCAGGACGTCAGGCTTGAACTGCTGGATACTCAGTCCTGCATTCCAGTTCCAGTTGTTATCACCGATTTTACCGATAAAATCGTTCTTGAACCTGAAGAGGTGGCGTTTCATTGCGTAGAAAAGGCGGCTGCGGTAGTCAGGTGAGAGGCTGTTGTTAACCAGCTCGTCATCTGTCCATGCACTGTTGTAGACTGATCCGAACCCGTTAAATCCGTAGAAGTCATAGGCGAAGTCAGGCATATAGCTGAGGTCCACAGCGTACCTTATCCCCTTGATCAGGTAGTCTGAGTCATACATCACCCTGAGGATCGAGCTCCCCTTGGTGAATGTTGATGCTTCGACATATATCCTGTGATAATAGTCCGGGTAGATTGATCCGTCACCGTAATCAAACAGGTTCACAAGGGCTCCGTACTGGAATCCCTGGTCGGTGCTGTAGGTGACGGCCGGCAGTGCGCCGAAGTTCCATCCCGTCTTGGTCTCCTGGGCAAGTAATGAAGAGGCGAGGAGCCCGGTCAGAAGAAGTAAAGAGAGTTTTTTCATAGGTTTCATTTTTGTAAGGAAACCAAAGTTAAAGAAAAATGATGCTCATATCCTAATTATTTTAATATTGCTACATTAGCGGACATTAATACCGGTGCCATGAGCCTGATAATATACAACACGGGAATGCTGGTGCAGACCAGGGAAGATGGTGCGCTCTTCACAGCCGGGAAGGAGATGGCAGTGTTGCCTGTCGTTGAAAAGGGGTGGTTGCTGATAGAGGACGGGATAATAGCCGGTTACGGGCCGCCTGAAACGATGCCTGTCTTCAGCAATGAGATCCGGAGGATTGATGCCGGCGGAGGATTTGTTTTCCCGGCGTTTTGCGATCCTCACACTCACCTGGTTTACGCCGGGAGCAGGGAGAAGGAGTACACCGACAAGATACGCGGGTTGTCGTATGAAGAGATCGCCAGGAGGGGCGGAGGCATCCTCAACTCCGCGAAGCTGCTTCATGAGACATCAGAGGAAGAGCTCTTCCGGCAGTCGATGGAACGGGTGAGGGAGATCATCTCCTTCGGCACCGGCGCAGTTGAGATCAAGAGCGGTTACGGCCTGACCACTGAGGATGAGCTAAAGATGCTCCGTGTTATCAGAAGGATAAGGGAGGAGTCGCCGCTCACGGTCAGAGCCACCTTCCTTGGTGCCCATGCCGTTCCTGCACAGTATCGTGACAACCGCAGCGGTTATGTAGACCTTATAATAAATGAGATGATACCGGCTGTTGCTGCTGAGCGTCTGGCCGATTACACAGATGTGTTCTGCGACAGAGGCTTCTTCACGGTTGAAGAGACATCACGTATCCTTGAAGCAGGTACACGATATGGCATGCGCCCCAAGATACACGCCAATGAGCTTGATTATTCAGGTGGGATACAAACAGGTGTCAAATACGGTGCCCTTTCTGTTGATCACCTTGAATTCACTGGCGAGGAGGAGATTGCTGCCCTGCTCGGCAGCGGTACGATGCCGACACTCCTGCCCGGTGCAGCATTTTTCCTGGGGATGACTGATCCTCCGGCGCGGAAGATGATTGACGCGGGACTGCCTCTGGCGATGGCCAGCGATTATAATCCCGGATCATCGCCATCGGGCAACATGAAGCTTGTTGTTTCGCTCGGGTGCATCAGGCTCCGGCTGCTGCCTGAGGAGGCAATCAATGCCGTTACACTCAACGCTGCCTATGCCATGGGGCTGTCAGAGACACACGGGTCAATCACTGTGGGCAAAAAGGCTAATTTGTTTATTACTAAAAAGATACCTTCTTATGAGTACCTGCCGTATGCATATGGCAGCAACCTGGTTGACAGGGTAATACTTAACGGAGAAATAGTATTGGAATAATGATTATGAGTACTGCTAACGACCCTCAGACCTGACTTTCAGCCCTCAGACCTTGAGACATTCAGACTTCCTGTAAAATCCACGATAATATGAATAATGCGAGATTAATCGAATGTGTCCCCAACTTCAGCGAGGGTCGCGACATGGAGAAGATAAAGCAGATAACTGATGAGATAGAATCAGTAGAAGGGGTGTTACTGCTTGACGTTGACCCCGGGAAAGATACAAACCGTACCGTTGTCACCTTTGTGGGTGACCCTGAATCGGTCTGTGAGGCAGCCTTCAGGGCGGTGCGGAAAGCCGCGCAGGTGATAGACATGTCGAAGCATTCCGGTGCCCATCCCAGGATGGGTGCCACCGATGTGTGCCCGCTTGTTCCGGTGGCCGGCATGACAATGGATGAGACGGCAGAGTATGCCCGGAAACTGTCCCGCAGGATAGGGGAGGAGCTTTCACTGCCGGTTTATTGCTACGAATCCGCTGCCTTCGAGGAGAAGAGGAGGAACCTTGCCAGCGTCAGGGCAGGGGAGTATGAGGGACTTAGGAAGAAACTGGCAGATCCGGCATGGAAGCCCGACTTCGGGCCGGCACGGTTTGATGCAGGCGCCGGAGCGGTAATCGTTGGTGCGCGTGATTTCCTTGTAGCGTTTAACATTAACCTGAACACAACTTCGACACGCAGGGCGAATGCAATCGCTTTTGACGTAAGGGAGAGGGGTCGCGAAAAGCGGGAGGGCAATCCCATTACCGGCAAGGTGGTGAGAGACGCAGAGGGCAACCCGGTTATGATACCCGGATCGCTCAAGGCGGTAAAGGCCATTGGATGGTACATCCCGGAGTACGGGTTTGCACAGATCTCTATGAACCTGACAAATATCGGCGTTACCCCGGTACATGTCGCATTTGACGAGGTATGCCGCAAGGCCGGGGAGAGGGGAGTCAGGGTGACCGGTTCAGAGCTGGTGGGGCTGATACCCCTGAAGTCGATGCTGGATGCCGGACGTTATTTTCTGCACCTTCAGCAGCGTTCGGCAGGTGTTTCTGACGAGGAGCTCATCAGAACGGCTGTAAGATCCATGGGTTTGTCAGAGCTGAAACCCTTCAACCCGCAGGAGAAGATAATTGAATACATCCTGGCTGATAAAAAGAAGAAGCTAGTTGACCTCTCTCTCGCTTCCTTTGTCTGGGAGACCTCGGCGGATTCGCCCGCCCCGGGCGGCGGATCAGTGGCAGCGGCCATGGGTGCCATGGGAGCGGCGCTGGGCTCGATGGTTGCCAACCTGTCAGGCCACAAGCGAGGCTGGGACGACCGCTGGGAGGAGTTTGCCACATGGGCCGAGAGGGGCGCTGAGATGCAAAAGAGGCTGCTGGCTCTGGTAGATGAGGATACTGAAGCGTATAACGGAATTCTGAAGGCTTTCGAACTGCCTAAAAAGAGTGATGAGGAAAAGGCTGCCAGGGCAGCTGCCGTGGAGGCGGCAACTCTTCATGCCTCACTGGTGCCTCTGACGGTGATGAAGGAAGCATTTAAAGTATTTGAGCTCCTGGAGGAGATGACAGCAAAGGGCAATCCCAACTCGGTCACTGACGGCGCTGTAGGTGTACTGGCAGTCAGGGCCTGCATAAGGGGAGCCTTCCTGAATGTTAGGATAAATGTCAAGGGTCTGAAAGACAGGAAAAAGGCTGAGGAACTTGTAGCCTCTGCTCAGGAAATAGACGATGCTGCAGCCCGGATGGAGGAAGTGATCATCTCAGGCGTCTCCGGCCAGTTGGCCATCTGATCCTCCGCAATCAGGCATCTGTATCTGTATGGTTTCCATTTCCGGTTCGGGAATTCCTTCCCCGGGCTGATCTATAC
>JAEYZD010000049.1 GCA_023430725.1 Bacteroidota bacterium | reverse complement strand
TGTGATACCGTTGCCGTCATAGATAAGCATTCCGCCAGGTTTGACCGCGTGCTCGAACTTGTCGAGGCTCTGCTGATTAAGAATTATAGCCGTATCAAAGCTCCTGAGAATTGGTGAACTGATTCGTTCATCGCTCAGTATCACGTTGACGTTTGCGGTACCGCCCCTCATCTCGGGGCCGTAAGAGGGCATCCAGCTCACCTCCATATCCTGCATCATTCCCGAATATGCCATTATCTTCCCCATCGAGAGCACACCCTGTCCGCCAAAACCTGCTATTATAATTTCTTCTGTCATGATCTGTAATATTGATTCATTAAACTTTGTGGCCCGCGTAAAACGAAACACGCTTCAACCCGGGCCCATCGCTCTATTCGGCAGGTACCTTGATATCACCCAGCGGGTAGAACGGGAACATGTTCTCTTCCATCCACTTGTTCGATTCAACAGGTGTCATCTTCCATCCCGACGGGCAGTTCGAGACCACCTCGATGAAGCATGTGCCTCTCTTTTCATTCTGGTACTGGACAGCCTTTTTGAGTGCCTTCTTGAACTTGCGCACTCCGCCGGCCGTGTCGACGCTCTGGCGGGTCACGTAGCAGGTACCGGGCAGCATTGCCACTATGTCAGCCATCTTGATGGGAGAGCCCATCATTGAGACATCGCGGCCGTATGGTGAGGTTGATGATTTCATCCCTGCAAGGGTTGTGGGGGCCATCTGTCCTCCGGTCATCCCGTAGATACCGTTGTTGATGAAGATCATGAGGATGTTCTCTCCCCTGTTGCATGTGTGGATCGTCTCAGCAGTTCCTATTGCAGCCAGGTCGCCGTCGCCCTGGTATGTAAAGACGAACTTGTCAGGCATAAGCCGCTTGACAGCTGTTGCCAGTGCAGGTGCCCTTCCGTGAGCCGCTTCCTGGAAATCGACATCGATATAGTTATACATCAGCACCGAGCAACCGACCGGGGTGATACCCACAGTTCTTTCCTGCAGGTTCTCCTCCTCCAGCACCTCTGCCAGCACATTGTGTGCGGTACCGTGTCCGCAGCCCGGGCAATAGTGCATGACGTTATCCGTCATCAGTTTCGACTTCCTGTAAGTCAGGTTCTCGGGCTTTATTATATCATTGAATGTTATCTCTGCCATCTCTCTTAACCTTTAATGAATGTCTTCATGTTTTCAAGCACCTCCTCGGGGGTTGGTATCATACCGCCCATCCTGCCGTAGTGGCTGACGCGTGTTTTTCCGTTTACGGAGAGCATCACATCCTCCACCATCTGTCCGGCGCTCATCTCAACCGCCAGCATCCCTTTCATCCTGTCTGCGAGCTCATTGAGTCTCTTCTTCGGGAACGGGAACAGTGTTATCGGTCTCAGCAGCCCGGCTTTGATTCCCTCAGCCCTTGCCAGCTGCAGCGCTTTCTGGCACAGCCTTGCGCTGGTGCCGTATGCCACGAAGAGGTATTCTGCATCGTCTGTCATGAACTCCTCGAAGCGAACCTCATTCTCCTCCATCTCGCGGTATTTAGCGATTAGCTTCAGGTTAAACTTCTCCTGGCGCTCTGAGTCGAGGTCGAGAGAGGTGATTATATTTCGGGGCCTTGAGGCCGGTTTTCCTGTAGTTGCCCAGGGAAGGATCTCTTCAGATCTCTTCTTCTGCGGCTTGAGCCAGACCTTCTCCATCATCTGCCCGATGGCGCCGTCAGAAAGGATCATCACAGGGTTCCTGTATTTGAACGCAAGATCGAAACCAAGTTCGACGAAGTCAGCCATTTCCTGTACCGATGATGGTGCAAGGACAAGGAGGTGATAGTCGCCGTGACCGCCTCCCTTGGTTGCCTGGAAATAATCGCTCTGCGCCGGCTGTATGGTACCGAGTCCAGGACCGCCTCGTACAACGTTCACTATCAGACAGGGCAGCTCTGCTCCTGCTATGTAGGTTATTCCCTCCTGCTTGAGGCTTATGCCCGGCGAGGATGATGAGGTCATCACCTTCTTCCCGCAGGCGGCTCCGCCGTAAACCATATTGATGGCAGCCACCTCGCTCTCCGCCTGGAGAACAACCATCCCGGTTGTTGTCTGGGGATTGGCCTCCATAAGATATTCAAGTATCTCGCTCTGCGGAGTGATGGGATACCCGAAATAACCGTCGGCACCGGCGCGAATCGCCGCTTCGGCGATAGCTTCGTTGCCCTTCATCAGTCTCAGTTCCTTTTCCATTAATGTATATTGTTTCTTTGCGTTATCCGATTTTCACCTTGTAGACGGTAATCACCCCGTCAGGGCAGACAACCGCGCAGTTAGAGCAGCCAATACATGCATCCGGATTCGCTGCATAACTGTAATGATATCCCTTTGAATTCACCTCGGTTGCCAGGGCGAGGGTCTGTGTCGGACATGTCACCACGCACACCTCGCAACCCTTGCATTTCTCAGTGTCAACCACAACTGCTCCTTTTATCTTTGCCATATGTTTTGTTTTTATTCCCTTTTTAAAAGTAAGAATTATTTATTCACAGGGTTATTCTCCCTGAATAGTTCCAACCGCTCCTCCAGCAGCGGCAGCTGTTTCTTCCTGATCTGCGAGACGCAGGCCCTGAGCCCCTCATGCCGCTCACTGCCGCAGATATCCAGTGTTATGGCGGCGATGCCGTATGCCAGCAGTTCCTGCAGAAGCTCACCACCGCTCATGCCCGGGTATGAAATCGTGAAATAGAACCCGTCTGCAACAGGTCTGTCGATGTCCATGTCATAAACGATACTGAATCCGTTCCTGAGGAACATCTCTTTCATTTTTGCAGCCTTTTCACCATAGACACGGGTATTATCCACGAAGTTGTAAAGTCCTTCGTTGACTGCCTTGAGAATTGCAGTGAATCCGTACTGTGCCGAGTGAGTCACCCCCGATGAGAGGGCATAGAGTGCCCCGAAGATCATTGCCCGGCCGAAGATGTCAGTAGAGTAGTATCGGAGAAGGTCAGGGTAACGCCTGTTGTAGAGATGGTCCGACATCACAAGAAGGCCGATTCTCTGTCCTGCATAACTGAATATCTTTGAGCTTGAAATCAGCAGGATATAGTCGTCACAGTATTTTGCAACAGTTGGCTGGAAGGGTGGCTCACCAGGAACGGAATAGTTCTCGCGGAAGTCCATCCCGAAATAGGCCAGGTCTTCAATAACAATAACATCATATTTTTTTGCCAGCGTCCCTATTGTACGGAGCTCATCTTCAGTAAAGCAGATCCATGACGGGTTGTTGGGGTTTGAGTAGAGAAGGGTTGACACCTTACCGCACTGCAGTATCGATTCAAGTTTCGGGCCGAGCTTTTCGCCGCGGTAGTTGTATACGTCAAATGATCTGAAATCCTGACCCAGGATGCGTGTCTGCGTTTTCTGCACCGGGAAGCCAGGGTCGATGAAGAGTGTTCCCTCTTTTGTGTGGTCATTGCGGTTGGCCACCATGAAGCTTGCCATCCCTCCCATCATGGCACCGCCGGTAGGGACGCAGCATTCAGGTTTCACATCCACATCGAGGAAATTCTTAACGAATTTAGATGCTTCCGTTTTCATCTCTGGCAGCCCTTCGATGTCAGGATAGTCGGAGGCGACTCCCCTTCTCAGGGCTTCGATCTCTGCCCTTACTCCCACCTCTGCTGAGGGAAGTCCGGGAACGCCCATCTCCATCCGGATGAATTCAACTCCGGTCTCGCGGCGCAGCACGTTCACCAGCTTGACTATCTCCCTTATGCTTGCACGACCCAGGTCAGTGATCCCACTGGATACTATGCCGTTACTTACTGTTTGTCGGTTAATGGGGGTATTTTTCATAAATTTTTCATTTAGTGCCCTCATTCGAGGCTCTAAGATAAAAATTTATAAGAGAACGATAACTGCTATTTGTCATATTTGGGATTTGCGATTTGAGATGTTCGATGTGCGAGTTGAATGTTTTAAAATTCGGCAATCGCAAATCGACAATCCGAAATCTCAACTCCTCCTGCCTGTTCCTGCCGCCAGTGCAAGTATGACCCCGAGCACGGTGCTGTAGAGTGCGGCAACCAGCATCCTGAACTCCTCCGGGAGAAGGAAGTTGACCGTCTGTGCCGGTATCCAGAACAGGGGTATGCTTTTCTTCAGCACAATACCCCACATGCTGTTCCAGTCGATTGATGTCAGCAACCCTTTTACATCGGGCGCTGTCAGAAGCTTCCGTCTGTTTCCCGCTGCAGCAGCAATATGAAGGTCACTGACACGGTGGGTCACCATAAGAACCGGAGCGTAAAAAATATTCAGAAATGTGCTGATGGCAAATGCGAGCAGCACCCTGGCACCTGTCACCGGGCCGGCCATTACTGCTGAAGCATTCTCCATCCCCAGGTGTTCCATTATAAGTGGAGTACCTCCGCCAAAGATCATGAAGGCAGCTTTGACTGTCATCCCGAGAAATCCCCACACAACAGCCCTGTATAACAGGGCAAAGCCTTCTGGCAGGTAAATTCCGGAGCGGATCCTGCTGCCGAGCATCTCACCCATTGTTGCGAGGATTGCAAACTTTATGAAACTGGCAGTAAATGCCCAGTCGGTGCTGAACCAGACAAAAAATTCATACAGTTTGGCAGACAGGAAAAACGGGACAAATAGTCCGACAAAAACGAGAATGAAAATTATATCAGAACGCTTCATATGGATTTGCGATGTGCGATTTTCGATTTGGGATTTTGGGGGTAGGGGCTTGGCCTTGCTATTCTACAATTCTTATTGGTCTACGAC
>JAEYZD010000212.1 GCA_023430725.1 Bacteroidota bacterium | reverse complement strand
ATACATTACTGGCAGCTACGGCATACAATATGAAGAAATGGATGAGGCTGAAGAGGGAAGAAATCCTCAGCTTAATTTTACGCTGGATTTTCCAGGCACCAGTTTTGGCTCCGGTGAATATCCTGCGGTAGCAGAGTAATGAAAAACACGTATTGATAAGGATCAACTAATTAGTGTATCTCTTACACTTCAGTCTATAAAGGATTTTTTTTTAACAAATACCGTATTATAAGACAGTTTAGGTTTTAGGGGTTATTTTTATACCGTCCCGGACAACCGGGACGGTTTCTTTTATGCCCTGTTTGGTTCCAATAACTATCTTTGGCAGCAGATAAGATAAAAAATGCTTTCACCGGAGTTTATTGAACGTATTCACAGCCAGTCATATATTGATGCGGTCACGCTGACCGCAGCTCTTGAGGGTCCTGCTGTGACATCGGTCAGGGTCAACAGCCTCAAATGGCCCGGTGCTGTTGAGAGATATCAAAGGGTGGAATGGGAGCCTGACGGATATTATTTGCCTGACAGGCCTCTGTTCACAGCTGATCCGCTGTTTCATGCCGGGGTATATTATCCGCAGGAATCGTCGAGCATGTTTACCGGGGAGGTATTCCGGCAGCTTATGGATGGCAGGAGCGGACTGAGGGTGCTTGATCTGTGTGGTGCTCCCGGTGGAAAGAGCACCCATCTGGCCAGGCTGCTTGGTGATAATGGCATCCTGGTTGCCAATGAGGTCATCCGGTCAAGGGCGTCGGTGCTTGCTGAGAACATTACCAAGTGGGGTACCGGCAATGCCATGGTTACCAGTGCCGATCCGTCGCGTTTTTCAGCGCTGCCCGGTTTCTTTGATGTTATTGTTGCTGACGCACCCTGCTCCGGTGAGGGTATGTTCCGTTCTTCCGTAGCTGTGAGTGAGTGGTCTTTGCAGAACACCAGGCTTTGCAGTGAGCGGCAGCGGAGGATAGTTATGGACTCGTGGCCCGCCCTACGTCCCGGCGGAGTGCTGATCTATTCCACCTGTACTTTCAATCCTGCAGAGAATGAGGATAATGTTTCCTGGTTCATGGAGCAGACAGGAGCAGAATCGCTCACCATAGAACTGCCGGAGGGAAGCCCGGTTGTTCCAGTGCGTTACGGGAATGCGTCAGGTTACGGGTTCCATCCCGGGAGGGTTAAGGGAGACGGGTTTTTCATTGCCGCCATCCGCAAACCGGCAGAAGCAGGGTATAATAAGAGCGGGAAGGAAGGGGCATCAGGAACGGATGCAGAGGGAAGCCAGAAGGCCGGTCATGGTCTTCTGCTGCGAAAGGGCAGGAAACAGGGGAGCAAATCCGCATCCCAGGCATTCGAAAGGTCTGAGCCTGTAGCCATGTTTGACCGCAGCAGGATTGCAATGCATGATGAAAGGATTGTTGCCCTGGCTGCTGACAGTGAGCTTTTCGGGTTTCTGGCTGATCGGCTTCCGGTAGTAAAGCCGGGAACGGTAATAGGTGAAGTGAAGAACAATGTTCTTATCCCGGCGCATGATCTTGCCATGTCGGTGAAGCTCAGGGATGGGGTCTGGCCGCGTCACAGCCTCAGCGGGGAGGAGGCTCTTGCCTGGCTTCGGCTTGAGGCGCCGGCTGCAGCAGGCATGCCCCGGGGAAGAGTACTGTTAACCTACAGGGGAGTCGCACTGGGATTTGCGAATAATCTTGGCACAAGGGTCAACAACGGCTATCCACGGGAATGGAGGATAAGGATGGAACGGGTAAACGGAGTTACTGAAATTTTGTAAATTACTTTTTGTTGAACTAAACTTTCACAACAAAAAATTGTTCCTTTTGGAAAAGAAATAACCTTAAATTTATCAAAATAACATTATTCCTTATGAAGACAGACATCGAGATCGCTCAGAGTGCCGTTATTAAGCCGGTTACAGAGGTTGCAAAAAGGCTTGGACTCAACGAGGATGACCTGGAGCTGTACGGCAGGTACAAGGCCAAGCTCCCTCTTTCGCTGATTGATGAGAAGAAGGCGGCCAAGGCAAAGCTGATTCTGGTGACAGCCATAACCCCTACACCGGCAGGTGAGGGTAAGACAACAACTTCCATCGGGCTTGCCCAGGGGCTCAACCTGCTTGGCAAGAGAGCCACTGTGGTTCTCAGGGAGCCCTCACTCGGTCCTGTCTTCGGTATCAAGGGTGGTGCCGCCGGTGGCGGTTACTCGCAGGTCATCCCGATGGAGGATATCAACCTCCATTTTACCGGTGACCTCTCCGCGGTAGAGAAAGCTCACAACCTGCTCTCCGCGATGATTGACAACAACATCCAGGCATCCGACAGCAACCTGGGCATTGATCCCAGGACAATTGCCTGGAAGCGTGTGATGGACATGAATGACCGGGCACTCAGGGATATTGTGATAGGTCTTGGCGGTACCTCGCAGGGAGTTCCCAGGGAGACGGGATTCGATATCACTGCAGCATCTGAGGTAATGGCAATTCTCTGTCTCTCGACAAGCATCAGTGACCTCAAGCAGCGTCTCGGCAATATTTTTATCGGATACACCTATGCCGGCAAGCCTGTATTTGCGCGTGATCTGAGGGCGCAGGGAGCCATGGCGGCGCTGCTCAAGGACGCACTCAAGCCCAACCTTGTCCAGACCCTTGAAGGTACACCGGCCATTATTCACGGCGGTCCCTTTGCCAACATCGCGCAGGGAACCAACTCGATTCTTGCAACACGCATGGGACTGTCGCTCAGTGATTATGTTGTCACTGAGGCCGGTTTCGCAAGTGAGCTCGGAGCTGAAAAATTCTTCAATATAAAGTCGCAGGTCGGTAAGCTGAAGACCAATGCGGTTGTAATTGTTGCAACAATCAGGGCGCTCAAGTATCACGGCGGGGTCAAACTCTCCGAGCTGCCCACAGAAAACCTCGAAGCGCTCAGCAAGGGCTTCGAGAACCTTGACAAGCACATTGAGAACATGCACTACTATGGTTTCAGGCCGGTTGTGGCCGTGAACCGTTTCAGCTCAGATACGGATGCGGAGATCGAGCTGCTGAGGAAATACTGTGACGAGCATAACGTAAAGGTTGCTGTCAATACGGCCTGGGCTGACGGTGGAAAGGGAGCTGTTGAGCTGGCAAATGCGGTGATCGAGGCAACCGAGGCCTGCACTGACTGTTTCACGCCTCTCTATGACCTGGCATGGCCGCTGGAGAAGAAGATTGAGACAATCACTACACTTATGTACGGTGCACGTAATGTGGAGTACACACTTGAGGCGAAGGATCAGCTGAAGAAGATATCGGAGCTTGGGCTCGAGAACCTTGCTGTATGCATAGCCAAGACGCAGAAGTCGCTTTCCGATGACCAGGCACGGCGCAACCGACCACGGGACTTTACCATCCGTATCCGCAAGGTGGAGTTGTCATCAGGTGCAGGATTCATTGTTCCGATAGCCGGTGCCATCATGCGTATGCCCGGTCTGCCCACAGTACCTTCGGCTGAAAAGATTGACATTGACGATAACGGACAGATAAGCGGCTTATTCTGATCAGCACTTTCCCGGACATATCGGCAGCCATCCTGGCAGGAGGCAGAGCTACGCGCTTCGGCGGAAAAAACAAGGCCCTGATTGAGGTGGAGGGGGTAACGGTCATAAGCCGTACCCTGACCATCCTTGAGCCACTCTTCAGTGAGATCATCATTGCGGGCTGGCCAACAGGTGACCCTCTGCCGCGGGGGGTACGTGCCGTGAAGGACAATTACCCGGGCATTGGACCACTGGCGGGCATAGAGGCAGCGCTGAGGGGATGTGAATCCCAATACCTCTTCGTCTTCGGATGTGATATGCCATGGCTTTCCGGGGAGATGATAAAAAAGCAGGCCGAAGACTTCCTCAAAGACCCGCCGGGTATCCTTGCCGCCCGCATTGAGGGTCTCTATGAGCCGCTGCATTCGGTATACAGCAGGAGCATTCAGCCTTCGCTGGCCGGTTACATCGAAAGAGGGGGGAGCCCTACCGTCTTTGATTTCTATCCGCAGGTGACAACGAGGCACTATGACCTCCCGGTAACTGAGGCGACAAGGAAAGCGCTTACAAACATCAACAGGCCTGAGGATATTATTCGCTGAATCTGATTTTATTCCTATTTTTGATCAGGACCTAAAGAATTCAGTCATGCGAAAGTATCTCTTTGCCATTGCCGTGGCATCAGCTCTTCTGGGATCGTGCAGGAGCTATCATGATTACAGCAGCACGGAGTGGAAGGACAAGGACCTGCCGGAGTGGGAGGACCTGACGGTGAACACAATAAACACTGTGGCGCCTCATGCCTCCATGGTGAGTCACCCTGACAACAACTCTGCGATGAAGGCAGAATGGCGCGAGTCTGTCAATGTGCTCTCCCTCGACGGGAAATGGAAGTTCAAATATTCCCCCAGGCCTGCGGAACGGCCGTACTGGTTCTTCAAAAGTGATTATGACACCCGGGGATGGGGTGAGATTGCGGTACCATCCACCTGGGAGCGGGAGGGATACGGAGTGGCCTATTATGTCAATTCGGGGTATACATTCCCCGTGAATCCTCCGTTCATTGACCATTCAGATAATCCGGTCGGTTCATACAAGCGCACCTTCACCTTACCCCAGGGATGGAAGGGGAAGGAGATATTTCTGAACTTCGACGGAGTCAGTGCAGCCTTCTGGGTCTGGATCAACGGCGAGCAGGTGGGGTACAGTGAAGACAGCAAGACAACGGCCGAATTCAATATCACTTCCTTCCTTAAAAAGGGGAAGAACGAGATTGCCGTGGAGGTCTACCGTTACAGCGACGGCAGTTATCTCGAGTGCCAGGATTTCTGGCGTCTCAGTGGCATACAGCGGTCAGTTTGGCTTCATGCCAGGCCAAAGGCCTATATCCGTGATTACTTTGCAAGGACAACCCTGGTAAATGACTATAAAGACGGTCTTCTCAGGCTGTCGGTTGAGCTTGCCAACAGCGACAGGCGCCTGCCCGGCATAAGGCTCGAGGCGGGATTGTATGACGGAGATACGAAGTTGTTTGGAGGGACAAGGGAGGTTGAAAAGACAGACAGTCTGACTGTCGTTGAGCTAACGGCAGAAGTGCCGGATGTCAGGCCATGGTCGGCAGAATCACCTTCGCTTTATACCATGGTTCTGACCCTTGCTGACAGCAGGGGGAGGGTGCTGGAGAGCATATCCTCAAGGTTCGGGTTTCGAACGGCCGAGGTAAAGGAGGGGCGGTTCCTTGTAAACGGACGTCCGGTTCATCTCAAGGGGACAAATATCCACGAGCATGACCCCGTCACCGGGCATACAATTGATGAGACTCTGATACTCAGGGATATAAGGCTGATGAAGATGCATAACCTCAATGCAGTCCGCACCTCGCACTATCCGCAGCCGGAGCGTTTCTATGAGCTGTGTGACGAGTACGGAATCTATCTCATCGATGAGGCTAATATCGAGTCGCACGGAATAGGGTACCACCCGGATATCACCCTTGCACACAGGCCTGAGTGGCTCGCGCAGCACATGCTAAGGACGGTGCGTATGGTCGAGCGTGACAAGAATCATCCTTCAATAATTACATGGTCACTGGGTAATGAAGCAGGTGACGGTCAGAATTTCGTGGAGACATATAAATGGATTAAGGGACGGGATGACACCCGTCCCGTACAGTACGAGAGAGCTGAGAAATCGACCCGCACAACGGAGCGGCACACCGACATATGGTGCCCTATGTATCCTTCAATACAGGAGATCGAAGCTTATGCAATGAAGGAGGGAGAGCCGGGCTTTGACCGCCCGCTTATAATGTGCGAGTATGCACATTCAATGGGTAACAGCACCGGTAACCTCCAGGATTACTGGGATGTGATTGAAAAGTACGGGTTGCTGCAGGGCGGATTTATCTGGGACTGGGTTGATCAGGGGATGCTTGAGACCAGTGAGAACGGGGAGGAGTTTTTTGCATACGGAGGTGATTACGGTGAGCCGGGTGCTCCGAGTGACGGAAACTTCTGCTGCAACGGGCTGGTAGGGCCTGACAGGATTCCGCATCCGGCGCTCAGCGAGGTAAAAAAGGTGTATCAGTACGTCGGTTTCCTCCCCTCCGATCTTGAGAAGGGGCTGGTTACGATAGTCAACAAGTATGATTTTACAAATCTCTCCGCTTTCAGCATCACCTGGGAAGTGCTGGCCAACGGCGTCCTGTTCCGGTCAGGCCACCTGAATCAGCTTTCTCTGGAACCGGGAGATTCGGTTACGGTTGAGATACCTTACGGTGATATAAATCCTGCTCCGGGAACGGAGTATCACCTGAACATGCATGTTACCAGGGCCGATGAGTGGGGTATTGTCCCGCAGGATCACCAGTATGCCTCGGAACAGATGCTGCTCCCGTTCTTCTCCCCGGCCGGTGCGGAGGAAGACGGGAATCTCGCCCTGCTTGATGTAAGGAGTGAAGGATCAGACATGACGGTGGCCGGCGAGGGTTTTGCCGTTGTTTTCGACATGACAGCCGGAAAGATAAAATCATACAAGGCAGGAGGGGAGGAGCTGTTGCTTGAAGGTCCGCGTCCTGATTTCTGGAGGGCGCCAACGGATAACGACTATGGCAACGGTATGCAAAAGCGGAATGCACCGTGGCGTGCGGCCGGGAAGAATGCCGTGCTTAAGTCGGCCCATGTGAGCCAGCCGGGAATGGGCAGCGCCGGAGTGAAGTTCACTTTCGACATTCCGGGCGAAGGAGGGAAGAAGATAGCCGGGCTGACCACAGAATATTCAGTAGATGCGGCCGGTGCGGTGAATGTGACGTTTGATTTCGTGAAGACGGACCTGACTCTTGAGGAGATCCCGAGGGTAGGAATGCAGATGATCCTTCCTGCACGGTATACGAACCTGTCATGGTTCGGGCGCGGTCCGCACGAGAACTATGCTGACCGCAAGACCTCAGCCTTTGCCGGACTGTATGAAAGCTCGGTGGCCGACCAGTATGTCCCGTATGTCAGGCCTCAGGAGAACGGTTACAGGACTGACACCCGGTGGCTGAACATTACCGAAAGCAACGGAAAGGGGATACGTTTCGAGGCACAGCCGCTCTTCTCCTTTGCCGCAATGAACTATCTGCATGAGGATTTTGAATCCCCGGGAAGCCTCTCCGGATACAGGCCAGATGCAAAGCTCATCAACAGGCACATTAGCGATGTTGTGCCGCGTGACCTTGTAAGGGTGAATATTGACTACGGCCAGATGGGCGTGGGAGGAGACGACTC
Organism: Bacteroidota bacterium; assembly: GCA_023430725.1. Classification (GTDB taxonomy): domain Bacteria; phylum Bacteroidota; class Bacteroidia; order Bacteroidales; family VadinHA17; genus SR-FBR-E99. Next base: position 6,513 of record JAEYZD010000212.1, on the reverse strand, counting down.
ATGGGGTGAGAGGACTCACCCACAATACTGCCTGCTGGAATCAGCATACAGGTATTCATTCAGGATTGTGCCAATCCGATAGATGCGTCATGGCCAGGCAAACCGGGTGAGGATCCTGTTCGTCTGAGTCAGTGCGGCCGTTTAAATGGCCGTGCCTGTATGTTATTCAGAGAATTACTTCTTTGCAGGTGATATTTCCACCTTGAGTACACTGTTGCTGCCGGTGATTATATTGTCGACGCTGTAAATCATCGGCTCGTCAATATATTTTCTGTCGGCAGTGACCACTGCTATTCCCCTGGCAGGTACTGTAATGGTGGCCGGGGCTCCCTGTGGTCCGCCAGAAAGTTTCATCGGGATATCTGATGAATTGACAAGTTCGAACTTTATTGTCTTGCCGTCATCCTTAAAAGGTTCTCCTGCCTTAACAACCGATCTGAAGAGGGGTGCTGCGATCTCTTCCATGGCTGCGAGGTTATCGCCGTACCAGACGGCGGTTCTGCGGTCAAACATCGCCTGCTTCAGGGATTCATGAGTGCGTTCCCTGGCAAACACAAGGGTCATGGGCCTGTGCGTATATTGCGGAGCGGCAAACTCTTCGCTAATGACTCCATGCACGTCGCTGTTGCCCATCACGGCCAGGTTGTTGTCACGGCACATATCCATCACCAGGGGATAGTATTCCACATCGTTGTAATACTCTATTCCGTGCAGCCATCCTTTTGCAATCAGCTCGCGGTGAACGTCGTACATCCTGGGTATGCCGTCGGGCTGCTGGCTCTTCCACCCCGGGTGGTTCCACTCTATGAAGGCGCCCTGGGCTATGGCAGCCTCGATGGCTTTCATGAAATCGTCCTTCACAAGTGAGTCCGGCTCGTTGATAAAGAGGGCGTTGAGGTGACCGGGAGGCATCTTTCGGGTTATCTCGGAGCCCTTCACAAGGATGATGTTGTAGTCGGCCGCGGTGTTACGGGCTATCTTCCATGCGGCACTGTGGTCTATCGGAATGTACTGCTTATGCGGCTGGTACTCAATGTGATCAGTAATAGAAATAGCGTCGAGGCCGTCGCGCCATGCTTCGCCGACCCTCTGTGTGGGCCAGACGTTGCCGTCTGAGAAGACTGTATGCATATGGAAGTCGCATTTCAGTGTTACATAGCCCGGAAGTTCTGGCACGTTAAGCATGCGCCTCTGTCCTGAAACTGTTATTGTGCCCAGCATGAGGGCGGTGATGAGGAGAAGTCTTGTTTTCATATCATTGAATTTGCGATTTGCGATTTGCGATTTTGCGATGTTCGATTTTGCGATTTTTGAATTTTGTGATTAAATCTACAATCGAAAATCTGCATTCAAAAATCTTTATTATTTCCTGCAGCATCCTTCCCTTTCAGGATCAGCCTGTCATACAGATAGAGCAGCACGCTGGCTGCTACGGCTATTGCCGTGAAGAGCACCCACACCCTGGAAGGGTTGTATGTATCCCAGAGGTAGCGTGTAAGTTCCTGGGCGTTCATCCCGAAGAGCTCCTGGGCCCTGTTGAAATAGTCAGTCTGTGTGAAACTGTCAGATATTGCAGGTATGTCAAATCCCTTTTCTGCTACTGCCTGTTTCAGCAGGTAAAGCTTGTCAGCCATTTTCTCGTACGGTCTGCCGGAGATCCATCCTGCACCGACGTGCCCGAGCGCAATGGGGAGGAATGCGGTGCCCATGTAGAGTGCCTTACGGTCAGCGGGAGCGATGCCTCCCAGGTATTCCTGCACCTTGGGTGATGAAGCCATCTCACCTATCCCGAAGATCAGTACACCGAGCACAATTATCCAGGGATTGAGATTGGCGAACATCATCCCCAGACCGAAGGCAAGTATAAAAATCCCGGTCATTATGCTGTTCAGCGGCTTGAACTTAGCCGTAACCGCAGATACGATCAGCTGGAAAAGAATTATGAAGAAGGATGCGAGGCTGGAGATTGTGACCGTGGTTATGGTTCCGGCAGACAGACCCAGGGATTTGGACATACCGTCAAGGTTCACCCATGACTCGAGGAAGACGGGGAACGAATAATAGAGCTGGTTGTATGCTGTCCAGAATACGCCGATGATGAGAAGGAACAGCAGGAACCGCCAGTCGGTCAGTGTCACGCCGATATTTCTGAAGGCAATCGCGATATTCTTCAGAAAGCCGTGGCCCGTGTCGGTCACAGCCGGCTCCCTGTAAAAGAAGAGTGTTATGATGAGGTTAACGGTCATGGCTGCAATTGACATGTAGAACACGATATCCCAGCTGTCTTTATAGAGCAGGCTGGCTATAAACGGGCCGATGAAGCCGCCGATGTTGACTACCATATAAAAAATACCAAACCCGAGGGAAGCTGTCTCCCTGTTTGTCACCCGGGCAACGGTGCCTGAGATAAGGGGTTTGAAGAGCGCTCCGGCCACCGCCAGCAATATGAATGCAGCGAAGATCGAACCGAAGGTCTCAAATCTGCCCAGCATGAAGAATGAGAGGATATATGTCAGGAACGAAACGATGAGAACCTTCTTGTAGCCTACCCTGTCAGCTATGGCCCCGGTTATTACCGGAAGAAAATAGAGTATCATTGAGGCCGTGCCCATGATGGTTCCCTTCTGCACGTTTGTAAAGCCGAGGGCACCATCCTCCGTTGGAGAGGTGAGGTAGAGGGCTATGAAACCGTTGTAGAAGGCATACCATCCCCATCGTTCAAACAGTTCAATAAGGTTGGATATCCAGAATAGCCTGGGAAATTTTCTAAGTGTTTGGGCAAAGCTGCTCATCTGAAGATTTTTTGCGGGCTTAAAATAGCGAATTATACGATAGGATGCTCCGGGTCATGCATCACATCATGCCTGTTTTGAAGCATAGAAATAGGCTTCCTTTTTGTTGGCGTCGTCCCAGGTGTATACCCGGCGTCCGGGGAAGCTGTTCATGTACCCTATCAATGCGGTATCTCCTGCACACATGGTTGTATGAACAAAGAGAGTGACCGAGAGGGTCCACTTCCACCAGGCAGGGGAGAGAAGGATAAGCAGCGCAAGGGCAATCGTAACAGTTACCAGGGGTGTGAGTGCTACAATTGAAAATAGTCTCGTCCCGGCAACGAACCGGTGTGCTGTGACGTATATGATTCCCTGTCTGAGGTCGGCTCCGAACCTTATGTCCTTCGCCCCTGCGAGCCTGAATGGAATCAGATGCGAACCCTCATGAACCGGTATTAGCAGCAGCGGAAACAGTATCACCCCTGCGGCGAGACCGGCAGCCATCTTCGTACCGGCAGAGGGGTAATTCAATCCCGGCCAGAACCAGACTGACAGGAACAGCGAGGCGCCGGCAATTATCCAGACAAGCATCATTGGCAGAGTCGGCCTGGTAATGTGACTTATGACGAAAGGGGCAATTTCGCCGTATGGCAATGTCAGGACCTTCTCATAGACTGAGGGGTCATCCAGCTCTTCTATTGCAGGTGCGGGCTTCATCTGAAACCAAAGATAGCAGTTGTCTGTTTAATCCGTGATACCTGTCTCACTTTTGCCTGCCGGTAGACCCTTTGGCACGACAATTGGTTAAATTTGCAGGTGATTATGAAAAGAGTGGTTGTCATCCTGCTTCTGGGTTTGCTTCTCCCGACGGTTTACGGTCAGGGGCAGGACACGCTCCGCTCAGACACTGTGCAGTCAGTTTACCATGTGCTGAAGACAGCCACATTCGACGGCCAGACCTATCCGCTGGTGGAATTGAAGGAGATATTGGTCTACGGCAAGATGCCGAAGGGTGTCCGTTTTGATTACCGGAGGCATGCACGGCTTGTTTATAATGTACGGCGGGTTTATCCCTATGCCCTGATGGTCAGGGATGAATTCGGCCGTGTGAACAGGCTGCTTGAGACGATGCCTGACGAGAAGGCCCAGCGCAACTTCATGCAGCAATATGAGAAGGAGTTGCTTGACAGGTATGAAGGTGACATGCGAAAGCTCACCTTTACCCAGGGGAAAATTCTTATCAAGCTGATTGACAGGGAGACGCAGATTACATCATATGAACTTATCAGGGAATACCGGGGCAAGTTTTCAGCCGGATTCTGGCAGGGTATTGCGCGCATATTCGGCGCCAACCTGAAGTCAAACTACGACGCCCACGGCGATGACTATCTTATTGAGCAGGTAATAAAGGAGATAGAGGCCGGGCGGCTTTGATGCCTGTTAACCGGCCAGTTCCATAACAGCTTTAATGACTGCATCTGCATCGCGGGCGATTTCAGATACTGTTGCATCAAGCATGTAGCAGGGGGCGGTGACAATACGGTTTTTCCTGTCTACCGTGACCTCTCCGTGCTTTTTTTCTTCATGTTTACCTCCCAGCCGGGTAATATCGGCGGCAGTTTGCCTGTCATTGCCTATTGTAACAGTTACCTCTCCGAGTACTCTTGCAATCAGCACCGGTGAGATGCAGAGGGCGCCGATTGGTTTTCCCGCACGGTGTGTTGAGCGGATAGTCTCTTCCACAACCCTGTCAATATTGCAGTCGGGGCCGTCGAATGCATATGTGCAGAGGTTTTTTGCCACACCGAAACCGCCGGGGAATATCAGGGCGTCAAACTCTTCTGCCCGGTAATCGGTCAGGGGGCTGATCTTCCCCCTGGCAATGCGGGCTGCTTCGGTGAGTACATTTCTTGACTCCTTCATCTCCTCTCCTGTGATGTGGTTAATGACGTGGTGCTGTGCGACGTTGGGTGCAAATATGTGATATGTGCCGCCGTTTTTGTCGATGGCATACATTGTCATCACGGCCTCGTGAATCTCGGCTCCGTCCCTGACGCCGCAACCGGCAAGTACTATAGCAGCTTTCATATCTTGTTGTTTTTGAGTTCAGGTATTAAAGATAGTAAAAACAGGGATCATCGGCTCTGCCTTTCAGTCTGATCATTCGCCCTTAAGTGTATTAATGCCTGTTGATTCAGAGTCCTTTGCCCTTGATTATGGTGCCCAGGGTGTAAAAAATGATTTTCAGATCGAGAAAGAGTGAGACGTTTTCAAGGTAGAGCAGGTCATAGTCAAGCCTCTCCAGCATCGTGTCAAGGTCGGAGGCATAACCCAGCTTGACCTGTCCCCAGCAGGTGATGCCGGGCTTGACGGCAAGCACACGGTTGAATGAGGGCGCCCGCTCACGGATCTGATCTATGTAATGACGTCTCTCGGGCCTCGGACCGACAAGTGACATATCGCCCCGGAGGACATTTATAAAGTTGGGTATCTCGTCAAAGCGGTGTTTACGCATGAATCTGCCCAGGGGCGTAATCCGCCTGTCGCCTCTTACCGCCAGTTGCGGACCTTCAGACTCAGCATCATCCTCCATTGATCTGAACTTGTAGATCATGAAAGGCTTGCCGTGCCGGCCGATGCGCTCCTGCCTGAAGATTACAGGACCCTTCCCGGAAATCCTTATCAGCACTGCCAGTACGGCCATAAGCGGCGACAGCAACAGCAGGGCCAGTGCAGCAACGGAGTAGTCGAGCAGCATCTTGACCATATATTGCCACCGTGGCATCTCCCGGTATGATACCCGCAGGAGGGGTGTTGCATAGATGGGACCAGCTTCGACATGACCCGCTATTACACCCCGCATCGACGGCACCGCCTTCACAACCACTTCGCGGTAGCAGATTGCATTTACAATGCTCTCTACCTGACCGTATTCATCCTCCTCCATCGCCAGTATCACCTCATCTATCTCGTGCTTCTCAATCACCCGGATGATGTCATTCACAGTACCGAGCCAGGAGACATCGCCTCTGAGCGGCTCCCGTCCACCCTCCACTAGGCTAAGGTACCCGGTGAGGAGGTTGCCGGCAGGCATCTTCTCCCCCCTGATTTCATTGACCAGTCGCTCAGCCTTCTGCCGGCTGCCTACTATGAGAGTCCTGAATCCTGCCTCGCGCCGGTGTATCTTTCCCGAAACAATGGAAGTAATTATAAGCCGCGGAACATATGTCAGGATGAACTCGAGCAGGAACAGAGCGAAAAAGGAGGTGTAATATGTCGAGTAGCTGCCAACGGCGTCATCGAGTATGAGTACGAAAAAGAGCACAACCACAGCCGCCAGGGTGATCACGACTGATTTCCCGAATTCGAGCAGTCGCGAACGGCGAAGAGGATCCGAGTAAAATCCGGCCATCGCGAAGGCGAAGAGAAAGAAAAGCGGGATCAGCGCGATGCCGAGCCAGAACTTGTATCCGAGCTCCATCTGAAAATAATCACCGTATAACCTGGTCTCGATGAAGTATTTGCGAAAAAGGTAGAAAAGGCCCCATGCGACGGATGAACCGGCAAAATCGGCTAAAATGTAGGAGAGTGCTATGCTGCGGGCAAATTTTTTCATTCCGGTTCGCAGGAGATATGCAAAGATATCTGTTATTTTTAGACCAAATTCATGATGTGATGATTGAGGAGTCCTTTGAGGCAAAAGGAAAGAGAAAAAGGTTGATTGAGGAGTTGCGCGGCA
>JAEYZD010000088.1 GCA_023430725.1 Bacteroidota bacterium | reverse complement strand
GAGACAGCTCTGATACATTCAATGGAGGGCAGCCGCGGAGAACCCACGAACAAGCCCCCCTTCCCTGCCGAAAGCGGCTTCCTTGGCAAACCTACAAACGTAAACAACGTTGAGACTTTCGCCAGCGTACCCGTCATAATCACAAAGGGATGGGAATGGTTCTCGTCAATAGGTACTGAAAAGTCAAAGGGAACAAAGGTATTTGCCCTCGCAGGCAAGATCAACAACGTGGGCCTTATTGAAGTACCGATGGGCACAACCCTTCGCGAAATCATCTTCGAAATCGGCGGCGGCATCAAAAACGGAAAGAAGTTCAAGGCGGTACAGACCGGAGGCCCGTCGGGTGGCTGTCTCACCGAAGCGCACCTCGATACTCCGATTGACTTTGACAACCTTGTTGCAGTAGGTTCAATGATGGGATCAGGCGGTATGATCGTCATGGACGAGGACGACTGCATGGTTTCTATCGCAAAGTTCTTCCTGGAGTTTACTGTGGAAGAGTCATGCGGCAAATGTGCACCCTGCCGTATCGGCAACAAGAGGCTCCATGAGCTTCTCACCCATATCACCAAGGGGAACGGCACCATGGCTGACCTTGACCGTCTGAAGAACATGTGCAACGTCATCAAGGACACTTCGCTCTGCGGACTTGGTCAGACTTCTCCGAACCCCGTGCTCTCAACCATGAACAACTTCATGGATGAGTATGTGGCTCATGTCACCGAAAAGAGGTGTCCGGCCGGCTCATGCCGTGAACTCATGAAGTACTCGATCATCGTTGACAAGTGCGTCGGATGTACAGCCTGCGCCAGGGGATGCCCGGTCAATGCAATCACCGGCGAACGCAAGGGACCGCACTTCATCGACCAGGAGAAATGCATCAAATGCGGAGCCTGCTTCGAGAAATGCAAATTTGGTGCTGTGCTAATCAACTAAAGACAAGGAAGATTGACGATGGAAACAATAAAAATTACTATAGACAACAAACAGGTTGAAGTCGAGAAAGGTACCACCATTCTCGGTGCGGCACGGAAGCTGGGGATAGATATCCCGACTCTGTGCCACATGAGACTTGATGATCTGAATATTGAAAACAAACCCGGCGGCTGCAGGATTTGCGTCGTGGAGGTACAGGGGCGCAGAAACCTCTCTCCGGCCTGTATAACGAAATGTGATGACGGCACGGTTATTCGCACTCACACCCCGAGGGTTATGAATGCCCGCAGGACAGTGATGGAATTCATCCTCTCCGATCACCCGAAGGATTGCCTCATCTGCCCGAAGTCAGGCACATGCGAACTGCAGGATATGGCTCACAGACTGGGTATCAGGGAGATCCCGGGACAGGATATTGCCGAGATGTCAACATACAGGAAAGACACCTCTCCCTCAATTATCCGTGAGCTTGACAAGTGTATCATGTGCCGCCGTTGCGAGATGATGTGCAATGATGTGCAGACAGTCGGTGCTATCGGAGCCTTCAACAGGGGCTTCATGGCAGCCGTTGGTCCCGCTTATGAGCAGAACCTCGAATACTCACCCTGTACCTACTGCGGTCAGTGTGTGGCAGTATGCCCCACCGGCGCCCTTACAGAGGTAGACCACACACGCGACGTGCTCAGGGCTATCGTCGACCCGACCAAGGTGGTTGTGGTTCAGACAGCACCTGCTGTTCGCGCTGCCCTCGGCGAAGAGTTCGGACTGAAACCCGGAACACTCGTCACAGGCAAACTGGTCACTGCACTGAAAGAGCTTGGCTTCGACTATGTATTCGATACCGACTTTGCTGCTGACCTGACAATCATGGAAGAAGGAACAGAACTGCTCAACAGGCTCGGCAAGTACCTGAAAGGTGACAAGAATGCCAATATCCCGATTCTTACATCCTGCTGCCCGGGCTGGGTCAACTTCTTTGAACACAACTACCCCGAGATGAAGGATGTACCGTCCACGGCCAAATCGCCCCAGCAGATGTTCGGAGCAATTGCCAAATCATACTTTGCAGATAAGATCAAGGTCGATCGTAAGAACATGGTGGTAGTGTCAATCATGCCATGCCTTGCGAAGAAGTATGAGAGCCAGAGGCCAGAGTTTGCTGTTGACGGCAACCCTGATGTCGACTTCTCCATCTCCACACGTGAGCTTGCGCATTTTATCAGGCAGGCCAATCTCGACTTCGTCAACCTTCCGGATTCGGACTTTGACAGGCCTCTTGGCGAGTCGACAGGTGCGGGCGTTATCTTCGGAAACACCGGTGGTGTAATTGAAGCAGCTGTACGTACGGCTTACGAACTGTATACAGGCAAGAAGCTTAGCCGTCTCGACTTCAATGAACTGAGAGGAATGGAAGGTGTCAGGCAGGCAACTATTGACTTCGACGGTTTCCCGCTCAGCATAGGTATTGCACACGGTCTCGGCAACGCACGCAAGCTGCTTGACGAGGTCAAAGCCGGACGCTCCAAATTCCATGCAATTGAGGTGATGGCCTGCCCGGGCGGATGTATCGGCGGAGGCGGTCAGCCACTGCACCACGGTGATTCGTCAATACTGAAAGCAAGGGCTGCGGCTATCTATGAAGAAGATAAGAACAAACCCATCAGGGTGTCACACGAAAACCCGTATATCATTCAGCTCTACAAGGAATACCTTGGCGAACCCAACAGCGAAAAGGCTCACCACCTGCTGCATACGCACTATTTCGACAGGAAGGCGAAGATCGTCGTCAAACAGTGAGATCCGGGTAATAAACATTAAAATTCAAAGAGATGTCAAGTATAAAGATTGAACTGAGACAGCAAGATGTTGACAAGATCAACGAGATATGCGATTCTTTCAATAATGAACCGCTGGAGCTTATAAATGTGCTTCACAGGACACAGGAACATTTTGGATACCTTCCGGCTGAAGTGCAGGAGGTGATTGCTTCAAAACTGAACATATCCACTGCCCAGGTTTACGGTGTGGTGACCTTTTATTCCTTCTTCACGATGACTCCCAAGGGTAAGCACCCGATAAGCATCTGCATGGGCACGGCGTGCTATGTGAGAGGTGCCGAGAAGGTGCTTGACGAGTTCAAGAAAGAGCTCGCCCTGCAGGTTGGACAGACCACCGCTGACGGCAAGTTCTCTCTCTCGAGCCTCCGCTGCGTTGGTGCATGCGGCCTGGCACCGGTGGTGCTGGTCGGTGAGAAGACATACGGGAGGGTCGCTCCCGATGATGTCAAAGCCATACTGAAGGAATACGAATGAAAAAAAGAGGCCGGAGCAACGGCCTCTTTTTTTTAGACAACAGGCAGTAGTGAGTTTGGGGTAAGAGGCAGTTACTGTTGATATCTTGCCAACACTATTGCCTAATGCCTATTGCCTTTCCCCCTGAAAAAGTACCCCTTCTGTCTCCTCTTTTCCTCAATATCCCTGGCAACATAGACCTTCTTTCCCGTGTAAGGGTCAAATCCAAGGTAATACATCGCTGTGGCGAGGGTCATTGGGGTGGGGGTGAAATCCTGCACCTGCTCCGGGTGCATCCCCAGGTCGGAGAGCTCCCTTGCCAGCTCACCCATCTTCTTCTCCGAGGTGCCCGGATGTGCAGATATGAAGTAAGGAATCAGCTCGAACCTGAGGCCATGGCTTTTAATGATCCCGAGAAACTTCTCGCGGAGCCTTCTGAAGTGACGGAAAGGAGTCTTTCTCATCAGGTAAAGCACCTCATCATCAGTATGTTCCGGTGCCACTTTGAGCCTGCCGCTTGTATGGTTCAGAACCAGTTCAGTGAGATATTTCTCTTCAGCCCTGCCAGCCTCACGGTTGTACTCCTTCATCAGCAGGTCATAGCGTACGCCGCTGCTGACAAATGCCTTTTTAATGTACGGCAGCATGTTAACCTTCCTGTAGAGAGAATTCAGAGCCTCATGTGAAGTATCAAGGTTATCACACACCGATGGCCATATGCATGAGGGTCTTCCGCATTTCAGGCAACGCTCCCTGTCCCTGCCTGCCATCCTGTACATGTTCGCAGAGGGCCCGCCCAGGTCGGACAGATTCCCCTTGAATCCCTCCATTCTGCTGATCTTCTCAACCTCCTTCAACACAGAGGATTCCGAACGGCTGCTGACAAACTTTCCCTGGTGGGCGGCGATGGCACAGAAGCTGCATCCGCCAAAACAGCCACGGTGTATGTTT
>JAEYZD010000073.1 GCA_023430725.1 Bacteroidota bacterium | reverse complement strand
GAACGGGAAAGTCTTATCTGTAGGGAAAACAACCACAACGGATAATTTCCTTATACCGGTCACCATCCAGGTAAATAATGTTGGCAGCTTTATTCCGGGCGGTTTTGTGGAGTTATACCTGAAAACCATCTCAAACTCGCAGGCTCTTACTGTTCCGGTTTCGGCAGTTCTTGAGGAACAGGGGAACTTTTTCGTATTCGTTCAGGTCACTCCCGAACTGTTTGAAAAACGTGAAATCAAAACGGGAACTACAGATGGAATCCGGACTGAGGTTATCAGTGGATTAACTGATGATGAACGCATTGTATTAAAAGGTGCAGTCCTGATCAAACTTTCCCAGGCTACAGGCGCCCTTGATGCACATTCAGGCCATGTACATTAACAAATCGCAGGATCATGATTAACAATATCATAAAATTCTCGCTGAACAATAAGTATCTCATTATTTTGCTTTCAGCGGTCCTTGTGGTTTTCGGAGCGAGAACTGCATTAAACATGGACGTGGATGTATTTCCCGACCTGACCGCCCCGACAGTGGTTGTGATGACCGATGCTCACGGCATGGCATCAGAGGAGGTTGAACGGATGGTTACATTCCCTATCGAAACCTCAGTGAACGGTGCAACCGGAGTGCGCAGGGTCCGGTCAGCTTCATCACAGGGCTTCTCTTTTGTCTGGGTCGAGTTTGACTGGGGTACGGATATTTTCAGGGCACGTCAGATAGTGAGTGAAAAGCTCATTACTGTTACCTCGCAGATGCCTCTTGGAGTCGGTCAGCCGGTGCTGGCACCACAGTCAAGCGTAATGGGGGAAATATTTTTTATCGGAGTCCAGGCTGACAGTACAAGCCTGATGGATCTGAGGACAATTGCAGAATGGAATATTAAACCATTGCTGCTTGCAACCGGCGGGGTCTCCCAGGTGACAATTATTGGCGGAGACTATAAGCAATACCAGGTACTTACCAACCCGCAGAAAATGAAATTCTACAGGGTTTCAATGAGTGAACTGGCAGAGGTATGCAAAGGCCTCAGCCAAAACTCGACGGGAGGTGTCGTAAGGCAGTATGGCAATGAATATGTTGTCAGAGGTATTGCAAGGACGTCTGATTTAAGCATTTTAGGTAATTCATATGTCAAATCCGTTAACGGGAAACCGGTCAGGTTAAATGATGTTGCCGAATTAAAAATTGGCAGCGCGGTTAAGATGGGATATGCTTCCGAAAATGCAAAACCCGCGATTATTATTTCAATCTCCAAACAACCGCACATAAATACTCTTGATGTAACCCGGAGAATTGAAGACAACCTGAGAACATTACAAAAGACAATGCCAGCTGATGTTAAGCTGGACACAGAAATATTCCGGCAGGCAAACTTCATTGAAACATCTGTCAGCAATGTTCAAAAAGCACTGCTGGAAGGTGCAGTATTCGTTGTATTGATTCTGTTCCTCTTTCTGGGTAGTTTCAGAACTACAATCATTTCACTGCTCGCAATTCCGCTTTCACTGCTTGGTGCAATTCTGGTACTGAGACTGCTTGGTTTAAATATAAATACAATGAGCCTTGGTGGGATGGCCATTGCAATCGGTGCTCTTGTCGATGATGCAATTATTGACGTAGAGAATGTATATAAACGCCTTCGTCAAAACCGTCAGAAACCCATAGAACTGCGACAGGACGCTTTTACAGTTGTATTCGAGGCATCAAAAGAAATAAGAGCCTCGATCCTGAATGCCACGATGATAATTATTGTAGCCTTCATTCCCTTATTCTTTCTCTCGGGCATGGAAGGAAGAATGTTAAAACCGCTGGGAATCTCTTTCATAGTGTCTCTGTTTGTGTCAATGGTTGTGGCAATGACACTTACGCCGTTAATGTCAAAAATGCTTTTATCAGATGACAGGTACCTGGCAAGGAATGAGAAGGAAAAATGGCTTGTGCGAAAGCTGTCCTACTACTATGAGAAATCTCTCAGTTGGTCACTGAACCATAAAAGAGCCATAGTGCTTTCCACCCTTGGATTATTTTTTGTTGCACTTATAGCGATGTCCACGATGGGAAGAAGCTTCCTTCCTGAATTCAATGAGGGATCATTAACCCTTTCCGTCATAACGAAGCCGGGGACTTCTCTTGAGGAAAGCAACAAACTGGGAAATCTTGTCGAAACTGAATTGTTGTCCATCTCAGAAGTATCAAGTACAGCAAGAAGAACAGGACGCGGAGAACTCGATGAGCATTCGCAAACAACCAACAGTGCTGAAATTGATGTAAATTTTACCCTGAAGAACCGCAGCCGCGAGGAATTTCTGGCAGATGTCCGGCGTACCTTATCAGGAATCCCCGGAATAGCATTTACGGTAGGTCAGCCCCTTGGACACCGCATAGACCATATGCTCTCAGGAACAAGGGCAAATATTGCAATTAAGCTGTTCGGTTCAGACCTCAATAAAATGTTCTCCATTGGTAATGAGATAAAAAATTCAATCGTTGATGTTGAAGGTCTTGTTGATGTAAATGTTGACCAGCAGATAGAAATTCCCCAGATACAGATCAGGGCAAACCGGGACATGCTTGCTCAGTACGGAATAACCATACACGAGTTTAACGAATTTGTTGATGTCGCCTTCGGTGGAGAAAAACTGGCGGATATCTATGAGGGTCAGAGAAGTTTTGGTCTCGTTCTACGGCTCGATACGGACTATCTGGAAAACATAGAGGGCATTCGCAGTGCGCTCATTGACACCTATGACGGAAGGAAAGTTCCGCTGGAACAGGTTGCTGATATCGTGTCAGTGACAGGGCCAAGTTCAATCAGCCGTGAGAATGTTCAGCGGAAAATTGTTGTATCTGCAAACGTGGCAGGCCGTGATTTGCGCGGAGCAGTTCAGGATATTCAGAAAAATATCAATGAGTCCGTAACCCTGCCCGAAGGCTACAGAATTGAATACGGCGGTCAGTTTGAGAGTGAGGCAAAAGCCTCACAGACCCTTATGCTGACTTCATTGTTGGCCCTGGTGATAATCTTCCTGTTACTATTTCAGGAATTCAAGAATTTCAAACTGGCGGGAATTATCCTATTGAATCTTCCATTGGCTTTAATCGGCGGCGTATTTGCAATTTACTTTACATCAGGGATCCTGAGTATCCCCGCAATCATCGGATTCATAACGCTCTTTGGCATAGCTACCAGAAACGGGATACTGCTGGTTTCACATTACCAGCATCTGCAGGCAAGCGGCACTTCATTGACGGATACAGTAACCAAAGGCTCTGCGGACAGGCTTAACCCGATCCTGATGACAGCCCTGACTGCCGCTCTTGCACTGATTCCACTGGCCCTGCAGGGAAACCTGGCAGGAAATGAAATCCAAAGTCCTATGGCAAAAGTTATTCTCGGTGGTCTGATAACCTCTACACTGCTTAATATTTACATAGTCCCGATAGTTTACAGCGCACTCAGGACCCGGGGAATCTTAAAAAATGACAATTTATGAAACGCTTGATAATATTTATAGGTACAGTAATACTTGGCTGTTCGAATCTTTTGTCCCAGGATATTGACATGATTCTTGCCGGGGTGGAAAAGAACAATACAACACTCATCGCTCTCAGGAAAAGTGCAGACGCTGAACGCATCGGCAATAAGACCGGCCTATACCCGGAGAATCCGGAATTTGCATTCAACTACCTCTGGGGCAGCCCGGAAAGCATCGGTAACCGAAAGGATATAAGCTTAGTGCAGTCATTCGATTTCCCGTCAGCCTACGCTTACAGGAATCAGATTTCGGAACAGAGGAATGTCCAGGTGGAACTGGAATATGAGAGACAATACAGATCAATTCTGACACAAACCCGCCTTGTATGCAATGAATTGATTTATCAGAACATGCTGTCAAATGAGCTCCGGCGAAGAATTGGCAACGCCCGGAAAATAGCGGATTCGTACAAATCAAAATTTGAAGCCGGCGAGACAGGAATCATTGATTTCAACAAAGCTCAGGTGTACCTGCTGAATATTATCAAAGATGCAGAGTCCGGTGAAATTGAAAGGAGTTCCCTGCTTGCCGAACTAAAAAGCCTTAATGGTGGCGTACCGGTTGAATTCAATGACAGTATCTTCCCGTTACAGACTCTGCCTGTTGACTTTGAACAGTGGTATGCTGATGCTGAAAAAAACAATCCTGTGTTGCGATGGCTGAATCAGGAAATCTCAATCAGTCAGAAGAATGAAAAATTAAATGCAGCAATGGGGCTTCCCAAAATACAGGCCGGGTACATGAGTGAGGATGTTGTCGGGGAGCAGTTCCGGGGAGTAGCAGTAGGTCTGTCAATCCCATTACTGGAAAACAAAAATGCCGTGAAATATGCCAAGGCAAAGACTTTTGCAGTGCAAAGTGCTGAGAGCGACAACAGACAGCAATTCTATAATAACCTTAAGGCACTGCATACAAAGGCAGTCAGTCTGCAAAACAGCCTGGATGATTATAGAACCAATCTTCAAAAATTCAATAATTCTGCCTTGCTGCAGAAAGCCCTGGACAACGGAGAGCTTTCGCTTGCTGAATATTATTTTGAACTAACTGTCTATTATGAAAGTTTTAATAAAATACTGGACATAGAAAAGAGTCTTAATGAGACCATTATTGAACTATACAGATACCAGTAGGGATTTGACTTATGGAAGAAAAAGAACAGAAATTCTATAAAAGGGCATTCTGGTTAAGCCTGTTTACCATTTTTTACAACATTATTGAAGGAGTGGTATCAATGGCTTTGGGTTATGCGGATGAGACGCTTAGTCTGTTTGGTTTCGGTGCTGACAGTTTTATCGAAGTGCTGTCCGGAATCGGAATTGCAATTATGATAACGCGGATAAGGCAGAATCCTGACAGCCCGAAGAGCAGGTTCGAAATAACAGCCCTGAAGATTACAGGTACTGCATTCTATCTGTTGTCAGCAGGACTGCTTGCAGGTATTATACTGAATATCATTTATAAACACAAACCGGAAACAACAATCTGGGGAATAGTGATTTCACTGATATCAATTGCCGTGATGATCTGGCTTATGAATGCAAAAAAAAGCATCGGCAAAAAGCTTCATTCCGAACCTATAATTTCCGATGCCAATTGCACCAGGGTATGTGTATACAT
The DNA here is from genome assembly GCA_023430725.1 of Bacteroidota bacterium. Taxonomy (GTDB): domain Bacteria; phylum Bacteroidota; class Bacteroidia; order Bacteroidales; family VadinHA17; genus SR-FBR-E99. Next base: position 27,920 of record JAEYZD010000073.1, on the reverse strand, counting down.
GTCAGTAGTGCTGCTTGTATCAAGTCTTGTCTATGAATTTACCGGATTTGCCTATGCTGATGCAATCGGGGCTGCAGGCCTTATTTACTTTTCAGTATCAGAAGGCAGGGAAGCATTCGAAAAGGCGAAAGGGAAGAGTTGCAGTTGTGGTGAACACTGTGAAGCAGATTAGGTATCCTCGCGTAATAACTACTATTAAGGCGGGTATCAGGTACCGGGCTTAGAAGTGTTCAAAAACCCCCAGGCCAAACAGGGCGAAATCGTACTTAACCGGGTCGGCTGGGTCCATCTCACGGAGGGAAGAATCAAGCTCTGCCACCGCTTTTGCATCACTCTGTTTCCGGGTTAGCAGCCCCAGCTTACGCGCAACATTTCCTGAATGTACATCCAGCGGACAGGAGAGCACAGAAGGGGATATGGACTGCCACAAACCGAAATCGACACCCCGGTCATCCCTGCGGACCATCCACCTCAGGAACATATTTATCCGTTTGGCTGCAGACCCCTTATACGGGTCAGAGAGATGCCTGCGGGTTCTGGGGTTATGCGGCAGCTCAAAGAAGATTTTCCCGAACTCATGTATGGCCGGCTGCAAAGAATCCCCGGTCTGATACCTGGCGAAAACAGCCTCCATCCCCCCCTTCTCAAGATAAATGTATTTCAGTGCTTCAATGAAGTAGATGAAGTCCTCGGCAAAGTAGGTCCGGTGAATGCAGCCGTCAATACCCTTGAGGTCCCTTTCGCGGTGGTTGATCACAAAATCATATGGGGAGTCGCCCATATGGGCCAGCATCCTGTCTGCACTCCGGAGTATCGCTACCCTGTTGCCCCATGCTATTGTTGCCGCCAGAAACCCGGCAATCTCGATATCTTCCTTTCCGGCAAACCGATGCGGTATGCTTATAGGGTCAAGCCCAATGAATGATGGCCTGTTGTACAGCTCAACCTTTTGGTCAAGGAACGCCTTCAGTTGTGTCCGGGTTAATCTCATTACAGTGTATAAACTCTGATAAGTCTTGTTCAGGAAAGTTGGTAGTTTTCTACGAAGTAAGCAATATAGTCCGGTATTTTGGTTCCCAGATAATAAGGCATATTCATGAGCAGAAAGGGCTTGCCACCGGTAGTTCTTGTTTTACTGATCTCAAATTTTCCAGCATACAATCTAACCGCATAAGGGTGATTACATCGGTCAATGAACTGATGCAGTGACCTTAACGTGCCTTCACGGCCTGATTTTATTTCAATTGGAATTACCTTGTCCCTGAAAGTAAATAATAAATCCACCTCAGCGGAGGACTGCTTTTTCTCGCGAACCCAAAAATGCGGATTTTTATCATTGATTGTATTCAGCGAAATCACCTCCTGCATTACAAGGTGAGGAACAACAGCCCCTTTATAGGAGTTGCTCAAATCTGTGAAGGAGAGCATTCCAGCCTGAATTCCTAACTCATAATTAATCAATCCCGTATCCATAAATTGCAGACGGGGCGACTTACGTAAATCAGGCTTTACAGGACTAACAACATCGGTTGTCGGGTAAATCAACCGGATGATTTTAGCATCGTTTAAAGTCCGGAAAGCTTCACCTGACTCCCTTGATCTATAGTTTGACTGACCAAAATTCTGAAATTTGATTCGCTGATCTATATAAAGGGGAGCTGTCCGCATTATGTGCTTTATCACCTTTCGCTCCGTATCATTGGAGGCATATTTTTCCACATCATTTATGTACGTTCCCCAAATGCTTTCATAAACTTTCGGTAATTCTGTTATGCTTCCGGTCTCAAGATATTCGCCTATGACTTCCGGCATGCCCCCGATTATGGCATACCTGTTAAACATTGACAGTAATACATTGTGCGCATATGGCTCAACCGGGATTTTATTCAACTGATGCAAGGCCGGCTGATGGTCAAGAGCTTCAAGATATTCAACGAAATTCAGAGGGTGCACGTACAGGTATTCGACTCTCCCTACAGGAAAGCTCTTCACTTCTCTTAAAGCAAACTCTAAAAGTGATCCGGCTGCAATCACACTAAGGCTGGGAAACTCCTCGTAAAAATACCTCAACATCTGTATGGCTGCTGGTGATTCCTGGATCTCATCAATAAAAAGCAAGGTTTCACCTATTGATGATATTGGAATATTTGCAGCCAGGAAGAGTGATTCCACAATTGAATTTACGTCCAGATGAATGTTGAAAAGATCCTTATCTGAAGACTTTTCAAGATTCAGATAAATATGAAATGAATAAGACTTTGCAAATTCCTTTACAAGAGTTGTCTTGCCAGTTTGCCTGGCACCCCTGATTATGAGTGGCTTCCTATTTGGATTTCTCCTCCAAACCTCCAGATTTCCCGTTGCCGATCTTTTGAAAATCATGACGCCTGATTCATTTGTAACAAAGTCATGGCAAATATCGACAATATTTGCTTTAATGTCAAGGTTATTTTTATTATTGATTGTACAAAGGTAAGGGATAACCTACGTATATCGCAACTAATTGCAGAATCGGGAATGCTGCTTTATTGGGTAATCAGTCCGTCCTTAATCCTGATTGTCCTGTCAGACATGGAGGCAAGCTGCGGGTCATGTGTCACTATGATAAAAGTATGCCCGAAGGTGTCACGCAGCCGGAAAAAGAGTTTATGAAGCTCCGTCTTGTTCTCGGTATCAAGGTTGCCGGATGGCTCATCAGCAAGGATCAGCGATGGACTGTTTACTATGGCACGCGCCACTGCAACACGCTGCTGCTCTCCGCCGCTGAGCTGCGAAGGTTTATGATCCAGCCTGTCACTCATACCCAGAAAGTCCAGGAGTTCCGATGCACGGGCTGCAGCCTCTGCACGTGTCTTCCCTGCAATCAGCGCCGGAATGCAAACATTCTCCAGTGCCGTAAACTCGGGCAGCAACTGGTGAAACTGGAATACAAACCCGATATGTTTATTCCTGAATGCTGCCAGTGCACGTTGTGACAGCTGGCCGGCATCCTGGCCGTTATAAAGCACAGTACCCGAATCAGCCCTGTCAAGTGTCCCGATAATCTGAAGCAATGTCGTCTTGCCTGCACCGCTGGCGCCCACAATTGCAACCACCTCTTTCTCGGCCACCGTCAGGTCAATGCCTTTCAGCACCTTCAGATCACCGTACGACTTAACAATACCAGTGGCTTTTATCATCTGGTCTCCTTGTTTAATTCACTTGCCGTATCATTGATCTCATCCGAGAGAGGCTTGCCTGCATCCTCAAAATCTTTCCTCACGCTGTCAGTCACGTCATTGAAGTCCTTCCTCACGCTGTCTGTAACATCGTTTATATCGCGCCTCACTGAACTGGTAACATCATTGATATCCTTCCTGATATCCTGGGTGCTCTCGTCAAATTCCTTCTTTATCTCATCGGTGGCCTTGCGGACCTCGCGCATCCCCTTGCCCATGGCACGTGCTATCTCCGGCAGTTTGTCGGCGCCGAAAAGCAGAAGAACTGCAATCAAAATGAATATAATCTCCTGTCCGCTTATGAATAGCAATAATCCCATCGGGGTTGCATTTTATGCCCGGCAAAGTTACTAAAGAATAACAAAAAACAGGTGCCGTCCCCGTAAAATGACTGAGGCTGCCTTTCGGGGCAGCCTCAGTTCAGGAACCGTTATCCGGCTATCTTTTTCTTTTCGGTCTCAGTTGCCTGAGCCTCACTCTCATCCCCTTTTCCCTTTGTCGTCTCATACAGCACTGGTGTTGAAACGAACAGCGATGAATAGGTTCCGAAGACGATACCGAAGAGCAATGCGAAGATAAATCCTCGGATCACCTCCCCTCCGAATATGAAGATCACTATCAGCACGAATATTGTTGCCATACCTGTGTTAAGGGTCCTGGCCAGGGTGCTGTTGAGCGCCATATTGTATACCTCCCTCTTCGGCCTCTTCCTGTAGAGCGGGAGATACTCCCTTATCCTGTCGAAGATTACAACGGTGTCGTTCAGAGAGTAACCCACAACCGTCAGGATTGCTGCTATAAATGACTGGTCAATATCCATCGAGAATGGCATGATGCCCTGAAGGATCGAATAGAGACCGAGCACGATGATCACGTCATGGGCCAGTGCCACAACCGAACCAAGGCCATACTGCCATTTCCTGAACCTGATGAAGATGTAGAGGAACATCCCGACAAGTGCAAGCAGGATTGCCCAGATTGCCTTCGAGGCCTGGTCCTTCGCAATGGTAGGCCCAACCGTCTCGGAACTTACTATATACTCGTTGATGAACGTGTCCTGGTCAACTCCCGGAACCAGTTCCTTAAGACCATTATAGATCAGGCTGTTAACCTCTGCCGTGGCAGTCGGGTCCTCTACCTTGTACTTGGTGCTGATCTTAACCTGGTTCTCTGAACCGAAGGTCACAACCACCGGGTCACTGCCCAGCTCGTCAGAGAGCATATTGGCCACATCAACCGTATTGACCGGCTGTTCAAACCTGACAACATAGGTACGTCCACCGGTGAAGTCGATACCCTTGCTGAGCCCCTTGGTTGAAAGGGTGATTACGGCAAGCAGTGAAAGCCCTATCGAGAAGATATACCCGTATTTCCTCAGTCCCATGAAATCAATGTTCATGTTCTGAAGGAAATTTTCCGTATACGGAGCCGAGAATTTAAGATGTGTGTTCCGCTTCAGAAGCCACTCGTAAATCAGACGCGACACGAGAACCGCCGAGAAGAGCGAGGTTATGATACCGATCACAAGTGTTGAGGCAAAGCCCTTTATAGGTCCGGTACCGAAATAGTACAGGATGACGCCAGTCACAAGTGTAGTAAGGTTACTGTCGATGATGGCAGATGATGCCCCCTTGTAACCGTCTGCGATAGCCTGCTTAACTCCCTTTCCGCCACGCATCTCCTCCTTGATCCTCTCAAAGATAAGCACGTTCGCATCCACCGACATACCTATTGTCAGCACAATACCGGCAATACCGGGAAGGGTCAGAACAGCATTCAGTGATACAAGAACCCCCATCATGAAGAAGAGGTTGACTGTCATTGCGATGTCTGCCACAGTACCGGCTGAACGGCTGTAGTAGAATATCATGTACAGGAGCACGATTATGAATGCGATTATAAACGATTTCATACCGTTGTTGATAGCCTCCTTACCCAGTGACGGTCCCACGACGGTATCCTGTATGATGCGTGCAGGTGCAGGCATCTTACCTGACTTGAGAATATTGGCAAGGTCTTCAGCCTGCTCGAGGGTGAAGTCGCCCGTGATCTCCGTATTGCCGCCTGCAATCTCATTCTGAACGCGGGGGTATGACCTTACATAGTCATCAAGAACAACTGCTATGCAGCGTCCGATGTTGTCACGGGTCATGCGCTGCCATATCTTGGCGCCTTCGGCATTCATCGAGAAGTCAACCTTGATGTCCGCACCGGTCACCCCTGTTGATGGACGGGCAGCAGTGATAACGTCACCTGTCAGAGGTGCACGTCCGTCACGTGTTGTAATCTTTATTGCATGCAGTTCATAGAGCGTATTTGTCGGGTCATACTTGTACGGCGACTGGCTCCAGTAGAATTTCAGTTCCCTGGGGAAGAGCGACTTGATCTGGTTCATAGCCAGGTATCCATTCACCCTTGCCGTGTCTTTGCCTGCGGCGAAGCCTACGATGCTGCTCTGCTCAGGCTGACCTTCAGGGGATACGTTCGGTCTCAGAAGCCCGAACAGCGGATTCTGGCGCGTGAACTCCTCAAGCGATGAGGCTTCGGCGGCGGCCGATGTGTCACTGCTGACCATGTCAAGCAGTGATTTGTCGCCGGCAGCGGCTGTGTCCGCTTCGGCACCTGCATCCTGAAGATTTTCAGCAACCTGACCTGCTACTGTGTCAGCCACGCTGGCTGCTGTAGTGGTTGGCATCACGGACCTGAGAAAATCATTTGCCTGCATCAGGAACCCGATTACCTCAGCATTTTCATATGTCTCCCAGAACTCGAGGTTGGCTGTTCCCTGGAGAAGGTCACGTACCCTCTGGGGATCCTTCACGCCGGGAAGCTCAACGAGGATGCGGCCGCGGGGCTGCAACTGCGAAATATTGGGCTGCACAACACCAAAACGGTCAATCCTGTTTCGGAGAACGTTAAAGGCATTGTCAATAGCAGAGTTAGTCTCCGTCTCAAGAACCTTCTGCACATCAGCATTTGTGGAGTTGAAATTGACGCGGTCTTTCAGCTCAACGGTCCCGAACACGGCTGCAAGCCTGGCATTCGGGTCTATCTCCTCAAAGGAGCGGACAAAAAGGGTGATGAAATCTTCATTGCTCCCTCCAAGCTGCTTCTGCTTCGCGAGGGCTATGGCATCATTGAAGGTCTTGTCAGTACTGTAGTTTGAGAGAGCCCTGACAATATCCTCAACGGAAATCTCCAGCACCACGTTCATCCCGCCCTTCAGGTCAAGACCCAGGTTGATCTCCTTGGTCTGAACCTCCTTGTAGGTATTGCCGAGAAAACCCCACTGATCCTTGGGCAGGGAGGCGACTGAATCCATGTACGCCACCTCCTTGTTCAGATCACCTGCTGCATATTCCCTGGCCTCCCTTTTCACCTTGTACGAAGCCGCGGTGAAGGAGAGCTGGTAAATGCAAACAAGGGTCAAAGCAATAGCCAGAGCTGAAATTAATCCTTTGTTCTGCATCTGTATACTCTTTTAAAATTAATGGTTGTATGTTATTTGCTTACTTATTTACGAGGCGCAAATATATAACTTTATTTTCGCAAACCATATGATTAAGAAGCAAAACTGCCGGCGGGTGCCGGCAGTCTCACAATATGTTTTCAGGCCTATTCGACCAGCTTCTCGTAGTCGGTCTCAAGCGGCTTGCGAGTGATAAAATCAAACAGGGTGAGAGCCCTCATATTATAATAATAGGTCCAGTAGTTGTTCAGCGCCTGAATATAGTTCCGCTTGTTCTGGTCCTTCTTTGTATCAGCATTGTTAAGCTCCAGTACGTCAATCTTGCCAATGAGGAAACGCTGCTTGGTAACCTCGAACATCTTGGCCGCAACCGTATCGGACTTGGCCGCTATCTTTACCTGGTCACCCTGTATGTTGAACTGCTGCACATCCAGCAGGAGGTTCTGCTCAAAGTCGATCCGTGACTGCTCAACCTGTACTCTCGTGAGCTCTTCGCTTGACTGAGCCATCTTGTAGCGTCCGCGACCCTGACCCCAGTCAAGAATTGGCAGTGAAAATCCTACCCTGATCGTCTGCTGCTGGTTCGGCTTGTCATAGGCCAGATCCAGCAACGGGTCCTGGTCACGCAACCCGTACGATGCCGTAAGGTTAGCATTCAGTCCCTTCTCTGCTTTTGCCTGTGCCACCGAACTCTTTGCCTCCACAAGCTGACGCTCAAGGGCGATCAGCTCCGGATTGTTTTCCTCGGCCAGCCTGAGAACCTCACTCACTTCTACTTCCAGGTCGGGAACCTCGCCGGGAATAAACAGCTCAAGCCGGACTGACTGGTTAAATCCAAGGAACGACCTCAGTTTCAGCTCCCTGTCACGCAGGTTCATCTCCGACTCATTGATTGCCGTACCGGCATTGAGATAGGAAAGCTCCATCTGCAGCAGTTCGTCCTCTGCGATCGTGCCCAGGTTATACCGCCCTTTCGCAATCTGATACAGTGTGTCTGCGTTCTGCATGTTTGTCTCGGCAATCTCCCGGTTTATCTGTGCCAGTGCAAGATTGAAGAAATACTGCACTGCCATCATGTGAACGTTCTCAACGTCTCTCAGGTAGGTCTTGCGCGCCTCTTCGTACTTGAGAGGCTCTATCTTCTTCTGCCATTTCAGCTCGTTGTACCGGAAGAGCGGCTGGGTGAGCCTCACGTTAAGAGGCGAGGTAATATACCTCTCGCCGTCAGTCTCAAAATTCTTCTCGTAGGTAAGATCCGAGAAGAGCGAGATGGATCCGCCTGTCAGCCCTATATTCTGAGCCAGTGAGAGGTTGCCCGAGGTCTGGAGAACGTTTGTTGATGCATATTCCCACTGCTGCGCCACCGAGTTCCACACCCGGTTGTAGGCGGTACTGTAATCCGGCAGGTTCCCTGATAGAGACAATGTCGGACGGTATTCAGCAACAAAGGTCCGGTACTGCCAGTAACTGGCACGAAAACGGTGCTTGGCAATAAGGGCGTTGGGCGACTGTTCGGAGGCAAGTCTTACCACCTCTTCAAGGGTGAGGCGTTTGATATCCTGGGACAATGCCGGCAGGGAAACAACAACTGCAAGAAGAATGGTCAAGGAGAATGTTTTTACCCTTTTCATATTGTATTGTTATTCATAACGAAGTGATTCAATCGGGTCTCTTTCTGAAGCCCTCTTGGCAGGCGAATAGCCGAAGATTACACCAACGGCGGCTGAGACACCAAAGGCAATGACCACTGAAAAGAATGATATGATTGTGGTTATGCCTGCTATCTTTTGTATAAGCACCGAAAGGATTATCCCCAGAAAAACTCCGATAAAGCCACCGGAGACACTTATAAGCACGGCCTCGGAAAGAAACTGCACCACTATGTCCATCTTCTTTGCCCCGATGGCCATCCTGGTTCCGATCTCCTTGATCCTCTCCATAACCGATGCAAACATGATGTTCATGATCCCGATGCCGCCTACAATCAGCGATATGCTGGCTATGGCACCAAGAACTATGTTGAAGATGTCTTTCGTCCTCTGCTGCTGTTTGAGGAGAAGCTCCGGAACAGTAATCTCAAAGTCCTTCACCCCTGAGTGCCTCCTCAGCATCATCCTGCTGAGCACCTCAGTGGTTGGAGTCAGCTGTTCTGTCTCCTGTACCTGAACCACTATCTTGTCAAGCTGATTATAGTTGGTCTCACTGGTTGTGGCGCTGGAACTGCTCACAACAACTCTTGCCGACATCCTGCCACCTCCGAAGATCTGCATTGAGGTTGCTTCACTGGCCAGTTTGGTATTTACAAGAGCCCTGTTCTGATAACGCATGAGCATCGTCTTAATAGGAATGTAAACGTTGTCATTGTAAACATTGACACCCTGCTCCTCAAACCCTGTCAGCGAAACATTGGTTTTTTCCAGGACTCCGATAACCTTCAGCCATACGTTGTCAAACTTGAGGTACTGGCCTATCGGATCAACCTGGCTGAAGAACTTGGCCCTGATATTGGCGCCTATGATGCAGACCTGTATCCCGTGTTCTTCCTGGTATTCGTTAAAGAAAACTCCCTGGGATATGGGAAGGTTGTACAGTTCGAAATAGTCATTGGAAACGCCAACCAGTTTTGCAGTATAGCGCATGCCGCTTAATACTATGGTGGAGTTGAACGATATCTCCGGGCTGATCCGCTTGACAGCCGGTATTGTGCTGCGTATCGCCTCCACATCAAGCAGGGTCAGTCCCCTTGAAAATTTATTGAGCTGCTTCTCCCCTTCTTCGGATGAGCCGTCACTCTCCTGAACTATCGGGCTGATAAGTATGTTGTTGACACCCACCATCTTTATCTGGTCAAGTATCTCCTGCTGCGCCCCCTTGCCAATTGCCAGCATGCTGATAACTGCAGCCACCCCGAAGATTATCCCCAGTGCCGTCAGTATCGACTTGAGCTTGTTGGAAAGAATTGACTCCAAGGCGATGCGTATGTCGTGTCCGTATCTTTTGAACATTTTCCTCGATGGTTAAGTTCCTCTGTGAGCCGGTATTGACCTATTGCCTCTGGATTACGACCCTCTGTGTAGTTGCGGCAGAGTCGGTGCCTGCTGCACCCGGACGGCCCTGTCCCTGACGGCCCGCACCCCGTGAACGCATGGCTTCACGCTGCTCAGGAGTGAGGTTTTGCATGAACTCACGCATCTGTTCCGGCGTCATGTTACCCGGCATGGCACCCTGTCTCTGATTACCGTTCTGCTGACGCTTGGCCTCTTCCTCAGCCTGCTGCCTCTTACGATCCTTGATAACGGCAATAAGATCCTCACCCTGCAGCTTGAATTTATCCCCATCTTCCGGTATTGAGAGGTATAGTTTCTGACCAGGCTTGAGACCCTGCTCAACTATCACGTCATTCTCATTTGACTCACCAAGAACAACCACATGCCGGGTGCCATCCTTCACGTAGACGAAAGGAATGCTGTCTGCCGTTGCAAATACAGTCTCAAGAGGAATATATACAACATCTGAAAAGGTCTGGGTGATGATCTGATTTCCGGTGGTCATCGAAGGCCTCAGAATCGGGTCAGAACCGTGGATCTTTGTAATTACCTCGAATACCTTCGCATCAGTATTGGGAAGCTGCTCACCTATGTTGGCAACACTCAGTACAACACCCGTATAGGTCTTGTCCGGGAAAGCGTCAACGGAAAGCCTTACTGGCTGACCTGCCTTGACCTTACTTACATCAATCTCGTTTACATATGTCTTTGAAATCATTGCCGACAGATCGGGAAGGGTGGCAACTACCGGGTCCCATGGACTTACTTCGGATCCGACCTTGCGCTTGGAGCCGTTCCATTCCCTCTTGTATATGACCATACCGTCTGACGGAGCCGTGATTACGAATTTCTGGATGATCTCCTGCATCTCCGATACCTTTCTGCTCTGCTTGGCTACCTGCAGCTCGGTGTCCCTGATGTCAGCCCTGGCCTGCTTAACCTTCAGAGTGTAGTTACTCTGAGCCTGCTCATAAGAACGCTGAGCCTTGTCAAGGGTTATCCGCGCCTGCCTGATTGTGGTGGGAGGTTCATACTTCGACTGCTCCAGGGTAATCTCTGCCTCCTCCATGTTGAACTTCAGATTGAGCAGATCATCCCTCAGGTTGCCCAGCGATATCGTTGTGTCAAGCTGCTTCTTCAGCAGATCGGTCTGATAGGACTCCAGCCTGTCAAGCTCATCCTTGAGCGTATTGTCAACGCTCGAACGGTCGAGGGTAGCAACATAGTCGCCGGCCTTCACCTCGGTGCCCTCTGGCACCAGGTCTGAGATTTTGATGCCTCCGAACCTCATGTTGCGGCTGGCAAGACCCTCAGGCCCCTTAATATCCGTAGAAACCTCCGCCTGCAGCTCACCGGTGGTGGTGACAACCACCTCAAACTCGCCCTGCTGAACCTCGGCAAAGAGTGAACTCAAATCCTCCCTGCTTGTCAGCTTGCTTATCACGATCATGGCGATAACTGCCACCGCTACAATGATTGAGGTAATAATAATAGTCCTTTTCATCTCCGAAAATTTCTGATTTTATTAATTAAGCCGTGAAATTATTACAAATTTAGGCACTCTGCCTTCATTTTAAGGAAACATTAACGTTCGTTAACTTAATCCTGTGCATCAGAACAAAAACCGTTCAAATAATGTTCAAAAGGAAGCTTTTTGTATAAGATTTACAGATTTTTAACAATCGAGATTACATCTGCCGCAAGTTTCTCTGCCGGTTCTTTTGCCTTTTCCTCTGCATAAATCCGCATTATAGGCTCGGTGTTTGACTTCCTGATCTGCACCCATCCCGAAGGGAGATCCAGCTTGATGCCGTCACGGGTGTCGCAGGCTGCATCAGGGTAAGCTTTCAGAAGGGCACTGCATAGTTTTGCCATATCGATATCACCTGACAGGTCGATTTTCTTTTTGGCGATAAAATAATCAGGGTATCTCTTTCTCAGTTCACTGCATTTCACCCCCTCTTTCGCGAGGCGGGTCAGGAAGAGGGCGATGCCGGCAAGGGCATCACGGCCATAGTGGAGGGCAGGATAGATAACCCCGCCGTTGCCTTCACCACCGATGACGGCACCGGTGCGCTTCATCTCAGCAACCACATTGACCTCGCCCACGGGGGCAGAGGTGTAGGTGCAGCCATGAGCCTCCGTGACATCCCTCAGGGCCCTGGTGGATGACATGTTTGACACAGTAGGACCCTTCACATATCTGAGCACATGATCAGCCACCGTGACAAGGGTGTACTCCTCGCCGTACATTGAACCGTCCTCACAGATGATTGCCAGCCTGTCTACGTCAGGGTCAACTACAAATCCAAGGTCTGACCCGCTTTCCCTGACTGTCCGCGAGATGTCCGCAAGATGTTCCGGAAGGGGCTCCGGGTTGTGCGGGAAAAGACCTGTGGGCTCACAGTAGAGCTCCGTAACATTCGTGACTCCCAGCGCCCTCAGCAGCGCAGGAATGGCGATGCCTCCCACGGAGTTGACACAGTCCACCGCAACGGCGAATCCCGCCCTCCGTATCGCTTCGGCATCAACCAGGGGCATTGAGATTACGGCTTCAATATGCCTCTCCGTCCAGCTATGGTCAGCCGTCTCTTTGCCAAGCCTGTCATATGTTACATAGTCGAAATCTTCAGCAGCTGCGAGTCCAAGCACCTCTCGCCCGTCAGCGTCACTGAGGAACTCCCCGGCTTCATTCAGCAGCTTAAGCGCGTTCCACTGAGCAGGATTATGACTGGCAGTCATGATGATGCCCCCCCCGGCACCCAGTCCCGTCACGGCCATCTCGACAGTCGGAGTGGTTGCCAGGCCGGTATCAATGACATCAATTCCCACGCTCCGCAGTGATGAACTTACCAGCGATGTGACAATCTCGCCCGAAACGCGTGCATCACGCCCGGTCACAACCTTAAGCGGACCCCTGCCCCTTCTCCTGAGCCATGTTCCGTATGCTGATGCAAACTTCACAACATCAATAGGTGTCAGGGCATCGCCGGGCTTACCTCCTATGGTGCCCCTTATGCCGGAAATGGATTTAATCAATGCCATATCAAGTCATTTTTTGTTAAATGCAAAGGTGCGAAAAAGATCGGGGAGAAAACCGGTAAATAGTTGTAAATTTGCACCCTGAAAACGAAGATGATGAAAGAAATGCCGGCCGGAAGGCCAGGAAAGAGACCCGTAAAAAGGGATGCAGGAAGAGCTGCCGGAGCAGGAAAGAGAGAATTCAGACCGGCTGAGGGGAGACCTGAAGGGGACAGAAGGAGACCGGCCAGACCGGCTGAGGGTAGACCTGAAGGAGCCAGAAGGAGACCAGCCAGACCGGCTGAGGGGAGACCTGAAGGGGACAGAAGGAGACCGGCCAGACCGGCAGAGGGTAGACCTGAAGGAGACAGGAGGAGGCCGGCCAGACCGGCAGCAGCGAAATCTGCCGGAGTAAGAAAGAGAAGTTCTAAACCTGTCGCCTCAAAAGCTCCGGAAGAGACTGTAAGACTCAACAAATTCATAGCCAACAGCGGCGTTTGCGCCAGACGCGAAGCCGATGAACTGATAAAGCAGGGCTACATCTCAGTCAACGGAAAAAAAGTGACTGACATGGGCATAAAGGTTAAACCGGCCGACAAGGTGGAGTACAGGGGCAAACTGCTCTCCCCGGGTAAAAAGGTCTATATCCTGCTCAACAAGCCCAAGGGTTATGTTACCACCGTTAAAGACCCCCACGCCGAAAGCACCGTCCTCGACCTGGTGAAGGATGCCACAAAAGAACGGATCTACCCAGTCGGAAGACTTGACAAGGCAACCACCGGCGTCCTTCTTCTGACAAATGACGGCGACCTGGCCGGTAAACTCACCCATCCCTCATACGGGGCAGCCAAGGTTTATCACGTCTTTCTCGACAAGGAGGTCACAAGGAATGACATGGAGAAGATTGTGACCGGCGTTACCCTGGAGGATGGCATTGTCAGTGCTGACGCCGTCTCATACCCTGATGCCGAGGACCGTACCCAGGTCGGCGTGGAGATTCACTCAGGCCAGAACAGGGTCGTAAGACGCATCTTCGAAAAACTGGATTACCATGTCAGGAAACTTGACCGCGTAAGCTTCGCGGGACTGACAAAAAAGAACCTCCAGAGAGGACACTGGAGAGAGCTGACAGCCAAGGAGGTAAGCATGCTCAAGAGAGGCATCTTCAAATAGACTCCCATGTCACACAGGTCAGGATTCGTTAACATACTTGGAAACCCCAATGTCGGGAAATCGACGCTGATGAATGTGCTCGTCGGCCAGAAACTCTCCGTCGCCACCGCGAAGGCACAGACAACGCGCCACAGAATCATGGGCATACTCACCGGCGAGGACTACCAGATAGTCTACTCTGACACACCTGGCATCCTGAACCCGAAATACAAACTCCAGTCGGCAATGATGAGGTCTGTCGAATCTGCACTCGATGATGCTGACCTGATCCTCTACGTCACTGACGTCGTTGAAACGGCCCTGAAGAACGAAGGGCAGCTTGCACGAATCCTTGCCTCACCGGCAGATAAATTAATTGTAATCAACAAGATTGACCTGACCAACCAGGCTGACCTGGAGAAGCTTGTGGAAAGCTGGAATAAAACGGCGCCTGGCGTTCCCGTCCTTCCCGTTTCAGCTGTCAGACGGTTTAACACTGACCTGCTTCTCCGCGAGATCATCAGCCGCCTGCCTGAGGGCCCGCCATACTTTCCCGAAGATCAGCTCACCGACAGGTACGACAGGTTCTTCGTCACTGAGATAATCCGGGGCAAGATCTTTGAAACCTATCAGAAAGAGATACCATACTCTGTTGAGGTTGAAATAGAAAGTTACAAGGAAGAGCCATCACTCAACAGGATAGCAGCTGTAATTTACGTTGCCCGAGACAGCCAGAAGGGGATCATAATCGGTCATAAGGGATCGATGCTGAAGAGGGTTGGCACGGCAGCGAGGAAGGATATGGAGGAGTTCCTGGGCAAGAAGGTCTTCCTTGAACTTTATGTAAGGGTGGCGCCCGAATGGCGTGACAACCCCCGGATGCTGAAAAAATTCGGGTACCTGTAGATTTAAAAAAAAGAAATGAGCAAGATAGTTGCAATAGTAGGAAGGCCCAACGTAGGCAAATCAACCCTTTTCAACCGGATGACGGAGAGCCGTGCGGCAATAGTCAACGAAGAGAGCGGCGTGACCCGCGACAGGCATTACGGAAGAGTGATCTGGAACGGGGTGGATTTCTCCGTGATTGATACAGGCGGTTTCGTGGAGAACTCCGATGATGTGTTCGAGAGTGAGATCAACAGGCAGGTTAAACTGGCAATCAGCGAAGCCGATGTGATACTTTTTATGGTTGACGTTGAAACCGGTATCCATGAACTCGACAGATCCGTTGCAGAGATGCTCCGTAAAGTACAGAAACAGGTCGTAACCGTGGTCAACAAGGTTGACAACAACCAGCGGCTGCTCGATGCAGCTGAGTTTTACGGACTCGGTCTGGGCGAATATTTTCCGGTCAGCTCCGTCAATGGCAGCGGCACCGGCGAGCTTCTTGACGAGGTAGTCAGACACCTCCCCGATGAACCTGAGGAACCCCGCGAGGAGATACCCAGAGTGGCAGTGGTGGGCCGCCCGAACGTTGGCAAATCATCACTCACAAACACCCTTCTGGGCGAGGAGAGAAACATTGTCACACCTGTGGCCGGTACAACCCGTGACTCGATACACAGTCTCTACAATAAGTTCAATAACCGCTTCCTGCTGATTGATACAGCCGGACTGCGCAAGAAGGCAAAAGTGGATGAGGATATCGAGTTTTACTCAATCCTCAGGGCTGTCAGATCAATCGAGGAGAGTGACCTCTGCCTGCTGCTCATAGACGCAACCCGCGGCATCGAGTCACAGGACCTGAGCATCATGAGCATAATCCAGAAGAACAACAAGGGGATGATCCTCCTTGTCAATAAATGGGACCTTATCGAAAAAGACCAGGCCACAACGAAAAAGCTTGAGGAAGAGATCAGGTACAGAACCGCCCCCTTCACAGACTATCCTATCCTCTTCATCTCTGCAATCACCAAACAGAGGGTTCATAAGGTGCTGGAGCTTATAATGACCGTTTATGAAAACAGGAGGCGCAAGATCCCTACGTCACAGCTGAACGAGGTTATGCTCAAATTTGTGAATGACACACCCCCTCCGTCACTCAAGGGCAAGCATATCAAGATCAAGTACGTGACCCAGTTGCCGGCAGCCTACCCCACCTTCGCCTTTTTCTGCAACTTCCCGCAGTATATAAAGGACCCTTACAAGAGGTTCGTTGAGAACAGGCTCAGGGAGAGCTTCCCTCTCACCGGTTCACCGGTAAAGATTTTCTTCAGAAAAAAATAAATACATTTGGTGTGATTTTTGCGGCAGAACAAAATTGTCAGCAGATGAGGAAGAAAATTATCATACCGGCATTGGCAGCCCTGATCATGGCAGTTGCATGTGAAGGCCCGGAGCGGCTTCCGGCCGAGCCCAGGATTGAGTTTCGCGCTTTGTCACAGTATGATACGGTTGACTTGCTGGGCAATCCTGTCAAGGCAGGAAAAATCACATTCTATTTTGAGGACGGTGACGGCGACCTTGGTTTTGATGCACCGCAGAGCCCCGGACCTGAGCCAACCGGCAATCTCTTTTTGAAGCTCTACAGAAAAACAAACGGGGTATTTGAACTGGCCACACCAACAGACCCCCTATACCCATCGGAATACCGTATACCATACCTTGAAACCGGAGGTCAGAACAAGATTCTCAAGGGGACCATTGATGTCACGATAATGTACATCCTGTACACTACCCCTGACACTCTGTACTATGACTTCTGGATCAGGGACAGGGCCGGCAATGAAAGTAACACCGCCACCACCTGTATCTTTGTGTTCGGGGAAGACGACTCCTGCATTCCTGAGTGATCAGACCCTCAATCCCATAAAGAGGACGTCATCAACCTGGTCATGTTTTCCCATCCACTCGAAGAAAAAGTCCTTCACATGATTCTGCTGGTCAGCAGCACTTAACGGAGCCAGCTCGTCAACGAGCGTTTTCAACCTGCTGATTTTCATCTTCTTGCCACCGGTGCCGCCAAACTGGTCACAGTAACCGTCTGTAAAGAGATAGACCATATCGCCTTCGCGAAGGTGATACTCCTGGTCATCATAGAATTTTTCTGTTACAGATTCTCCTCCGACCGATGAACGGTTACCCCTCACATAGTGCTGAACCCCGTCAATCACGAGGATAACCGGCCGCATTGCTGAAGAGAAGACCAGTTGCCTTGTTGTGATATTGAACTCGCATACAACAATGTCCATCCCGTCATTCGATGCCTCCAGCTCCTGGTTCTGGTTCAGGGTTGAGAATATCTGCCTGTCAAGCTCATGCAGCACCTGCGAGGGACGGGTGATCTTCTTGACAGTTATTATATCCTGCAGCAGGGCCGTTCCGATCATTGACATGAATGCGCCCGGTACGCCATGACCTGTTGAGTCAGAGCAGACCACCATGAAGCGGTCCTTGTCCACCCAGTCAAACCAGAAGAAGTCGCCGCTGACTATATCGCGTGGCTGGAAAAACACGAATGCCTCCTTAAAGACGGTGCCGAGGCGGGCCGTATCGGGCAGGACGCTGCTCTGAATTCGCTTTGCGTACTTGATGCTCTCCGTAATGTCAAGGTTCTTCTGAGCAAGCTCTTCCTTCTGTTCATAGACCTCCGCGGTGCGTATCTGCAGTTCATTCTCAAGGTACTCGCGCTGTATCCTGTGTGCCCGTTCACGCAGTCTTACAAAGACATACACCGCTGCGGCAACCAGGGCAAGCACTGAGAGTAGGAACCACCACCTCTCGGTGACCGGCTTCTGTATGTTCAGATCAAACGATGCAGATGTTGCCTGGTCAGGGGTCTCGCGGGTCAGGGCTTCTACGTTGAACCTGAAGCGTCCGTCGCTCAGGTTGTAGGTTACTGATCTGTCTGAAGTGACCTCACTCCACTCCTCGCTGAAATTATCAAGCCTGGTCCGGTAAACCACGTTCAGAGGATCGCGGAGCGATATACCTGAATAATTTACTTTTATACTGTATGATTTCCTGTAGGGCAGGTTGTAGCTTTCACGGTAGGGATACACCGTGTTGTTGATCACAACAGATATTATGCCTGCCTGCGGCGGAGCTGCCTCTTCAGGCTCCAGCGCCGGGTTATAACTGATTATCCCCTCACTGGTTCCGATCAGTACCCTGCCGTCTGCAAACCGTGCCATTGCATTTGGCATACAGTCTCCCCTGATACCGAAATCAGTGCTGTAGGCCCTGACCGACCCGGTAGCGGGATTGATTATTGAAAAACCCTTCTGGTGCCCTGTCCATATCCTTCCGTCAGCGGCAATTATGGCGCTGTAGCAGAATCCTGTCAGCAGACCGTCAGCTTCGGTGTAGTTCAGTACAGTATCACCTGCAAACAGAAAAAGACCGTTACCATAGGTCCCTGCACAGATTGTCCTGTCAGGTGCCACGGAGATGCTGCGTATCTCATTCACGCGGCTTCCTTCCATTACGAAGCCTTCTGTACGCACTCCACCGGTGATATGTATGTAGCAGAGCCTGTCTGTTTTGGTTGCAACCAGCACCTCTCCGGGCCGGTTGACGACCAGCTGTGATATATAGTTATGGGGCAGCAGTTCAATGGTTGTATAGACAGCCTTTTGCCTGCCGCTCTCACTTTCCAGGAGAACGACACCGTCACTGGTCCCTACCCACAGGTTGCCGCCATCCGGTGCTATTGAATTGATATGGTTCTGACCAGGATTGGGAGAAAGGAAGAACCGCTGCGGAATTCCTCCGCTCTTCATCAGCCAGAGGCCGTCACTTACAGTCCCGATCCATATGTTTCCCTTCTCGTCCGTTGCCCAGGCGTTGATTCCGGAGCCTCCTGTCCTGCCTGCAAGAGGCCTGAAGCCACTGAAGATGCCAGTCTCAGGGTCAAAATCCCACAGGCCGCTGCGTGTTCCGGCAACCGTCATGCCTCCAAAGCTCCCGACGAAGGTTATCTCCTTGTTGATATCAGGCTTGTAAAACGCGAATGCATTTGTTGTCACTCCCGCCAGACCCCTGTTGAAAAGCCCTATCCATAGGTTCTCCTCACGGTCCCTGAAGAGGGTGCGAACATTGTTTTCGGGCAATCCCGAGCCCAGGTCATAACGGTCGGTGATCTCCATCTGCGAGAAGTCGCTGCTGAAAGCCGCCCTAAGCACTCCTGCATCCGTTGTAGCTATCGCCAGCCCCCTGCCGGGTATAACAGTCAGAGCAGGGATGCTCATTGTCCTCAGTGTTGTATCGTCAACAGCAGTGGCAGTCATTCCGGCTCCTGTCCGTCTGATCAGATAAAGCCCCTTGTCTCCTGTGCCTGCAAACCAGATATCCTCTTCCATGCGCACAACTGTCTGCACCCATGTATATTCCAGGTCCGGGAATGTCAGTTCGCTGACCGCTTCTTCGCCCTGCACAACGCAGAGATGCAGGTTATCCTGGGTGGCTGCAAGGAATCTGTTATCACCCGCGGGGGCTATGTCAAAGATTGTCAGCTCGGCAGGCATCTTCATCCTGCTTATCCGTTCACTGCCACCCGGTGACGAAATGTATATTCCCTGAGTCTGTGTCACGATCCATACCTTACCGTCAGGCCCTTCAGCAATGCGTGTGATCTTATCCGCTTCAGGCAGGACCATTCTTATCATCGATCCTCCGTCGCGCCATGTATAAAGCGATCCGTCGTTCATGCCAACCCACATTGTTCCGGAATTGTCACAGAACAGGGCGCTGGCATTACCCCTGGGGAGTGTATCGGTAATGGCCATGTGATGAAACGAGAATCCGTCATACCTGTATAGCCCGGTGTCAACCCCTGCCCACAGGAGGCCGCTCCTGTCCTGTGCCATGACGTTCAGATAGCTGCCAGGCAAACCGGAAAACTCATCATAAAGGCGGTAACTGTGCGTCTGGGCAGCAGACGGCGACTGGGACAGCACCTGCAACAGAATTGAACAGAGCGCTGTAAGCGTAATTTTCAGGCAACTGGGCATGATTATTTCTTGGGTATTACCTTTATCCGGGGTTTGTATACGGGAACACCGCCGATGGGTGCACTGAAGAACGGAAGATTCTCTCCGTACTGGTTCTGCACTGAAACCACCACATTATTGTTTTTAACCAGGTCACCCCTTTTCTTGTAAAAGCGAAAATCAAGAGACTTGCCAATCTCTCCGTCCAGGATGGGCATCTGCGATTCAGTCCATACATCATCTCCTGACAACGGCTGTCTCTGCCCTTTCCTTTCCACAGAAACCACGATGAAATCACCGTCATTGTCCCAGTCAAAGTTTCTTGTCTGGATATAGACGCACCCGCTGTCAATAAACGGGTAGATATGTGAGACAAATGAGGTGTCATTGTTATTCCACATCCTGAAGGTGTATTCATATGTGAAGGCATTGGCCCCGTCAACGGGAACATTGGCGTCAGGCCTCCTCGAGATTGCATACCTGTACATGTTTCCGTCATCCCCTGAGATCCCGTCACAGATGATCTTGAAAATATTGCTCTGAAACTTGGGGTAATATTCGCCGTCAGCGGGATTGAACGGGCCGAAGGTGAACCAGCGCTCATCAAGCTTGTTGTCCATCCCGAAGGTGCGTGTGGCCAGAAGTGTGCCGCTCTTGTAATTCCCTTTCGGGTTTATTCCGTTTGCCTCCGGGTGGGTGTAACATCCCTTACCTCCGTAGATTGAGTACATCATCCTGGTGTTCCAGAAATTATTCAGCTCATCCGTTTTCCCCCCGATCTCAGGATCATAAACCCTGATATAGAACGGGTCCTTGTAATCTTTCGGCAGCGCGAAAAAGAATGTCTGGCTGAAGTCGTCATCTCCCCATGACGTGACTCCTCCCTCCTTCCCGAATGTCATCAGGAATGGTATGTTCTCATCCGGGCCCGGCACTTCCTGGGCATTCACCCTCGCGGGCGCCGCTGCGAGAAGCATTATAAACATCGACAGTATTAAGCGGGTAACTCTCATCTTCCTCCTTGAATAATCAATTTCCGTTTACTGATACCTCTATGTCCCTGCAGACACACACCTCACGCACAACTCCCCCGGCGTCAGGCGCTGAGCTTACTATCAGCTGTATATTGTACCTTCCCGGAAGTGCATATATCTTTGACACTTCCAGTCCTGTTGCAACAGTCTCATCCCCGAAATTCCAGTAGTACCGGTCTATCTTCATCCCCGGCAGATATGTGGCTCCGGCATTGAGGACCAGCGTTTCTCCGGCCCTGACTCTGTCCGGAGCTGCAATCACCGGCTGCTCAATATCTGTTATCTCGAGCTCATACGAAGCCTGTCTCTTCTCAATGCCGCCTGTGATAAGATTCACGATGTCAAGGCTTACATCATATATCCCCGGGCCTGCGTAACAATGCTCGGCAGTAATTCCCGCTTCCCTGGTGCCGTCGCCGAAGTTCCACTCCCAGCGAAAACCTGTCTTGATTGTGTCCTGCTTCAGGGCATTCTCCTCAATGAACTCATAGCAGTAGCTGTTCTTCTGAAGAGTGTCACAGGATGACCACCGTATTATCGTCGAAGCGAAGCTGTAGATATCATCATTGAAGTTGCGCCGGTTGGAGGCAAAGAATCCCTGCATTCCTCCCTGGGCAGCATAGAAGGCAAAGTCATCCGAAGGTGAATTGACTGGCTCTTCAAGGTTCACAGGCTTTGTCCATGAGCCAAATGCCAGGCTGGATGACCAGATGTCAAGACCACCTTTTCCGCCGGTTCTGTCAGATGCAAAATAGAGCCTTCCTGAACTGTGAAGGAATGGGTGAATCTCTGCAGCACTGCTGTTTATCTCCGGACCGAGGTTTACCGGCTTTGACCAGGTGCCGTCCAGATTCTCGCACATATAGATGTCATATCTCCCCAGGCCGCCCGGCATGTCGGAGCAGAAGAAGAGATACTTTCCGTCTGCAGAGACAAACGGATATGAGAGATTGTATTCAGGGTTATTGAATTCAAACGGGGTGATTTCGGACCACTGTGAGCCGCTTCGCTTTGCGGTGAAGATACCGAGCTTATTTGGCTGCTTTCTTCCCTGCCTGCTGCCGTCTGAGAGATTACGGGTGAAATAGAGCGTGTTGCCGTCAGCAGATAGTGAGACAGGGCCGATGTTCGCATCCTTCACAAGCCCGGGTGCAAAACGGCTGGCAGATACCGGAATGCCCTCCTCATTGAACGGTGCAAAGTAAAGCTCATAAAGCCTGACACCCTCAAGGTTCTTCCTGGTCAGGAAAGGATTGCTCTTCCGGTTCGAACAGAAAAGGATCCCGTCATTCATGATCACCGGGGCCATGTCGTCAGACGAGGAGGATATCTTTGAGATATGCATGACCTCAAATGTACCCTTCGCCTGCCCGCTGAGGGTTGTGACCGGGCCTGTCAGGGCCAGCAGAACTGTTGCGATATGTATAATCAGTTTCCTCATCCTGTCAGAAATATCTTGGAGATGTTGCACTGACCTTAAATTCAAATTCATACCGTAGTGAAACCTCATGGGTCCCGGAGGTATAGTTATTCAGGTGACCAAGCTGATAATCAAATGAGTAACCCAGCTTCAGCTGTGGGGTGACCTGCAGGTCAAGCAGCGCCACTGCCGCTTTCTCGGCAATCCTGTAAGATCCTCCGACCCAGAGTATGTCGGCAAAAATAAAGTTTGCGTTCAGGTCAACCTCCAGCGGTTCATTCATCGCATACCTGAGAAGCACCGAGGGCTTGACCTTGAAACTGTCTGCAAACCGAAGAATTGTTCCGGCTGTGAAATAACTCCTGAAATGTGTATAGTCAGGCTTCACGCTGAACTCGTCAGTTGCGTCCCTCTTGTAGGTAAGCAGGGAGGGCACCGAGAGTCCTGCGAAGTATTTGTCTGTATAGTAATAGAATCCTACCCCCATATTCGGAAGCGTGTATTTCATGTCGCCCGTCAGAAGCGGATCGGTCGGGTTGCCGTCAGGGAACTGCAGCCTGTTGTAGTTTGTGTTGCTAAGGTCAATCCCGCCCTTCAGACCCATGGAGAGCCTGCCCTTGCCAAGTCTCACGCTGTAGGCGTAGAAGGCATAGATCCCCACATCCTTTGTAACGCCGTAGGTCAGGTAGTCAGCCATAAGACCCAGGGAGACCTTTTCCTTGTTGTTTATGGGGCTGTGCAGTGAGAGCGTCTGGAACTGAGGAGCGCCGGTGATCTTAGCCCACTGTTTACGGTAAGAGAGGTTTGCGCTCAGCGCTTCCCTGGTCCCTGCATAGGCCGGGTTTATAATCAAACCGTTGGTGAGATACTGGCTGGTGATGGGCACCTGCTGCGCCATGGCAGCTGAATGCACAGCCACGATAAAGAGAATCAGTATGTATAATCTTCCCTTCATCGCTATCTCCTGAGAATTAAGAATCCGCTGAGATGTGCCGAATAATCCGGAACATCCAGATCCTGAGCACCCCTGATTGTCAGGAGGTAGTAGTATGTGCCGTCAGGCACCTCGTTACCGTTCAGGTCAAGGCCGGTCCACGCACCAACCGGGTCATTGCTGCGGTAATCATCGGTCCGGTACACAACCGCACCTGCCGTGTTGATTATCACCAGTTCGTTACGGGTAAATTCAAGCCCTTCAACATTGAAGTAATCATTTATACCGTCATTGTTGGGGGTGACACCCTGTGGGATTATGAGTTCAGGCACCGTCAGTGTCACGGGTACTCCGGCTGCGGCACACTGCCCGTTTGTGACAGTGAATATAAAGGTGTTGCTCCCGAAGTCGAGCTTTCTGACCTCCGTGCTGAGTTCGTCCGGAGATGCAAACAGAGGTTCGGCGCTGCCGCTGTTGGTGTCATAACTCCATGCTGCGGTTCCCGCTCCGTCAAAACTCCCCTGAAGGATTGCGGCAAACTGGTAGGGAAGCAATGTCCTGTCTTCGCCTGCTGTTATGTTCAGAGGCATGATATCAATTGTCACGGTTACCGGTTCCGAAACCGAGGTGCAGCAGTTATTCTCACCAGAAAAGACGGTTCGTCTGAACTGGGTGGTCTCATCAAGCTGCGGAGGCTGATACGTGGCACTATTGTTAGTGCCTGTTGCAGTAATCCAGTCCGGAGAGGTTCCAGCTTTTCTCTCCCACAGATACCTGAATAT
This sequence comes from Bacteroidota bacterium, assembly GCA_023430725.1. Taxonomy (GTDB): domain Bacteria; phylum Bacteroidota; class Bacteroidia; order Bacteroidales; family VadinHA17; genus SR-FBR-E99. Next base: position 3,913 of record JAEYZD010000073.1, on the reverse strand, counting down.
GCCGTCACCGCCTGCAGGAGTGCTTCCGGTAAGGGCGGCGGGAGCCGTGGTGTTGCAGACAGTCTGGTTTGCGGTGATTGTGTTTCCTGTTATCAGCGGCAGCACTGTAATCCTGAATACAGAGCTCTCTGTGCAGACTCCTGATGTGACCGTTCGTCTGAACCAGGTTGTGGTTGTAAGGGAACCGGGCTGATATGAGTTGCCCGTTTCAGTCATCGGGGTAAAGGTGATGTTGTCCGCTGATGAGGCCCATGCATATGTGAATGCACCAAGTCCGCCGGCGGGTGTGCCTGACAGTAGCGCCGGGGCAGTCCCGGTGCTAATAGTGTCATGACCCTGTGCGGGCAGGCCTATCTCGAAGCCGGTGATTCGCGGATTGACAGTGATATGAACCGTGTTGCTGGTGTTGCTGCATGCTGATGACGTGACCGTCCGTCTGTACCATATGCCGGCTGACAGTGGTGTGCCCGGAAGGTCCTCTGCTACCGAACCAGTCATGCTGGTGAAGGTGGTGCCGTTGCTGCTGCTCAGCCACTGGTATGTGTATGTGCCCGGACCTGCTCCGTTGGCCGGGAGTGTGCCGTCAATGGTGGCCGGTGAAGCGCCCTCGCAGATTGTCTGATCAGCTGCAATGATATTGTTTGTGATGGCGGGATGTGACACAAGGGTAACAGTATTGCTGGCCGACTGGCATGTGTTGTTGAGGCCGCTGTAGACCATGCGCCTGAAGTATGTGGTGCCAGGGGCATCATTCTGCACATCATAGCCTGATGTGCTGTTGGTTCCGGCTGCCGGGGACCATATGGCGTTATCGGGGCTGCTCATCCACAGGTATGTGTATGAGGGTGCCGCGCCGCCGCCGGGGGCGCTGCCGGTAAGGTTCGCAAACTGGGTGCCTTCGCAGATTGTCTGGTCAACAGCCACGGTGTTGTTGGTTATCGCGGGAAGGATCGTCACAGTCACCGGAGCGCTCACATCCACGCAGGCCCCGGAGGTGACCACCCTGTGATAATGCGTAGTTGCAGTAAGGGCCTGCGGGTCATACGCAGCGGAGGCGAAGCCGCCGGGCGCACTGCTCCAGACACTGTTGTCAGGACTCTGCTCCCACTGGTAGAAGAAAATGCCTGTTCCTCCCGAAGGTCCGGCATTGAGTGAATAAAGCTCCTCGGGATTCATGTTGTAGCAGAGTGTGGTGTCACTCCCCACAAGGTTACCCGTTATGCGGGGATGAACAATGATGCGCACCGGCAGACTCCTGTCTATGATTCCGGCGCCGTCATTGACAACCCTTCTGAACCAGAGCGATACAGCTTCTGTTGTGGCCGGGGTGTAATCAACAGAGGTGCCAGGCTCATCCGTCCATGTAATATTATCGTAGCTCTTCTGCCACCTGTAGGTATATGTTCCGCTGCCGCCTGCCGGAAGGGTTCCCGTCATTTTCGGGGGGATCATCCCCTCACAGACCGAGTCAAGGCGGGTCTGGCTGTAGGCAACATAAATCTCGTTGAAGAGAAAACCGTTAAGAGGCAGGTTAAGATTGTTCCGTATCAGTCCCGGCAGTCCGTCCCTGTTGGGGTCACCGGCACTGTGTATGCCTCCCTGGCCGCCTGCAACAGTGGCTGTTCCGGGGAATGGTCCGGTGGTCCAGATGAGTCCGCCGCCACCGCCGCCGCCGGCACCGTTCTGGCTGACGTTGTCACCTCCCTTGCCGCCGTCTGATGACAGCACCGGGGCGCTTACATAGCTCCTGGAACTGAGGATGACTGAACCGCCGGCACCGCCACCGCCGGCACCGCTGCTTGCAGCAGTGTTGTTAAGTGCCGTGGCTCCGCTGGCTGTAATGATTCTTCCGTTGCCAATAATTGTGTCAGCATGGATTATCACAATGCCTCCGCCGTTGGCACCGGCAGAGACTGATGGTGTCGTCAGGTATACCGAAGCACCGCCGCCGCCACCCATAAAGACTCCTGTATTGAGCGTGGGATAACTTGATATTGAAAATCCTTCGCGGCCCCCGGGATTAAGACCTCCGCAAATATCAGGAGCAATCTCCTGGTCGCCGACGCTTCCCCTCCCATAGTTTGAACCTCCTCCACCGCCGGAGAAGTGACCGTTGCCACCGCCACCGCCGGTCATATTGGCACCCTTCCCCTTCATGAAGGCAGGATACAACGGCTGGTCTGTGGCTGTCCTGATGCCAAGACCCTCGCCCTTATAACCGGAAGCGTGTGACCAAATGCTGTAAGACTCCCACCTGAGAGTATCATCTGCTGCCTGACACAGACCGTTTCCCTGGGATACGATGCCTCCCCTGAACCCGATGCCGGATACGTTTATATCTGCATTGAGAGTAAGTACTCCCTTGACCATGAAGACCAGCACACCTCCCCTGACCGTGGTTGAATCCCAGGGCTGACAGGTGAGCTGTGCGTTGACAACAGCATCACTATAGGTACGGACCTTCACAAGCTGTACTTTGCCGGCTGCACTGTAACTGTTGAGCAATACCCTGGTAAACTGGACCCGGCGGGTGACAGTGTTTACGGATTCGACCAGGATGATCTCATACTTGCCCGGGGTACCGATAACGTTCTGATAGTTGCCCTGCAGGTCAAACCCTGCGTTTATCCTGACACCGCTCATCTGCATTACCATTACGGTGTCATTTGCGGCAAAGCCGGTTACATCATCCACTGTGACAAAATCAGATCCCACAGTTTCAACCCTGGCGTATGTATTTATCTGCCCTGTAAGAAGGGGAGTCTGACCGGAAACAGAAATACCCCAGCCGGTTATCATGATAAAAGCAATCAGAAGACTGCTTCTGTTTATGTAACGGTTATTAAGGGGCATTTCGCGGTCCTGGTTTGCTAATTTACTTTATTTAAACTGAGAATCCGGCGGATTATTTTAGGAACCCGCTTATTCTTCAGCCTAAACCGTGTAAAGAAGCGGAATCTCCACGGTGAAAACCGTTCCTGTGTCATGCGCGGTTGTAAACCATATTTTCCCTCCGGCGCTCTCCACATAACGCTTGACAATGGACAACCCCAGACCCATGCCGGATGACTTAGTAGTGAAGTTGGGGGTGAAAATCCTTGATATCATCTCATCAGGAATGCCGGAGCCGTTATCTTCGACTTTAATCTGCACAGCATTGTCCGCAGCTGCAACCCCGATCCTGATCTCCCCTCTCCTTCCCGTGGGGATAGCCTGCATTGCGTTCTTGATCAGGTTGAAGAAAATACTGTTCAGATGCTCCCTGTCAGCCATGACAACAGCTTTGGAAATATTGCCGCTGTCAAGGGCGATGGCGGTGTTCTCAGCATGGCCGAACAGCGTCAGCGTTGTCCTCAGCTGGGCAATCACATCCACTTCGGCAGGATTGGCGCCCGGAAGCCTTGCAAAATATGAGAAAGCGGAGGCTATGTTAGACAGGTTGTCAATATACTCTATCTGGTTGGCTGTAAAACCCTTAATCGTTGTATCAAAGTCAGGCACCCGGTCGTTCCATGACTTCAGCAACTGCTGAACATTTAGTTTCATCGGTGTCAGAGGGTTCTTGATCTCATGGGCTATCTGCCGTGCCATCTCGCGCCAGGCCATCTCACGCTCGGTTCTTGCAAGCTTGTTTGCGCTCTCCTCCAGTTCATCGGTCATGCGGTTGTACTGTTTCACAAGCTCTCCCACCTCATCGCGGCTCCTATAGCTTATATGCTCATTCTTCTTCCCGTAGGCCACAGATGCCATCGCCTGCTGAATCATATTTAGCGGGCTGGTTATCCTGTCACTCAGGAAGACTGACACCCACATCATCAGCAGCAGGAAAAGCAGTGCGAAATTGATCAGGGTGACAATCAGGTTGGAGGTCTCGCCTGTAAGCAGGTTCTGCATGGTGAAATAAGGTATGTTC
>JAEYZD010000032.1 GCA_023430725.1 Bacteroidota bacterium | reverse complement strand
GCCTATACCCGTGCGCAGTATATTGATTTCATGATGAATTCAGGGGATATCATGAAGAAGTACCGCTCGCTGAGCTGATCATCCACGCGGACATTAACGAGAGACGGATGGCTTCACTGAGGCCGTCCGTCTTTGTCAGCAGCCTGTCGGTCCCGCGAAGCATGCTCAGAAACAGGGAGGCCCAGTCTTCAGGAGAGGAATTCCCTGGTGCCGACAATCCGGCAGAGTGCCTCTCAAACAACGGCACAACCAACTGCATCTCTGATCTGTGCAGCTTATCCCTGAGCTTCTCAACCCTGCTGTGCCCCAGCGCGAAATCCTTCAGAAGCAGCGGGTTCCTCTCCAGCAGCCGGCACAGCCCCCTGGCTCGCTCCTCACCGTATCGTGAAAGGATGAGGCTCAGTTTATCATCAGACCTTGTCAGGCCTGAAAGAGGAACCGTAATCCCCCGGATCTCCGACTCCACAACAGCCTCATATATCTCGGCCTTGTTGCTGAAATACATGTATACCGTCCGCCTGCCTCGTCCTGCAGCCGCCGCTATCGTCTCCATTGTGGTCCTCCTGAGCCCTGCGGTGGCAAACAGACCCGCCGCTACATCCACTATCATCTCGCGAGTGCCTCGTTTCGCCATTGCACAAAATAAGAAATATGTGCAAAGGTAGCAAAGGATGGAAATTAAGCTTTAGTTTTATGGGTTTATTCAATAAACGGACAGTAATGAGAAAGCTTTGCATTGTTTTGTGCTGCCTGCTCCCCATCGCGGCAGGCGGTCAGATTGTGGTTGAAAAACCTCTGAGTCCCAGGCTGACCGGATACGATATAGACGCGGTTCTGGATCCTGAGGAACACACTGTAAACGGCCGGATGACGGCATTCTGGGTCAATAACTCTTCCGCACCGGTGAGCGAGGCAATGATGCACATGTACCTCAATGCCTTCAGCAGCAACAAGAGTACCTTTGCAGCGCAGGGACGATGGTCGGTAGCCGGTGACAACGGCTGGGGATGGGTGAAGATAAGTTCTGTCACTGACGGAACGGGCAATGATCTTATTGATTCCCTCAGGTATGTCGCACCTGATGACGGCAACACAAATGACAGGACTGTCCTGAGAATTGGTCTTCCGGGCGCGGTGGCTCCCGGAGACACCCTGAGACTTCACATTGAGTTCATCTCGAAGCTCCCTTCCCCGATTGTCAGGACCGGGTATGAGGATGACTACCATTTCGTGGCGCAGTGGTTCCCGAAATTCGGGGTCTATGAGACGGCCGGCATGCGTCAGCGTGAAACAGACGGATGGAACTGTCATCAGTTTCACCCCAACTCGGAGTTTTATTCGAACCATTCAGTATACAATGTCTCGGTTACCCTCCCCTCTGAGTTCGTGACCGGATCGGGTGGGAAGTTCATTGAGGAGATCGGTCTTGGCGACGGACTCAAAAAGGTAGTCTGGAGAGCTGAGGATATAGTTGACTTTGCATGGACCGCCTGGCCGGAGTACAAGGTGCTGACGCGAAAGTGGAAGAATGTGGATATCACACTGCTTACGACCGGAGCAGCACTAAGGAAGGCAGACAATCAGTTTGAGGCGGTCATAAATGCACTGGAGTATCTTGATGAAAGGGTAGGACCGTATCCATGGCCCCACCTGACTTTTGTTGATCCGCCGCTGTCGGGAGCAGGCGCAGGGGGGATGGAGTATACCACCCTTTTCACCTCCATGGGCGGCGGAGCAGTTCCGACTTTTCTGAAGATGGCCGAGATGGTTACAATTCATGAGTTCGGCCATGCCTATTTCATGGGAATACTGGCCAGCAATGAGTTCGAGGAGCCGTGGGTGGACGAGGGAATCAATTCATACTGGGAACAGCGGATAGTTGATCACTATTATGGTGACGGCTACGGCCTTCTGAATCTGCCATTCCTTAAAATGTCGGATGCAGACCAGGGGCGGCTGAGTTACATCACAGCCCCCGCACACAATATCGCCACAAATGACCTCCCTTCATGGATGTATCCTCACAACAGCTATTCGACAATGTCATACAGCAAGGCAGCCACCTGGCTCCATACACTTGAGGGGATAATAGGAACGGAGACAATGGATAATGTCTTCAGGGAGTATTACCGCCGATGGGCTTTCAGGCATCCCTCCGGAAAGGATTTTATTGCCGTGGTAAACGATGTTGTAAAGCGCCGGCACGGTGACAGGTTCGGTGGGAATATGAACTGGTTCTTCGACCAGGTGCTGTACGGCAGCGGAATATGCGATTACAGGCTTACCGGCATCACAAGCAACAAGATTCGCAGCTATTCGGGAGTGGTTGACGGTGACTCAGTGACATACACCCGCAGTGACCGTTCAAGTGACACGCTGTACCTCTCAAGGGTAAGCATCGAGAGACTGGGCGAGGTCATGCTTCCGGTTGAAGTTCTTGTCGGGTTTGACAATGGTGAAGAGGTGCTGGAGACATGGGATGGCATGGACGGCTACCGGGATTTTGACTATACCGGAACCGGGAAGGTGGTATGGGCGAAGATAGACCCGTATGACAAGATTGACATGGATGTCAACCGTATCAACAACTCATACACCCTGGAACAGAAGTTCACGGCCTCGAGACGCATAATGAACAAGTATGTGCTTATCATGCAGATGATTATTTCAATTTTCACTCTTTAAAATTACCGGGATGAGCCTGTTTAAAACATTGAAAAACGGGGCCGTAAATGCGGCATCGTCATATAAACTGATACTCCTTGTCTGGATCACAACTCTTGTGCTTGCACTGGCTGTGGCCTTTCCTCTCAGAGCCTCCTTCAACATGATCTTCGGAAACAGCATGGCTGTCGAGCGGCTGAACGACGGATTTGACATCGGGCTTGCCGGGGACATTGGCAGACCATTCGGTGCCCTTATGGCATCGCTCTCCGCAGGCAGTTTCCTGGCAGGCACCGCAGGATTCTTCCTGATGACATTCTTTGCCGGAGGTCTCTTCAGACGATTCACACTGGCCTGGGGCGGACTGAGAGTCTCAGAATTCCTGAGAGCCTCGGCAAGCAACTTTATCCCTTTTCTGAAGATAGCCATGCTGATGATGCTCATAGTAGGAGCCTATACCTTTGTAATGACCGGGTTGCCGGGAATTGGTAACATGGCTGCTACAGGTGCTCAGATGCCTTCGGGGAAGTTCATGTACCTCTTCTTCGGTTTGTGGGTTCTGGGACTGCCTGTCTGGCTTTTCGTCGCCGATGCTTCCCGGAGATGGATCGCCTCCACCGGATCGAAAAAGGTGTTCAGAGCCATTGGTTCCGGTTTCCGGGCTTTGAAGGAGAGATTCTGGCTCTCATACCTGACCGTGCTGGCCATATTTATACTCAATGCACTCTTCATCGCCGCGACATTCTGGTTTGCTGCCACCGCAATGCCTGACAGGGGAATGGAGGTGTTCCTGTTCTTTATTGCGGCTCAATCGATATTTATTCTCCGGCTCTTCATGAAAGCCTGGAGATATGCGGCTGTGTGCGAGGCGGCTCAGTAGCCACAAAACGGTGAACCTTAAGGCAACCTTTGAAGCCCTGATTGCCTCAATGTATCTGGTTTTTATAACCGGCTGACAGCTATGTATTTAGTCTCGCCGGAGGAGAACTGCCCCTATAAAAATTGTTAAATTTTTTAATTTCTGTCAAAGAGCATGTTTTTTTGGCCGTTCGCTGTTATATATTTAACACAGGAAGCAAACGGTATTTTTTTTGACTCATAAAGTGTAGGCGCTACACTTAACCTGATTACTAACCTAACGAGATTATCATGACGAAGAGAGTTTCTGCATCTGTTCTGACAGCAGTGTCAGCATTACTGCTGGCTGCAATGCCTGTGCAGGTTTTTTCGCAGGCAAAGCAGCCTGTGCTCAAGGGTACAGAGCGTGTAAAAATGTTCAGTGCCCAGGCTGAAATGAAGGCCAATTCTCCTTACAAGGATCTGCACTGGCAGTATATCGGTCCCACAAACATCAGCGGAAGATGCACTGATGTGGAGGCAATATCACCCAGGGGAGGACAATATATAATATGGGTAGGTTCTGCCACCGGTGGTGTATGGAAGTCGGTCAATGAGGGTACAACCTTCGAACCGGTCTTTGATGAGATGCCAACAGCCTCAATCGGTGACATTGCCATCGACCCGAAGAATCCCGATGTGGTATGGGTAGGGACAGGTGAAGCCAATATCTTCCGCAGTTCCAATGCCGGTTGCGGTGTCTACAAGACAACCGACGGGGGCAAAACCTGGAACCTGGCAGGGCTGGAGAATACCCACACAATAGGCAGGATAAGGATACATCCGGAGAACTCTGACATAGTATATGTTGCATCAACCGGCCATGAATGGACCCCGAACGAGGAGAGAGGTCTTTACAAAACCGCTGACGGAGGCAAGACCTGGACCAAAATTCTTTCAGTGAATCAGAATACGGGTGTCTTTGATGTCATTCTTGATCCGAGGGATCCCAATACCCTCTACGCCACCACATGGGAGCGGATGAGGCTCAAGTGGAATGACCCCCGCACCTTCTCTGACACCCGGAATTGCGGTGTATGGAAATCGGTTGACGGCGGAAAGAGCTGGAAGGAGATCAACAGTGGTCTTCCTGCACCGCAGCACCGTGGCCGGATAGGTATCGATGTTTCCCTCTCAAATCCCGATGTGCTTTACCTGCTTCTTGACAATTACGAGATTGCATACATTGCCAAACCCGGTGAACTGGACTCTTACGGCCGCCAGAAACAGGATGTTATCAAGGGAGCCACCGTTTACCGCTCTGACAATGCAGGTGCATCATGGAAGCAGGTGAGCGGTCTCACCGAGGATGCCAAGCTTTATATGGAACGTCACTCAGGCACATACGGCTGGGTTTTTGGTCAGATAAGGGTTGACCCGAAGGATGAAAACACAATTTACACGCTGGGTATTCAGCTCCATCAATCTGTTGACGGCGGTGCCACCTTTAAATCACTGAGGGGGCCGCATTCTGACCACCACGGCTTATGGATAGATCCGAACAATCCCAATTATATCCTGAACGTTCAGGACGGCGGCCTTACAATATCCTACGACAAGGGCGTCACATGGAAGTATCCGATTGAAGAGCTTCCGATGGCACAGTTCTACAACATTGCCTATGACTTCAGTGTGCCCTTCAGGGTCTTCGGTTCCATCCAGGATCATCACAGCTTCTACGGCAGTGTAGACCTCTCACGCGGACGTGACAGGGTGATGCCTGTGGAGTTCACCAACACCCTCGGGGCTGAGGGCAGTTCACATGCAGTTGACCCACGTGACAATAACACAATTTATTCAAGTACCTTCTATGGCGCTCTTGCCAGGGCGGAGGTGGACAACTACCCGGCCAGCCGCAAGGACCTGCTCCCGGTGAGATTTGCCGATGAGCCGAGGCTCAGGGGTCAGTGGGTTGCACCGACACTGCTCTCTGTCCACAATCCTGACATCGTTTATCACGGCATGCAGTATGTCATGATGTCTCGTGACAAGGGAAACACATGGGAGTTTATCAGTCCTGACCTCACCAACAATGATCCTAAGAAAATGGGAGACATCAGTTACCAGACAATTCAGACGCTGGATGAATCTCCTCTCAGGGCAGGACTGCTCTATGCAGGGACCGATGACGGCAGAATCTGGCGCACTAAGGACGGCGGCAAGATCTGGACCGAGCTGAAGCCGAAGAATGTTCCGGTCAGATGGGTTTCCCGTATCGTGGCATCAAAATATGACCTGGGCACTGTCTATATGACACAGACCGGAAGGCGTGATGATGATTTCCAGGTTTATGTATGGAAGTCAACTGACTTCGGTGATACTTGGAGTGATATCTCAGGCAACATACCGGTCGGACCGGTGAATGTCATCAGGGAAGATCCTGTGAAGAGTGACATTCTCTACGTTGGTACTGATGCATCTGTATACATCAGCAAGGATGGCGGCTCCCGCTGGGACGTGCTCGGTGACCTTCCCTTTGCCTATGTGCATGATCTGCAGGTTCACCCGCGTGACAATATGATTATCATTGCCACCCACGGTCGCGGAATGTTCGTTCTTGACGCCAATCCCGTCAACGAGAAGGACAAGGTACGCAGGCCGAGGTGGTAGTTTCAATTTTCTCATAGTAGCCTGGTTGTGAGTTGATGTGTGAGGTTGAGGTCATCAGGATACACTGTTAGTGGCTGTTTTTAACCCTATTAATAACCTAAACCAATCAATTTTATGAGAAAAATTCTTTTGTTTTTCGCTGTGGTCCTTGTCACCGTTTCTGTGGCCTATGCCCAGACACGGCAGGTACAGGGGACTGTCACCAGCGCCGAGGACGGCTCAGGAGTCCCCGGGGTCATGATCCAGGTAAAGGGGACAACCCTTGGGGTGATGACCGATGCTGAAGGCAAGTACACCCTGAATGTTCCGGCGGGCTCAACCACCCTCGTCTTCAGTTTTGTGGGAATGAAGAGGGTGGAGCTTGAAATCGCAGGGCGAAGCACCGTTGATGTCGTCATGGAGTCAGATACCCAGGTGATGGACGAGATCGTCGTCACCGCACTCGGTATCAGGACTGAAAAGAAGGCACTCGGCTATTCGACCAGTGAAGTGAAGAGCGATGCTCTCACTGCTACCAAAACCAACAACTTTGCCACGGCCCTGAGCGGCAAGGTGGCAGGTCTGAACATTTCAACCACATCGAGCCAGGCCGGCAGCGGCACGAGGATCGTCCTCAGGGGGGGATCATCCATCACCGGTTCGAACGAACCTCTCTTCGTGGTCAACGGTGTTCCTTTTGATGCCGACAACGGAGGATCCTCTTCGGGGCTTGCTGATATTGACCCCAACGCTATCGAATCGCTCAGCGTGCTGAAAGGTGCCGCAGCATCGGCATTGTATGGTAGCCGGGCAGCCAACGGTGTGATTCTGATCACTTTGAAGTCAGGTTCATCCGATTCAAAGCCAACCGTTACATTCAAACACACGTCAACGTTTGACAAGATCTATGAAATTCCCCTCCAGAAAACCTGGGCCCAGGGAAACTTCAGCATGTCAACCTATGACTGGGTTTACATTAACGGTGACACCCAGTATTCATCTACCTCATGGGGTCCGCGCATTTCGGAGCTTGACGGTGTTGAGTACTATGACAGGTGGCAGATATTCGATACCGGTTACACGATGGACAATACGGTCAGCGTTACCGGTGGTACGGACAAGGCAACATACTTCGTCTCTTACTCAAATACAAATAATGACGGTGTTGTTGGCCCGCTGGGTTACAAGAGGAATTCGGTGAACGCAAACACCAATTTCAAGTTCACCCCCAGGCTGACTGTCTCAACAAACATCATGTACTCCAACCAGGATATTGACAGGATGGAAGAGGGTAATGCCAACTACACCTTTATGAATACACTCATGGCTGCTCCTCCTTCATGGAATCCTTATCCTATCTACAGGGAGGACGGGACCCTGAGACTTTTCAGGGGAGGCGGACGTGATCCCTATCTCTATACCCTTCAGAGTACCGGCAATAATATCAGGCGTGACAGGTTCGTGGGATCGGCAACAATCGAGTTCAAGATTGCAGATCATCTTAACTTCAGGTCGGTAACAGGCATCAGCACGAACAATGCGGTTTCTCAGAACTACAAGAACAAGGGCGGGCTTGTGGAGACTCAGGGTGTTTATAATCGCAATAATCGCGGCAGCAAGGACTTTGAGTCGACCGAAATGATAACCTATGACAATACATTCGGAGATTTCACAGTCAATGTAATGGCAGGCCATAATATCGTTCAGAACTACTGGGACGGTATGAGTTTCGCAGGCAGTGGACTGGTGGTTCCAGGCATCTACAATACTTCCAACGTTTCTACCTACACTGCTGATGCTTATTATGGCCAGTTCAGATCATGGTCACTCTTCGGGGAGGCCCGTATCGGCTACAAGAGCATGCTCTATTATACGGTTACCGGGCGCAATGACTGGGCATCAAGTATTAACAACGACTATTTTTATCCCAGTCACAGCCTTGGCTTCATATTCAGCGAGCTGATGAAGGATGCCACATTCCTGGACTTCGGTAAGGTGAGGCTGAGTTATGCCAAGGTGGGTGCTCCGGCATCAGCCTACACAACCAACATCATCCTCGAGCAGGCCTCAGGTCAGGACTGGCTTGGTCATTCATGGCCCTTCAGCGGACAGAACAGCTACCTGCCCAGTTCAACCTACCCCAATCCTGACCTTGCCAACGAGTTCAAGAGCGAGATTGAGGCCGGTCTTGAGCTTAAGTTCTTCAAGAACAGGCTGGGGCTTGACCTTGCCCTCTATAATAACTGGAGTACCAACCAGATTCTCTGGCAGCAGCTTCTGAACTCAACGGGTTACAGCGGCGGCTGGATCAACATCGGTGGGATTACCCACAAGGGGATTGAGCTCGGTATTACTTCAACCCCGGTCCAGACAAAGAATGTCACATGGGATCTTTCTGTCACATGGGCAAAGGATGTTTCGAGAGTTGATGACCTCGGCGAGAATGATGAACCGATCGATCTCGGTTCCGGTGGCTGGGCAATTGTTGGAGAATCATACCCGGTGCTTTACGGTGACGCCTTTCTTCGCGACGATGATGGCAACCTGGTTCTCAGTGATCAGGGCTCCACAGGTCAGAACCGCACAACATACGGAAGGCCGATGATTGACCCGAGAGGGAGGAAGATATTCGGAAAAATATCGCCTGACTGGGTGAGCAGCATCAGAAACTCGCTCTCTTATAAGAACTTCAGCCTTATGGCTCAGGTTGATATCCAGAAGGGAGGACTTATTGACAACTTCGATGAGCATTACCTGACCTATTACGGAGTCTCCTCACTGCAGGAGAACAGGCCTGAAGACAACCGCATTGTCTTTGACGGCGTGATGGGACATTACGATTATGATAACCAGCAAGTTGTGGTAACCAATCCTACAAACACCGAATACACCTACTACAGCAGCTATTATCAGACTGTCTGTCAGTCTACTGAGGAGGATAACATTCAGCCGCGTGATTTCATAAAGCTGAGGGAAGTAAGCCTTACCTACAGGATGCCGTCAAAAGTATCGGATGCTCTTCATCTCAAGGGGCTGGACCTTTCACTTTCAGGAAGGAACCTCTGGAGGAAGTTCAAGGACGGTTTCTCCGGACCTGATGTTGAAACCAACACCAACGGTGTCTCCAACGGGAATGCATGGTTCAATTACAGTTTCCCGTCCATGCGTACCTATACAGTCACTCTTAATGTAACCCTTTAAAATGAGTCAGATGAAAAGGAATCTTATTAAAATCAGCATAATTGTTCTGGCTCTGTCAATGATGACCTCATGCCAGAAATGGTTGGATATTGATTATGATCCGAATGCAATAACAGAATCTCCCGCCATCAACGAGGGTGTTTACCTCATTGGCGTTGAGTCGGAGTGGGCCCAGCAGGCCGTAACCTTTTTCGTATGGTGGAACGGCATGAAGGACTGGTTACTCTGGTATGCCTCAGACGGCACACAGGGCTATGAGACAAGGTTTGAGATTTCAACAGATTACGGTGGCGAGATCTGGAATGCATACTCAGGTGCCCTGATGCACTCCAATGCTTTGCTTGAGAAGGCCAGGGAAAACGGCAACAAGCGATACCAGGGGATAGGTGCAGTGATAACTGCGTGGCACTGGTTCACAATGGCAGACTATTATGACCAGGCTCCGCTGGACGAAGCCCTGAAAGGGTCGGAATTCCCCTATCCGCAGGTCAACTCACTGGAAGAGATATATGCACATGCAAACTCACTGCTTGACGAGGCCATCGAGTGCTTTACCGCCAGTGATCCGGGCGATCTTGTTCCAGGATCGGCGCAGGATTACATCTATGGTGCTGACTTTACAAAATGGACCCGTCTGTGCTACTCACTCAAGGCACGCTATGCAATGAGGCTCACCTATCTTCCGGGCAAGACACCTGCCGGCCAGGCTGACCTGGTTCTTCAGTACCTTCAGAACGGGATGCAGTCCAACAGTGATATGTGTGCCTGGAAGCACCAGGCCAGTTTGCAGTTTGACAGCTATATCTATGAGGAGTCGCTTTATGATTACTCCGCAGCAGGTATGACTCCATCGGTTTATATCGTTGACCTTCTGAATGATCTCAATGACCCGAGGAGGATGCTGTTCTGGACTGAGGCTGATGCCGGCGGTTACGTCGGCCATCGCAGCGGCACTTCGTCAATTGTCGGAGCCAAGCCGTCAAGATGGTCAATGAGTTACTGCACTCAGACCTATCCGGACATGATCATGATGTATTCGGAGAACCTGTTCCTCAAGGCCGAGGCTCATGCCCTCAAGGGTGAGTACGGTCCTGCCGAGACAGCCATTAAGGCCGGTATCAGGGCTGACATGGAGTATCACGGTGTGCCTGAGGCTGACATCGCAGCATATCTTGCCCAGCCTGCACTGACAATGCCGGCCTCCGTCGAGGCAGCTCAGGAACTGGTGATGACTCAGAAGTACATTGCCAATACATTTGAGACTACCGAATCATACTTTGACTTTATCCGCACCGGTTATCCGAGGCTTGATTTTACAACAATCAACCAGGTGATTAATACAAACACCTTCCCGAGGAGAAACCCGTATCCACCGGATGAAATTGAGAAGAATGCTTCAATTTCTGTCCTTGGGCAGCCTGACTATTTCAAGAAAGGTACAGCATGGGATACCAAGCCTTTCAGCTGGAGGTCCGGAACAAAATAGTATTCAGTTAACTTTGACAGGGCCGCTGATGGGCTATTCATTGGCGGCCCTTATTTTTTAAACCATAAATAATTTATCATGCAGAGAATCAGGACAGACCTATTGAGAATCATTGTTTTAACTGTTGTTGCCGCGCTGTCATTCCCGCTTGTGGCACAGAAGTCACTGCCCGGCGGATATGATGCCTTCACCTACCGCAACCTGGGAGCATTCAGAATCAGTGCCTGGGTTGGCTCAGTGGCTGTACCGGAAAACCCGGGGGAGAAGCATAAGTACACATGGTATGTCGGGCCACGCAGCGGCGGCGTATGGAAAACAGTCAACAACGGTACCACATTCGAATGCATCTCCGATCAGTTCAATACTAGCGCCATAGGCGACATCGCTGTGGCACCGTCTGATCCGGAAGTGGTTTGGGTGGGCACCGGTGATGCATTCAATGCAAGGTCTTCCTATTACGGCAACGGCATCTGGAAATCGACTGATGCCGGCAAGAGCTGGACGAACATGGGCCTGAAAAATTCACGCCATATCGCGAGGATAATGATACATCCCACCAATCCGTCCGTGGTGTGGGTTGCTTCGATGGGCAGCCTCTGGTCTGCCAATGAGGAGCGTGGCGTCTATAAAACCACCAACGGTGGAAAGAGCTGGGAGAAGGTGCTTTATATTGATGACAAAACCGGTGTGATTGACCTTGTTGTCAACCCGTTGAATCCTGATATTCTCTACGCTGCCACCTATGAGAAGGAGCGTACGGCATGGAACTATGAGCCGGGTGGTATAAAGAGCCGTATTTACAAGACTGTTGACGGTGGCCGCAACTGGAACGTGCTTGCGGGAGGCCTGCCAACAGGTCCTCTCGGAAGGATTGGCCTTGACATTCACCGCGCTGATCCTGATATAGTTGTTGCAGTGATTCAGAACCTGAATGTGAAGCCGGGTGTTGATCCGGATGCACCCGTACCCTTTGACGAATTCACTGATCACTCATTTGATAACCTGATCGGGGGTGAAGTATATATCACACGAGACGGTGGAAAGAAGTGGAAGAGGATCAATGATCCCGCAAAGAACGATGTCAGCGGCAAGGCGGCATACAGCTTTAACAGGATCGCCATTGACCCGGTTGACCCTGATAAGGTTTACGTGGTTGGTGTGGGGATGTTCTATACCCTTGACGGCGGAAAGACATGGCCGCTGGGCAGGCAGCAGGAGCGCTTCCAGACCAACTTCGGTGACAACAGGGTCTTCTGGATCAACCCGAAGGATCCCAGGCACATGATGCTCGGGTCTGACGGCGGGATCTATTCTACCTGGGACGGCGGGCTCACAATGAATCATTATTATCACATCCCTTTGGGTGAGGTCTACCACGTGGAGGCTGATATGGAGACCCCATACAATATCTACATCGGCCTTCAGGACCATGAGGCATGGAAGGCCCCGTCAAA
>JAEYZD010000205.1 GCA_023430725.1 Bacteroidota bacterium | reverse complement strand
CATGAAATCGGTCCCGTTAACGACTAATTTCATCCCGTCATCAGATTTCTCTATGGACACACGGTCAGACTGGGCATTCAGGACTGCTGATAATGCAAATAACAGGAGCCCTGAACAGAGACACAGGAGGTTTTTTTTCATGGTATAACAGATTTAGTTTATCATAAGGGGTAGGCCCGTTGAAGGATGAGATCCGTTCAGTGGGACAGTCAGCATTCGGTTAAAACCAGGCTCAAGTAACTTGAAACTTGTCTCATAGCCATACGGAATTCACAACAAAAAATACATCAGCCTGGCCTTGCAGACACATCAATAATACATCATCACTAATGCAATTACTTGACAAACAGACACTAAAGTTAGTATTTACCGGATTCAGACCTGCATCAGGTACTCTGTGATATTGACACTCCGGTCAAGCTTCAGTTTTTTCCTCAGGCGATACCTGCTGATCTCAACACCCCTGAATGAGATGTTCATAAGAGGGGCGATCTCCTTTGTGGAGACATTCATTTTGAGGTAACTGCATAGCCTGAGATCTCCCGGCGTCAGATCCGGATGTTTCTTCTTCAGCCGGGAATGAAATTCCTGGTGAACCTCATCAAAATAACGATCAAAGAGATCCCAGTTATTCTCATTCTGTATATCCCGGTCGATTTTCCGGATGAGTCTTTTCAGTTCGCCCGAGGTGCCGTCATTTGATGTTCCCTGAATCATTGCAGACAATTCCTGTTTAAGGGAATTAAGGAACTTGTTCTTCTGTAATATATGATAGGTTGCAGTGGCCAGCTCCTTGTTCTTGTATTTCATGTCAGCCTGTAACCTTTCATTCTTAAGCTGCATAATCTCCTTTTCAGCTGCCTGTTTCTGCTCCTCCAGTGTCTGTTCTGTCCTTTTGAGAGCCTCAAACTGCCTGTTCTTTTCCTGTGTACGGATCAGTTCTATCCGCCTCAGGTATAGATAAGCTGAAGCCATGATCAGACCTGCAAAGAGGATGAAATAGAGAAAAAGGGCCTTATAGGATCTGGAAAAGGGAGGCTTCACCCTGAAAAAGTACCGGTCTGAACTGCTGACATTGTTGTAGATGTTTCTGGCCTTAACCTCGAAACAGTAATCGCCTTCTCGAAGATTGGTGTATTCCTTGCTGTTCAGGCTTGTCCAGGCAGACAGGGTATCATCAAAATTGTGCAATGTGTAACTGTATTCTATCTGCCCGGTATTCTCCATATCCGGTGAAGCGAACCTGAATGAGATGTTGTTCCATGAATGCGGCAGTGTGAATCCGGATTTAAGATCGCGTTCACCCGTATCAGAATTGCCGGAACAGTACCATAACGAATCTTCGCGCTTGGAATAAATTCGTACCGTGTTTATATAAACGTGAATTTCATCGAAGTAGTCCTTATATACTGAAGGATCATAATGAACCAGGCCCTTTTGCGTACCTATGAAAATATTATTCTGATCCTGAATGTAAATGTTGTCAAAGGGCGAAACCCGGGCAGTGTTCAGATCAAGAAAGGGTGTGGAAATATTAGTATAAGTGCCGTTTTCAAGCAGGCGAAACACGCCCATCCCGCTCTTCGCAGAGTACCATAAATTACGGCTGGAGTCTGTCTTCAACAGATAAAGAAGCTCCGTATCGCGAAAGAAACTGTTCAGTTCGTCAGGCTTGTAAAATTGCCTGTTCTGCCGGTCAAACTGGTAGATCCCCTGGTTGGTGGAGATAAAAAAGTCATCCCCCCTGTCGTGCAGGAAATAAGACAATTCCGGGGGAAGGTTGCCGTTCCCTTTGAAGACCTCCACAGAGATGACACTGTCAAGGCTTTCATTAAGCTGAATATTGAACAACCCAAGGTATCCGTGGCTCATCCAGAGTGAGTTGTCATCATTGATTATCAAATCCTTTGATGACACATCGAATCCTTCCACCCTTTTACCGAACTGCCAGCTGCCGTCTTTCCCCTTTTCGAAGGTTATAAAACCGTCATATGTACCACTGATAAGCAGGTTTTCACGGCCCGGAATTTCCATGAAATTCCAGACACCCCTGGTATTCGTCAGCTTTTTTGATTGCAACCCGTCAACTGACCAGGCTCCGTTGTGATGGCCGCACAGCAATTCACCGTCCCTGACAGTAAGATTCCAGACCTGTCCTTCCATTCCTTCAACCAGGTCGTACTTGATATTTATATGACTCCTGATCTTGTCAAGTTCCTTTGAGTAAAGCCCCTGATTGGTGCCTATATACAGTCTACCTTTGTAGATAGCAGTTGCATAGGTTGATGCAATGTTGAAATTGTCATTGATTACAGATGTGGGAAGACTCGCTTTCAGAAAATCAATTCCAATATCAAGTCCCAGCCAGACATTATTCTGATGGTCTGCGAACAGTGACAGCACAGTGTTATTCTGCAATCCGTTGGATCGGCTCAGGTTCTCGAGTATCTCCCCCCGTTCATTCACCACGAACAATCCACTCTTTATTGTACCGAAAAGAAACGTCTTGTTCTGGACAGAGCCGCAGTAGAGTTTGGATCTGGCAAGCTCGCGGGATATCTCGGTATCCCAGCGCTGTAATCCCTGATCTGCAAGAATGTATAACCCGTTATTCATTGTCCCGACCAGCAGTGCGGTTCCACCCAAGGGTATCAGTGAATTTATCTCATCGCGGGTGAATAAAGGATCATCATTGACAGTCCGCAGAGTGTCATTTGAAAGCATCCTCAGACCGATGCCGGCTTCAACAACATAGTAATCGTTGTTTACATAAAACGAATTGCCGAATCTTTCCCTTGGTTTTATAACCCTGATTGTACTGTCCCTGTAAATAAATATTGACTCGAAGCTCTGAAAGACCACACCGGACCTGGTCTGGCAAATATTCCATACATCATCAAAGTTCCTTGCATCCTCCGGGATAAGATGATTCAGCGTACGGTACCGGATACCTGTTCTCTCAGATTTGTCAAGGACACCAATCTCATTGTAGGCGCCCACATAGACCTTTTTATCAGTGCCGTACGCAAGAGACCTTACTATTGAGTTGTTGGATGATGGAAATATTTCCCAGTCTTCGCCGTCAAATCTCAGCACCCCGTTATTGTTCGCCACATAGATATTCCCCTGATCATCATCAACTATGTCCCAGTTCTGAGTCCCGCCCCTGTATTCACTCCTTCCGATATTCCATATCTCGGGAACCCCGATGGATTTGAACTGACCGGAAAGGCTCAGCACCGGAATGAGCGCAAGAATCACGACAGCAATTATCCTGGTTTTTCCAGCCAGTTTGGGCATATGGGTGAGACTTGACATTTATCGGCGGTCAGTGGGACATAAGAACAAATCAATGTGCAGGACTGCTTAAGTAAAAATAAAACATTTTTTTTGATTTCTGATACCTGAATCAGGCATCCTTCTGATACCGTGCGCACTCATTATCCCGGGAAAGCCCGAAATCTTTTCCCGGCCAGGCCATCACCTGGCAAAAGGCATTTTTTCTATTTTTGATGCCTGTATAGCCTATGAGAGAGAAATATTCACTTCCCCTTCTGGCAGCAGCCATCGTAATTCTGATTCTGCTGCCGGTTCAGATAATTACTGATCCTCCGCTGCTGCTGCTTGAGAGACTGTTCCCAGGCGGCGGATTTCTGCAGATAGCTCTTGTGGCGGCATTCGGATTCATCCTTGAGTATAATATGCTCATCCCGGGAAAATCTGCCTGGTGGAGGCGATTTTCATGGTCGTTGTATTCCGCAGTTTTCTTCCTCCAACTGGTACTGGGGATAGTTGTTGACAGGGTGTTCCTGATGTCCGGAAATCTGCATCTGCCTGTGCCTGCAATGATAATTTCAGGCCCTGTTTACAGAGGCAGTTTCTCGGTAATGACCCTGATCTTTCTCGGAGCCATACTGCTCTCAGGGCCAGCCTGGTGCAGTCAGTTCTGCTATTTCGGGGCCATCGATTCAGCGGTAACAGGCGGCAAGCAGGCCGGTACACCGGTCAGGAACAGGATGGCAATGAAGAACACCTTTCTCCTGCTGGCTGTAGCAGTTGCACTTATATTAAGGGTATCAGGAGCAGGTGCCGATGTGGCCCTTGCGGCCGGAATCATAACCGGCGTTGCCGGACTGCTGATCATATTCTTTTTCTCACGCACCAGGAAAAAGATGATCCATTGCACCGTCTGGTGCCCGGTGGGAACACTGACCGGTTACCTTAAGTTTATAAACCCGTTCAGGCTCAGGATCAGGAACGACTGCACCCAATGCATGCGCTGCTCAACAGTCTGCCGGTATGATGCCCTGGGCAGAAATGATATTCTAAGGCTTAAACCCGGCATTACATGTACACTTTGCGGCGATTGCCTGACGACCTGCAGGAGTGAATCAATCCACTACCATTTCCCGGGGATGAAGCCATCCACAGCCAGAAAAATGTACATCACGGTAACCGTGATACTCTTTTCAATGGTTCTTGCACTGGGAAGAATATGAATTATCAATCCACCTCTTGCATGATATTTCTTATTTTAGGTATATTTGCCTGAACCGGCTTGTGCCGGAATTAATTCTAAAATTATTGACACGAAAAATGGTTAAAGTCGCCCAAAACAGAATTCCCAACGAGTTTTTTGTAACCCAGGGTTCGGGATGCAGTGAATATGCAATCCATCCCGGTTCGTATCACATGGCTCTGCATGATGCAGGCATTGCCGAGTACAACATTATGAACTACTCATCGGTACTGCCAGCCACGTCCAGGCTGGTGACCCTTGACGAGGTTGACATGCCTCCCTACGGTTCAGAACTTTGTACTATCATGGCTGTCGCCAACGGCTATTACGGCGAGCACGTCTCAGCCGGGGTCATCTTTGCCTGGATGTATAAGGACGACACCTGTGAGGAGAAAGTCGGAGGACTTGTGTGTGAACTGGCAGGCTATTTTGACATGGAAGCCCTCGAAGAGAGGCTTTATACTGTGCTGCATGACCTGCATGACAGAACCTTCGCCGAATATTACCTTGGTGAACCAACAGTCATCAGGGAGTCTCTGACAATTGACAAACGCTACGGGACAGCCCTGGTGGCCCTCTGCTTTGTGAATTTTCTCTAGCCAGCCACGCGCCGGCATGGCCGGCTCCGGATGAGCATACAGTTTTCAGGACCGGTTAAAAAAGGCAACTGCAATGAGCAGACCAAACAGACTGATCAGCTTCTTTACACCTCCGCCGCAGTGGCGGCTGCCCGTAATAATACTCCTGGGCATGTTCACAGGCCTGGGATTCTACCTGCTTAGGATCTCAAATGCCACCTCATACCTGTCCGATGACCCGCGGGTATGCATCAACTGCCATATAATGACCCCCCAGTTCGCCACATGGTCACACAGTGCGCACCGCAGCATCACCGACTGCAATGCCTGCCATGTGCCGCATGACAGTTTCATCCGGAAATACTACTTCAAGGCAAGTGACGGTCTTCGCCATGCTACGATCTTCACCCTTCGCAAAGAGCCCCATTCAATCTATATCAGGGAGCCTGGCAAACGCGTGGTGCAGGAGAACTGCCTGCGCTGCCATGAATCACTATTCAGCGACGGTCCCGGGAGACCTCTTGAGGCAATGACAGACATAAGGGAGAGACATTGCCTTGACTGCCACAGGAACACCCCGCATGACAGGGTGAACAGCATCTCATCGACACAGTTCGCCATCACACCTACTCTGAAAGACAACCTTTAGTTAACCTATAAACCCAAACCTATGTCCATAAGGGAATTCATCTCGGAAAAACCGTGGGCAGGCTGGCTCCTGTTCTTTGCCACAGCCCTCATCGTATTCCTGCTCGGAATGCTCGCCTCATCAGTTGTTGAGAGACGCAGCGAAGCCAAGTATGCATACCGCCCGCCAACAGACCTCAGACCTTTCGAATCTGACAACAGCGTCTGGGGCAAGTTCTATCCCAGGGAATACAAGTCGTGGCTCATGACTGCCGACACCTCCTTCCGCAGCAAACATGCCGGCAGCAAACCGCTCGACGTGCTGTCAACCGATCCTGAGATGGTAGTACTGTGGGCAGGTTATGCCTTCTCCAAGGATTACTCCCAGGCCCGCGGTCATTACTGGGCCGTTGAGGATATACGCAACACCCTCCGTACAGGAGCACCGATGACCCCGGAAGCCGGCCCGCAGCCAGGCACATGCTGGGCCTGCAAAAGCCCGGACGTACCCCGTTTGATTGAAAAAATGGGAGCTGAAAGCTTCTACAAGGCAACATGGGCGGAACTTGGACCGGAGATGAACAACACAATAGGCTGCGCTGACTGCCACAATCCTGAAAACATGACCCTCACCATCACCCGTCCCGCGCTCAGGGAGGCCTACGAGAGACAGGGGAAGAAGATTGAGGAGGCAGGCCACCAGGAGATGAGAAGCCTGGTGTGCGCACAGTGTCATGTGGAATACTATTTCAAGGGCGAGGGCAAATACCTTACCTTTCCCTGGGATAAGGGGATGACTGCTGACGCTATTGAAAGCTACTATGACAGCTATGAGTTCTCCGACTGGACCCATACCGTCAGCAAAGCTCCCATGCTCAAGGCACAACATCCTGATTATGAACTGTTCAAGATGGGCATCCACGGCCAGCGCGGAGTAGCCTGCGCCGACTGCCACATGCCTTTCATCGCCGAGGGCGGAGTTAAATACACAAGCCACCATGTCCAGAGCCCGCTCAACATGATCTCCAGTACCTGCGCAACGTGCCACAGGCAGAGCGAGGAGGAACTGATGACCAACGTGTACGAACGCCAGGACAAGATAGCTGACCTGAGGAATTACCTCGAAGAGATACTCGTTACTGCTCATTATGAGGCGAAAGCCGCATGGGAAGCAGGGGCTGACGAAGCCTCAATGAAGCCGCTCCTTGCGCTTATCAGACAGTCGCAGTGGCGATGGGACTTCTGTGCTGCCAGCCACGGCGGATCATTCCATGCACCCATCGAGGTAGCCTCTATCCTCAGCAACGGGATCATGAAAGGGCTGGAAGCACGAATCGGCCTTGCCAGGGTTCTCTCCTCCAAAGGGATTGAAACGGTAACACTGCCGGACATCTCGTCAAAATCAGGAGCACAGAAGGCTATCGGCCTTGATATGGAGGCTCTTATAAAAGAGAAGGAGACCTTTAAACAGCAGGTGCTCCCGACATGGAACAAGAGCACTGTCTGAAAGAGACTGCATACTGAAAACAAATAAGTTACATGTCATGAATGACAATCAGATGATTGGTCGTTTTGCCCTTGTACTGACCTTAACGCTGCTGACAGCCGCACTTGCGGCACAGCCACGCGGAGCCGGGCATACCTTTGCACTCGGGACTGAGGAATTCCTGCTTGACGGGAAACCGTTCCAGATCATCAGCGGAGAAATTCATCCCGGCAGGGTGCCGGCCGAGTACTGGCGCCACAGGATACAGATGGCGAAGGCAATGGGATGCAATACTGTCTCCGCTTACCTCTTCTGGAATCATCACGAGGCAGAGGAAGGGATCTATGACTTCCGTACCGGCAACAGGGATATATCGCGGTTCATAACCACGGCACAGGAGGAGGGCATGTGGGTCATCATCAGACCGGGGCCCTATGTATGCGCCGAGTGGGAGTTCGGGGGAATCCCTCCGTATCTGCTGCGTCATCCGGGAATTAAGGTCAGATGCAAGGACCCCGTCTACATGAAGGCAGCCGAACGGTACATATCAAGACTGGCTGACGAACTCCGCCCTCACCTGATCTCAAACGGAGGAGGGATACTCATGATCCAGATCGAAAATGAGTACGGCAGTTACGGCAATGACCGCGAATATATGATGGAGCTCAAAAACATATGGGAAAGGAATGACATCTGGGTACCATTCTTCACCGGAGACGGCCCCACTACCTATATGCTTGAGGCAGGTACTCTTCCGGGTTGCGCGGTAGGGCTTGACTCAGGAAGCTCCGAAAAGGATTTTGAACTTGCCCGCAGGATGAATCCCGGAGTGCCGGTCTTCTCAAGCGAAACCTACCCGGGCTGGCTCACCCACTGGGGCGAAGGCTGGGCGAGGCCGGATACAGGAGCCCTCCTTCGCGAGGTCAGGTTCCTGATGGATAACCGTAAATCATTCAACTTCTATGTAATCCACGGGGGCACCAACTTCGGCTTTACCGCCGGGGCCAACTCGGGCGGAAAGGGATATGAACCCGATCTGACAAGCTATGACTATGATGCCCCTGTTGATGAGCAGGGACGGGCAACCGCCAAATACATGGCGCTGAGAAAACTGATCGGTTCTTACCTGCCGAAAAAGACCAAACTGCCCCCAATACCGGATCCCATTCCGGTCATGAGCTTCCCAGAGACTGAACTTGCACCGTTCACTTCCGTCTGGGACAATCTTCCGGAACCTGTCAGGAGCGTGCAGCCAAAACCGATCGAAGCATACGGGCAGGACTACGGATTCATCCTGTACAGCACGAAGCTGACCGGACATAAAAGCGGAAAGCTGACTGTGATAGACATTCACGATTATGCCACTGTTTTCCTCGACGGGAAATATGTGGGCACACTCGATCGCCGACTGGGTATTAACAGCCTTGATCTTCCCGCCACGGCGTCTGATTTTCCCGTGCTGGAGATCTTTACCGAAGCTATGGGAAGGATCAATTTTGCCCATCATATGATTGACCGCAAGGGAATTACCGACAGAGTTATCCTCAACGGGATGACTCTGATGAACTGGGAGGTCAGGGGGTTCCCGATGAGCGACGGCTACGCAGAGTCACTTCCTGCCACCGGGCCGGATCAGCACAAGCCCGGAGTCTTTTTCAGAGGTATCCTGAATCTGGATGTCACCGCCGACACCTTTATAGATATGACTAATTTCGTTAAGGGATTTGTCTGGGTTAACGGTCATAACCTCGGCCGCTACTGGGAGATCGGACCCCAGACACGGCTTTACTGTCCGGCATCATGGCTTAAGCAGGGAGAAAACGAAATCATTGTATTTGATCTTCACAAGACCACTCCCGGATCTGTAAGGGGCTTTGAATCAATGTAAGAAGCCTTACTGTCAGCCACACCAGCTGCCATAAATGCGGGAATAGCCCTGGAGCAGAGATTACCGGAGCCAGCGATTACCTGATTCCGGTTAATGCTGAAAGGAGATAGTAGAGTCCTCCTGCAAGAAGCATTGATACCGGTATTGTAAGTATCCAGGCATAGAGCAGGTTGATTGTTACTCCCCATCTGACTGCGGTAACCCTTCTTGTGAGTCCTGTTCCCATGATCGCTCCGGTTATTGTATGGGTGGTGCTTACCGGAATACCGAATGCCTCAGTCCCGAAAAGAAGAATAGCTCCGGCGCCCTCGGCTGCAACACCGTCAAAAGGAGTCAGTTTTGTGATCTTCGAGCCCATCGTCTTGACGATTCGCCAGCCTCCGATAAGGGTTCCAAGCGCTATTGCCGAATAACAGCCAAGCACTATCCAGTGCGGTATGTCGTGCACCTTCCCGTTGACCATCTCTATATGCGCCCAGTGAGGGACATCGTGTGCACCGTTAAAATAGACCATCAGTGCCGCTGCAATTATGCCCATGACCTTCTGCGCGTCATTCCCCCCGTGACCGAGGCTGAATAGCGCTGATGAGAGCAGCTGGAAGCCCTTGAACCGCTTCTCCAGCCGGAAAGGATTGCCCTTTCGGCTTATCCACAGCAGAGCAATCGAAAGCAGGTACGACATGAACATGCCCAGCAGGGGAGCGAGGAAAATAAATGCTGCAATAACGGCTATCTTTCCCGTATGCACCACATCCCAGCCTGTAAAGGCAATGGCAGCGCCGGCAAACCCTCCCACGAGGGTATGAGATGAACTGGAAGGGATGCCCAGGTACCAGGTCAGAAGGTTCCAGAGGATTGCCGCCAGGATGCCTGCAAGGATTACCATCAGTGTGATTGCCGATGTGTCAACTATCTTCGCAATTGTGTCAACAATGTTAAGCTCAAAGACCAGGTAAGCAAGCCAGTTGAATGAGGCCGCCCAGAGCACTGCCTGGAACGGCGTGAGCACTTTCGTTGACACTACGGTTGCTATTGAATTGGCTGCATCATGAAACCCGTTGA
>JAEYZD010000181.1 GCA_023430725.1 Bacteroidota bacterium | reverse complement strand
GAGCCACTCACACCAATGAAACGGCATCCGGAGGCCAAACTCCCCCGATAGAAATGAAAACTGAAATGACCGACACAAAGACACTGGCTGGCATAATTCTGAAAAAAGGGAAGGAACAGTCAGTCCGCAGATACCACCCGTGGGTTTTCTCCGGTGCTGTATACTCCGTTCAGGGAAAACCCCGCGAAGGTGATGTGGTTGAGGTGTTTGCCTCTGACAATACCTACCTGGCAACAGGCCACTGGGCCCCGGGATCAATCGCCGTCCGCATCTTTTCCTTCGGCAGATGCACCCCGGACCGCGAGTTCTTCAAAAAGAAACTTGAGGATGCCTTCCGTTACCGCATCAGTGCTGGCATAGCCGGCAACAGTGCAACGGACGCCTGGCGCCTCGTGCACGGCGAGGGTGACGGACTTCCGGGGTTGATAGTTGACATCTACGGAAAGGTGGCAGTTCTTCAGGCTCATACAGCCGGATTCTGGCATATCCGTAAACTGATCGCTGAACTGCTTCCGGAAGTGACCGGAGGCCTTGTAACAGCAGTTTTTGACAAGAGCGAGGGAACACTCCCTTTCATGGCAAAGCTTAATCCGGCCAATGGTTATATAACCGGCGGCAACGGTGAGCCCGGAACCATCGTGACAGAGAACGGCTTCAGGTTCAGGGTCGACTGGGAAAAAGGGCAGAAGACAGGTTTCTTTATCGACCAGCGTGACAACCGCAGCCTGTTACGCCAGTACAGCAGCGGCAGGAACGTTCTGAATATGTTCGGATATACCGGAGGTTTCTCAGTGTATGCAATGAGCAATGCTGCAATGGTCCATACCGTTGACAGTTCCGCTTCAGCCATGGCACTGACGGATGAGAACATAAAGCTCAATTTCGGGGATGATGCGCGCCATAAGTCAATTGCCACCGATGCATTCGGGTTCCTGACCGGCATGAAGCGCGAATATGACCTCATAATACTTGATCCTCCCGCCTTCGCGAAGCATCAGACTGCCCTTAACCAGGCTCTGCAGGGCTACAGGAGGCTGAATGCCATAGCTATACAGAAGATAAAACCCGGCGGCATACTCTTCACTTTCTCATGCTCCCAGGTTGTGAGCCGCGACGACTTCCGGCGTTCCGTCTTCGTGGCGGCAGCAAATACCGGCCGTAACGTACGGATACTCCATCAGACGGGACAACCGGCTGATCACCCGGTCAATATATACCACCCGGAAAGCGAATATCTCAAAGGGCTGGTAATCTACGTTGAATAGCAATCATGGACCCATCACTGCATATAAAAACTATAGCCCAGAAGCTGCAACTGCACGACTGGCAGGTTGAGAACACTCTCAGGCTGCTTGACGACGGTGCAACAATACCCTTCATCAGCCGTTACCGCAAGGAGGTGACCGGCAGTCTGAACGAGGTGCAGCTGGCAGAGATCCGCGATGAGTATGAAAGGCTGAAGGAGCTCGAAAAGAGAAGGGAAGCCATTATAAAATCGATCGAGGAGCAGGAGAAGATGACGCCGGAGCTCCTGGCGAAGATCAATGCTGCCCTGACGATTTCGCAGCTTGAGGACCTCTACCTGCCCTACAGGCCAAAGAGGAAGACACGCGCCTCCGTGGCCCGCGAGAAGGGGCTCGAGCCGCTTGCTCTGTGGCTGATGGCACAGAAACCCGGTGACCCGGAGACAGAGGCTGCAAAATACCTTGGTGATGCCGTGGAGAGCGCCGATGCCGCACTGGCCGGCGCCCGTGACATCGTTGCAGAGATTGTAAGCGAAAACGATCAGGTTCGCGGTTCACTCCGGCGCCTGTATGAACGTGATGCCGTCATAACATCAAAAGGGGTCAAAGGCAAGGAACAGGAGGGGGTGAAGTTCAGCGATTACTTTGACTGGCACGAACCGCTCCGGCGCTGCCCGTCACATCGTCTGCTGGCCATGCGCCGCGGTGAGGAAGAGGGATTCCTCAGACTGACAATAATGCCGCCGGAGGAGGAGGCAGTGAACATTGTTGAGAAGCAGTTTGTAAAAGCCAGCAACGAAGCTGCAAGGCAGGTGCGCGAGGCTGTTGCAGACAGCTGGAACAGGCTCCTTGCACCGTCGATGGAAACGGAGTTCAGAAAGACATCGAAGGAGAAGGCTGATGAGGAGGCAATCCGCGTCTTTGCCGAAAACCTGCGGCAACTGCTTCTTGCACCTCCGCTTGGCGAGAAGAACGTGCTGGGGATAGACCCGGGACAACGAACAGGCTGCAAGGTTGTATGCCTCGACAGGCAGGGTGCCCTGCTGCACCATGACGTCATATATCCCCATCCTCCGCAGAATGAGACTGCCCGCAGTGTAAGCAGGCTGCTGGCCCTGGTGGACAGCTACCAGACGGAGGCCATTGCAATAGGCAACGGAACTGCCAGTCGCGAGACTGAACAGTTCGTCCGCTCATACCTCCCGGCCGATTCAGGGATAAAGATATATGTGGTCAGCGAGGCCGGCGCTTCAATCTATTCGGCCTCCAAAACAGCACGGGATGAGTTCCCTGATCACGACGTTACCGTCCGCGGGGCAATATCCATCGGGCGCCGCCTTATGGACCCGCTGGCAGAACTTGTCAAGATTGATCCCAAATCGATAGGGGTGGGGCAGTACCAGCACGATGTGGATCAGACCCGCCTGCAGGCCAGCCTCGATGAGGTGGTTATGTCATGCGTCAACGCCGTGGGGGTGGAGGTGAACACGGCCAGTCCGCATCTTCTTACATATGTTTCGGGCATCGGCCCGAAGATGGCACAGAACATCGTAGACCACCGCACTGAAAAAGGTCCCTTCCGCTCACGGGCTGAGCTGCTGAAGGTGAAGAGGATGGGGGAAAAGGCGTTTGAACAGGCTGCCGGATTCCTCAGGATACGCGGCGCCGCCAACCCGCTCGATTCCTCTGCTGTACACCCCGAGAGCTACCATATTGTGGAAAGAATGGCGAAGGATGCAGGGTGCACAGTTGAAGACCTTATCCGCGATGAAAATAAAAGAAAAGCTATAAGGATAGAGAACTATGTTACTGCTGCGGCAGGACTGCCGACACTGAAGGATATTATGCAGGAGCTTGCCAGGCCGGGTCGTGACCCGCGCTCGGCGATACAGGAGTTCAGCTTTGCCGACATTCATTCGATTGACGATGTGAAGGAGGGGATGACAGTGCCGGGTATCGTGACAAACATCACCAAGTTTGGTGCGTTTGTAGACATCGGTGTCAAGCAGGATGGCCTGGTGCACGTCTCGCAGATGGCTGACCGCTATGTTGATGATCCGGCAAAGGTTGTCAAACTTCACCAGCATCTGATGGTGCGGGTGGTCTCAGTTGACCGTACACGCAATCGTATCCAGCTGAGCCTGAAAGGAGTCAATACAGGCAATAGGCAATAGGCAATAGGCAGTAGTGGAGTCTTCAGCCGGAAGTCAGGACAGAAAATTGATTATATTGGAAAATCCCCGTAGGGGATCAAGAATTGTAAAAGACATGACCCACCCACCCATACAATTCTTAATGCCCTACAGGCATTCATTGACTTTACCAGAAAACCGGATACGTTGGATAATCCCAGTAGGGGATAAAGAATTGTAAATAAACATTATAACACAAACCATTTATTTATGAAACAGACACTTTTCCTTCTCACCGCCGCGGTGGCTCTTGTCATCACATCATGCGGCAAGAAAGCCCAGCCTCCCGTGGCTGAGAAAATTCCGTTCGTCGTTGAAAGCAATGGTAACGAACGAACAGACAACTACTTCTGGATCCGCCTCAGCGATGACCAGAAAAATGCTGAGACGCCAGATTCACAGACTGTTAAGGTACTCGCTTACCTGAATGCGGAAAACGATTACGCTGATGCCGTAATGAAACACACCGATCCTCTTCAGCAGAAACTCTTCGAAGAGATGAAGGGACGCATCAAGGAAGACGACGAAACCGTCCCATACCTTGACAACGGGTACTGGTATCAGACAAAGTACTTCCCCGGAAAGGAATACCCTGTCATCTACAGGAAAAAAGAGGGAGCTGAAGCTCCTGAAGTGCTCCTCGATGTCAACCTTCTTGCCGAGGGTCATGAATATACCGGCGTCGGCGGAGTGGCTGTCTCTCCTGACAACAACCTGCTGGCATACAGCGTTGACCATGTCAGCCGCAGGCAGTATACTGTCTACGTTAAGAACATGACCACGGGCGAACTCCTGCCTGACAACATCATCAATACAACCGGCCAGAGCGTCTGGGCTGACGATAACAAAACCCTCTTCTATGTCATGAAAGACCCGGAAACACTGAGGGCAGCAACAATCATGAAGCATGTCCTCGGCACTCCGGCATCGGAAGACAAGGTTGTCTTCAACGAGGCCGACGAGACCTTCGCCGTACAGCTTGGCAAGACCAAGAGCAAGAAATACATCACAATCGTTTCGCATCATACCCTGACCACAGAGGTCCGGCTGATTGAATCGGCCAATCCTGACAAGGGTGTTTCCGTTTTTGAACCCCGCAAGGTTGACCACCTTTATAATATCGATCACCTCAACGGCACTTTCTACATCAGATCCAATATTGATGGCGCGAAGAACTTCAAGCTGATGTCATGTCCTGACAACAAAACAGGCATGGCAGCATGGAAGGAAGTGATACCTCACCGCAGCGATGTGCTCCTGGAAAATTTCGAGATATTCGACAATTATCTCGTTGCTGATGAGCGTATCAAAGGTCTGACCAACATGAGAGTCATGAGCCTGACTGACGGATCGGAACACTACCTCGATTTCGGTGAGGAGACATACACCGCCGGTATCAGCGTCAACCCCAACGGAAACACCTCCCTTCTGAGGTACAGCTACTCGTCGCTCACAACCCCCAACTCGGTCTATGACTACGACATGGCAGCAAAGACAAAGACATTGCTGAAACAGGACAGCGTTCTTGGCGGATTCGACAAGAGTAATTATGAGTCGAAGCGCCTCTGGGCAACAGCCTCTGACGGCACACAGGTTCCGGTCTCCCTGGTTTACCGCAATGGATTCGCACAGGACGGCACCGCGCCGATGCTGCTCTATGCATACGGTTCATACGGATACTCAACTGACCCGTCGTTCCGTTCAACAGCCATCAGCCTGCTCGACAGGGGGTTCGTCTTTGCCATCGCCCATATCAGGGGAGGCAGCGAGATGGGTCGCCAGTGGTACGAGGACGGCAAGCTGCTGAAGAAGATCAACACTTTCACTGACTTCAACGACTGTGCACGTTTCCTTATCAATGAGAAGTACACCTCGGCTGAGAAGCTTTATGCAATGGGCGGCAGCGCAGGCGGTCTCCTTATGGGCGCCATCGCGAACATGGAACCCGCACTCTACAACGGCATCATCGCACAGGTTCCGTTCGTCGACGTGGTAAGCACGATGCTTGACGAAACAATTCCTCTCACCACCTTCGAATGGGACGAGTGGGGCGATCCTCGCAAGCAGGAGTATTATGACTATATGCTTTCATACTCACCCTACGACCAGGTGAAGGCGCAGGCTTATCCCAACATGCTTGTCACAACCGGTTACTGGGATTCACAGGTGCAGTATTGGGAGCCCGCCAAGTGGGTTGCCAAACTGCGCGACATGAAGACTGATGACAATATCCTCATCATGGATGTCAACATGACCGCAGGCCATGGCGGTGCATCGGGCAGGTTCGAAAGACTTAAGACCACCGCGCTTGAGTATGCATTCATGCTTGACCTCGAGGGGATTAAGGAATAACGTGGCGACAGAGGTTCGTTGACCCCCGGTTGCGACGGGCCCTGATCCTGATAACAGCCGGGGCAGTGACCCCGGCTGCAGAGGGCGATCGCCCCGGATTCAATGAAACAAGAGAGGCTGACCTTTTTCGGGGTCAGCCTCTTCTTCTTCAAACAGAATAGAAAAACAGTTAATTGTATTCAGCCCTTCAGAACCCGTAGGGTGATCTCTGTTGCGTTGATTTCATCTCCGGCTTGCGGGGAACCAGTTGTTCTGACATCGCGGCGTTCCATGCCAGCCATGCCGTTATTATAGCATTGTGCCTCAGGTCGGGTACCAGGAGACGCTCCCTGGTGTCGGCAAGCGTATGATAACCCCGGCCGTATTCTATCTCGTCCTGGATGAACTGGAATCCCGGCAGGCCGGCGCCGTCAAAGCTCTGATGGTCGGTGCCTCCGGTGTTTCTTATCGTGATTGTGTTGAATCCCATGTCCTTCACAGGCTCCATAAGCGCCTCGAACCAGGGCCTGACGAGGTTGTTTTCCTGCAGGTAGATGCCGCGGTAACGGCCTGTGCCGTTGTCCATGTTGAAATAGACCGAGAACTTGTCAAAGCCGGGTTTCTTTTCGCTCTTCTCCCTGTCATACAGGTATTTGGTAACATAACCCCTTGAGCCGAGCAGACCCTGCTCTTCGCCGCCCCAGAGAGCCACGCGAATGGTTCTGCGCGGTTTGGCGTCAAGCGCCTTCAGTATGCGCAGTGCCTCCATCATGACAATGCATCCTGATGCGTTGTCTGCAGCGCCGGTGCCGCCATGCCATGAGTCGATATGCGCTCCGAGCAGCACTACCTGGTCCTTCAGTTTCGGATCTGTGCCGGGTATCTCTGCAATCACATTGTATACGCTCTTGCCGGGGGTGAAAGTTGCATTTACTTCTGCCTCCATTTCCACCTTCTCACCGGCACGTAACATCCTCTCCATGCGGCCGTAAGCCTCCAGCGGGATGTTGATCTCAGTCACGGGAGGAGTGCCCTTGCCGTCATACTGTGCGCCCGATGACCTCGGGATGTTGAAGGCGCTTCCCTGGCTTATGCTCATGAGGATCTCCTCACCACGGAGAAACTCAACAATCTTGTTCCGCAGCTCGCGCATCGCCATATAATCGCCCATAATCCTCCTCGACGGCCTGGCGCCGGCATCAGCCATTGCCAGCTCAGACAATTCCCCGTCAGTCAGCCTGCTGGCCAGCGGTTCGAAACTTACCTCGTACTGAGAGGATGAAGGAGCCATGATGATCTTTCCCTTCAGCTTGCCACGATATTTTTCAATGTCCTCAACTGTCTTTATGTCAACCAGAACCACTTCGCCCCTTATAAGACCGTTGGTTCCGGCAGTCCATGCCACCGGGGTGACGGAGAAGTTGTTGTAATACGGGGCAACCATCGCGGCATATGCCTTCGTATAATCCCATCCACCGCGGCTGAAATCGCTGACCTGCTCAATGCGCACATTCGAGAAGCCATATTCGGCCATCTTCGCCCTTGCGATCTCATTGGCCCTGTCAAGACCGGCAGATCCTGTCAGCCGGGGGCCGGCCAGATCAGTCAGCAGATATGCAAGTGTTTCAATGTCAGAGTTTCGCTGCCCTTCCTGCCTGATCTTGTAGACCATCTCCAGGTCAACTGCAGTCACCTGCGAAAAGAGAGGCATCACAAATGCCAACAGGAGAGCTGCTACCAGCGCCATCCTGGAATTCATCAAACGGATTTTCATGTTTTTAAGGATAAGTCGGAATAAATATAGGGTCATAAATTTTACGCCCGTGTGGCATTAACATTAATTAACTTTACTTTTGTGCTGAGATGACCATCAGATGATCTATCCAGACACATATGAACTCAAGATCGGCTTTGACCGGATCAGGGAACAGCTATTCAGTCACTGCCTGAGTCCGGCAGGTGTCAGGAGGGCTGAAGCGATGCACCCAGCCTTCAATGCTGAAGAGGTGAGGCCGAGGCTTGCACTTACGGCCGAGTTCCAGCAGATCCTCGCCTATGGCGAACAGTTTCCTTCAGACAATTACAATGATCCATATGCGACCCTCGAGAAACTCCGTGTTGAGGGAACCTTCCCGGAGCTCGAGGAGGTTGTTGCATTACGCGGCTCTCTCGATACAATACGCCGGATACTCGGCTTCTTCAAGAACAGGAAGGATGGCCGCTACCCTCTGCTTACGGAGCTGACCGGCAGAGTCGTTTATTATCCGTTTGTCACAGAAGCTATTGACCGGATCATCGACAAGGAGGGAAAGGTTCGCGACGGCGCTTCTCCGGCCCTGAAGACAATTCGTGGCGAGCTGGCCTCGAAGAACCTCGCGGCGGTGCGAAAGCTGCATTCAGTTCTGAGGCAGGCACAGGCCGACGGCATCATTGACCGCGATGTTACCGTGGCCGTACGCAACGGCAGGGGAGTGATACCCGTCAGCGCGTCAAACAAGAGAGGGATCAGGGGCTTCGTTCACGACGAGTCAGCCACGGGTAAGACTGTATTCATAGAACCGGCAGAGGTGGTTGAACTGAACAACGAGATTACCGAGCTGGAGCACCAGGAAAAGCGCGAGATAGTTCGCATCCTGACAGCCCTTGCCGATACGATCAGGCCCTATATAGACGACCTGCAGGAGAATTGCGGCTTCCTGGCGGAGATTGACTTCATCAGGGCGAAGGCAATTTTCGGCAACAGGCTCGACTGTATCATGCCTGCCATAGCTGCCACCCCGCACATCAGATGGATAAATGCCCGTCACCCTCTGCTCACACTCTCCTTTGCCCGCACGGCAGGCCGGGAGGTAGTGCCGCTTACAATCACTCTTGACAGCCGGGAACGGATACTTGTCATCTCCGGCCCAAACGCCGGGGGAAAGTCGGTCTGCCTCAAAACGGTGGCACTGGTCCAGTATATGCTGCAATGCGGCATGACTGTCCCGGTAGGAGAAGGGACCGAGGCGGGGATCTTCGGCAAGTTCTTTATCGATATCGGCGACGAACAGAGCCTTGAGAACGACCTGAGCACATACAGCTCCCACCTTATAAATATGAAGCAGATGCTCCGGCACGCCGATGACCGGTCGCTGGTGATGATTGACGAGTTCGGCACCGGGACGGAACCTGTCCTTGGCGGGGCGCTCGCCGAGGCGATACTCGCGGAGCTGAACAAACGGGGAGCTTACGGGGTGATAACCACCCACTATACAAACCTGAAACACTTCGCCACTGCGCAGGAAGGGATAAGCAACGGTGCGATGGCGTTTGACAACCAGATGATGCAGCCTCTGTTCCGCCTTGATCAGGGGAAGCCGGGAAGCTCATTCGCCTTCGAGATTGCGAAAAAGATTGGCCTGCCTCAGGAGATACTTGCAGATGCAGCATCCAGGGCAGGAGAGGGGAACGTCGACTTCGACAGGAACCTCCGGGAGATCGCGCGTGATAAGCGCTACTGGGAGAAGAAGCGCGAGGCGGTGCGTCGCCACGAAAAGCGGCTCGAGGAACTGATTGCCACATATGAGACTCAGCTTGGTGACATAAAGACCCAGAAGAAGGAGATCATCACCCAGGCGAAGAGCAAGGCGGAGGAGATGCTCCGCGACACCAACCGGATGATTGAAAACACTATCCGAACAATCCGCGAGGCACAGGCAGAGAAGGAGAAGACGAAGGAGGTGCGCGAGGAGCTTGACTCGTTCCGTGAACACCTTGACAAGGCGGAGAAGCAAGCAGAGGTGCCTGTGGCAGCAAAACCGCGGATTGACACCCCTGCGGAAAGCATCGTGAAGCGGATCACGGCAAAGAAGGAGCCTCCGCAGCCGGTGAAAAAGAAGAAGACGGCGCTTGCTCCGGGCGACTATGTGAAGATCTCCGGCACCGATACGGTGGCCCAGGTGACAGAGATACGGGGAAAAAAGATACAGGTCATATCCGGCAGCCTGAAGATGAGTGTGGATATAAGCAGGACGGAGCCGGTAACGGATGAGGAGCAGAAGAAGGCTGCATCTGCAGGCACGAAGCAGCAGAAGATAGACTGGTCGCTTACGGCCCGCCGAAACAAGTTCAATCCTGAGATCGATGTGCGCGGCATGCGTACCGAGGAGGCGCTGCAGGTGGTACAGGAGTTCATTGACACTGCCCTCATGATCCAGTACAGGAGCCTGCGCATACTGCATGGCAAGGGGAACGGCATCCTGAGACAGATGATAAGGCAGTACCTGGAGTCAACCGGCGCCATAAAAAGCGCAATGGATGAGCATGTTGAGCGCGGCGGGGCAGGAATAACACTGGTGGAGCTGGATATCTGAGCGTGAACTGGCGGGGCGCCACCCAAACCTGTTTTAAATCATTTGCACCCCATTCCGAAATGAATAGATTTGCATAACGAAATACCTGAACCATGAAGAAACTGATTCTTATTTTATCTGCACTGGTGTTGCTGATGACGATACCGGCCGCCGGGCAGACAAACGATTTTTATGATGATGCGCCCACGGTAAAGCTGAAGGGAAGCACAAAAATCCTTGTCACAGGTGAGATTGAGAAGGATATGACCGTTGACATAACCCGCCTGCCGAAACACAGCATAACCGTCAAGGAAACAACCCTGAGTGACGGAGCAGTAGGCTTCACGGGTGCTTACCGTTATGACGGTTATTCAGTCTATGACATCCTTGACAGGGTAGTTCTGAAGAAGAAAAACGAGGCTGAATTCCCACCCATTATTGATCTCTATGTCGAGATCACAAATGACCGTGGTGAGACCGTGGTCTTCTCCTGGGGCGAGATCTACTACCCGGTCAACATGCACCGGCTGATGATTGCCACCTCGGTGGCACGCATTGTGCCGTCAAAGGCGAAGGATCTCTGGCCCCTGCCAACCGAAACGAAGATCGTTGCCGGCAATGACCTGGTCACATCGCGAAACATCAGTAACCCGGTGAAGATCACCGTGAAATCACTCGACAGCAAGTACCCGATCAACAAGGGTATGAGCCCGATGTTCTCGGAGACGATGAGGATATGTGTCAACGGCAAGCAGCGCGAAATACTGTCAGAGCTGCCGGAGGGAATGGACAACGAAACCTATCACACAGTCTTCTACGGCCGGGGGATGGGAATTCACGGCACCACCCCCTTCAATGGAGCCATGCTCCATGAGCTTCTTAAAGATTATTACAGCCTCTCTCCGGAGGCACTGCAGAAGGGAATTGTCGTAATTGCCGGTCTTGACGGCTACAGGGCTGCCTTCACCCTGAGCGAGATAGTGAACCGCAATGATCAGCAGGAGCTGTTGATAATTGATAAGGATAACTATGAAGGTGCAGGCCGCTTCTCGCTCTTCCCTGCGGGCGACTTCTTCTCTGACCGCGCAATAAAGGCGGTGATGGAGGTTGATCTCCTGCTCCCGAAAACGGGTGCTCCGTGGGCAATTGTGATCCATGGCGGCGCCGGGACCATCACCCGTGCACGCATGACCCCTGAGGCTGACGCCGAGTACAGGAGAGTGATGCAGGCCGTCATCGACAGCGGCGCCGCCGTGCTGAGCGCCGGCGGCTCGGCCCTTGACGCCGTTGAGCGCGCCATCAGAATGATGGAAGATTCGCCCCTCTTCAACGCGGGCAAAGGGGCCGTCTTTACCCACGAGGGGCGCAATGAGCTTGACGCTGCCGTCATGGACGGCAGCAGCCTCGCCGCCGGCGCTGTGGCAGGCGTTACCGACATCCGCAACCCCATAACCGCAGCCCGCGCAGTGATGGAACAGTCGCCCCATGTGATGCTAACAGGCAAAGGCGCTTCGGAGTTTGCTGCCGAAAAGGGACTTGAGATTGTTGACCCGTCATACTTTCGCGAGGAATCACGATTCAGGGAGCTGCAGCGTGCCCTCGAGAAAGAAAAGCATGGAACTGTTGGTTGCGTCGCGCTTGACATGAACGGTGACCTTGCAGCAGGTACCTCCACCGGCGGGATGACAAACAAACGGTATAACCGTATCGGGGACGTGCCAATAATAGGGGCAGGGACCTATGCAAACAACGCCACCTGCGCTGTCTCGGCCACCGGCCACGGTGAGTTCTTCATAAGATACACCGTTGCCCATGATATCTCCGCACTGATGGACTATAAGGGGCTAAGCCTCGATGAGGCTGCACGTGTTGTGGTACACGAAAAGCTTGTAAAGGCCGGAGGCTCAGGAGGAATCGTCTCTGTTGACCGCAAGGGGAATGTGAGCATGCCCTTCAACTCCGAGGGGATGTACCGGGGCTATCGCACCTCTGCAGGCAAAACCGGCGTCTTTATATTCTCTGACGAGCCTGACAAACTCTGAGTAGGAGGCAGTAGCAGGCGAGAGGGCTAGTCTCTTTTTGCGGGGCACGATTAAGTGCCGGATAAGCTCTGAGGGGCACGACTGGTTCAGGCGGGCTGAAGGGGCCGCATAGGTCCTGGCAGTATCGGACACCTGCTGCCACCACACAGCATGCCAGCAAATCCGCAAAAACCATAAATAAAAGCGGCGCCCCGCAAAAGGACGCCGCCGGTCATTATGATTCGTTACTGTCAGCTCAGTCCAGCTTAACCGAACCGTATGATGTATCTATGTTTACCTCAGACGATGGAGAGGAGCAGTTCCCTACCTTCCCGGCCATCTCAGTTGAAGTGTTCCCAACAATCCTCCTGTCAGGAGAGAAACGCGACTCATCCAGCCTGACGCTTCCGTAGGAGCTGCTTGCGTTGAGCCTGTAACATGCTGACGGATCAATACCCAGTCTTACTGCGCAGTAGCCTGCCTTTACTGTTACCTTGTCAAATCCTGCCGGGATGGCGTCAACAGAAAGGTTACCGTACTTGGTCTCCACCTCGAGCTTCTTGTTTACCTTCTTGAACCTGAGATCGGTATAACCGCCCATCACTACTATGTTGTTGGCAGCGCCGACATTGTAACCGTCATACTTGCTGTCGGCCACCAGTGAACTCACCTGGGTCACCGAAACCTTTGAATATTTGCTGTCAACAAGGAGGGCGGTTGCCTTTTCCACGCTGAACATACCCACATATCGTGCGTTGATCTCTGCCCATCCAAGCTCATACACAGTTGCCTTTCCGTAGGCCACTATTATCGTATTGAGCGGCTTGACATTACCCCGTGTGAGTTTGTTAACGGTAAGATCACCATACTTGACGTTGAGCATCGCATGCCCGGAGACATCGTCAATGACAACATTTCCGTACTTGTTGTCGATGTCTAGATTGACGTTTGCCGGCATCTTGATATTATAGTTGATGCTGAAGTTATTGTTTGAACCTTTCCAGCTGATAGAGGAGAATTCCTTGTCGAACACAGTTTCGGCCTTCAGGTTACCGTCTGCCTCGGTAAACTGAACGGTGATCATGTCAAGGAGCTTCCTGGCTCTTTCCGCGGAGGAGTGCTCTATCTTCACGGTTACATCAACAACAACATTGTTTCTGTCCCACGTTTCGGTGACCACAGCCCCGAATTTATTGATTACCGTCAGGGTCGAGTTGTCCTTCGGAACAAACTCCCTTTTGAATTCTTTCTTGACCTCTTGTGCCGAGGCGGACAGGGCGACTGTGCAGAGCAATGCTGCGAACAGTGTCACCCGCTTGTTAGTTAACAACTTTTTCATGGCTGACTGGATTAGCGGTTTCTGCTTTTATCTCTCTGAGCTGATCAAGGATGTAGCTCATCACTTCAATTTTGGTCTGGTAGTGCTTTATCATTGCATCGATTATGCGCTGGTCATCCGGATTAGCCTTAAGCTCCTTCTTAAGTTCCGTATAGACAGAGTCCATTGAGGCCATCTCCTTCATCAGCACCTCTTTCTGTTCCGGGTTGGTAAGATCCAGTGCAGTGAATTCATTCTCCATGAAGTTCACCTGCTGCACATAGTAACTCTCCACCTCGCGGTACTCCGGAGAAACTTCGCTGAGCGACATTGTCCTCTTAAGGTTGGGCCTGACGAAGTGGTCAAAGGTCCAGAGCGACGAGAGCGTCACAAGAAGCGTCACCACGGCTGCTTTGAGCAGGTAGGGCAGGATGCTTCTCTTGGCCTTGCCGGCATGCAGCCTGGTGGCCAGCTTGAAACTGAATCTCTCGAAGTGGCCGTCTGACGGCTCCCTGTCGTCAAACTCACCCCTGCTGCTCTTAATTATGTCTTCAAGTCTGTTCATACTTCAAATATTTTCCTGTTCTTCAATTCACTCACCAGCTTCTGCTTTGCCCTCGAGAGCTGTGACCTCGAGGTGCTGCTTGAGATGTTGAGCATCTCTGCTATCTCATCGTGGTCATAACCTTCGATGAGGTAAAGAGAGAGTATCACCCTGTAACCTTCTGGCAGCCTCTCTATGGCTGCCTTGACCTCCTCTACGCGTGCGTCCACATCTTCCCTGTAATTCGCGTCGTCAGGACTGTCATCCCGGATTCCTGTGTGACTTTCAATGTCTTCAAAGATCGCTTTCCTTTTACCCAGCGTGTCAAGTGACCTGTTGACCACTATTCTCTTCAGCCATGCGCCGAAGCTGACGGTGCCCGAGTAGGTGTTAATCTTCTCGAAGGCTGACAGGAAGGCTTCCTGCATAACATCTTCCGCCTCCATGTCATTGTTCACAATACGCAGGCTCGTGTTGAACATAGCCTTGTAGTAAAGCTTGTACACCTGGAACTGTGCCTTCTGGTCACCTGTCCGACAACCGTCAATCAGGTCCTGATGTATGTTCCTGAATGCTGCTTCAACATTTTCCATCTTTATTGCAAGATCTGGTTTAAGTATGTTTGACGCTGCACCCACGTATTTGAACTCTTCAATTCAATGACGGCATAGGTGGGTGAATGCTGCATCCAAGGTAAAAAAAAGCAGCAGGAGTGAAAAATATTTTTATCCCTGTGTTACTGTACCCGTTGCATAGTCAAGTTCAGAGCCGAAAAGAGAATGCGGAATGGAGTAAACAAGCAGCAGAATAACTGCTGCAGCAATGATATAGCCCGGACGCTCTTTTTTGCGGTTCATCACAACCGCCAGTATCCAGGCAAATACAGCTATAAGAGTCTTATTGTCAGTAAGATCCCATCCAAAAGGAACGCCCGTCCAGAACTCCCCGAAGGCGTACTTCTGCACCAGCGGACCCAGTACCATGCCTCCTGCCAGAAGCAGCCAGAGAGCCCACCGGCCGTGTCTTTTCCAGGCGCCTGTTCCGGCAGCTGCCGTTATCCCGGCAAGGTTTGAGAGCAGCATGGCAAAAAACATTATCAGGATATGCGGTATCATGATCACCGCCGGCACGTTCCCCTTGAACCTTATCACAACTGGTTTCTCCTTCATGATTGCCGTCTCGCTGCCTGAGGGATCCCTGAGCACAATATAATACTCCAGCTTGCCGGCAGCAGGCTGGGAGGGAAGCTCACCGGCCAGCACCTCACCGTCATGCTTCATCTGAACGGCGGTCCACTCCTCATTCACCCGGAAACGGCGGTAATTCAGTGTTCCCGTGAACTCCGACGGCACTTCCATTTTGATCATACAGGGGTGGGTGTTGGTCTGACTGCGCTTAAGCGCGAAGGAGTACTCTTCCCCGTTCAGTGTCACCGAACTTTTAAGGGGATAGGTCGGACCCGTAGTCCTCTGATACATCGCGGCTGCCACCGTGATGATGATTGCAATTGTCCAGAATAGAAAACTCTTCATTGTGATGATTTTGTTATACAGTTATAGTTGAATTATCAGGACCTCCCTGGTCCCGTTGCGCAACACCTCAACCGAAACAGTCTGACCTGCCTTGAGCTGACCGAGCCTGAACATGTAGTCCTCAATATTGCTGACAGGCTTGCTGTCTATCGCAACAATGATGTCACCCTTCTGCATCCCGCCAAGAGCTGCCGGTTTGCCGGGCGTGACGAAGTCGGCCCTCAGCCCGTTGCTCACATTCCCTGCAAAGTCAGGCATGATCCCGAATGTGACACCTCTCCTGCGGCTCATGGGGCCTGTAGGCTCCCTGGGACCTGCCTCGGTGAAAGCAAGCCTGGCAGATGAATTGGCCGCGGATGAGATGATTCCTAACAGCAGGTCACCCACCTTCACCATTCCGTCATAATTGAGCTTGTCAGGTGTGTCATCCGGCGTGTGGTAATCGAGGTGGGCTCCCGTGGTGACCGAAAGCACCGGGATGTTCTTTCCGTAAAACGAAGAGTGGTCTGACGGTCCGTAGCCCTCTGAGGTAAAGGCGAGCCTGACTGCCGAAGTGTCAGCATAGGCAAGCACAGTGTCGCGAAGGCCGGCAGCTGTACCGACGCCGGCTATCTGCAGACCGTTTCCCTCTTTCATCCGGCCTACCATGTCAAGATTTATCATCAGGTTAACCGCAGAAGGATCAATTCCCATGTTTTCAACGAAATGCTTTGATCCCAGCAGCCCCATCTCCTCACCGGCAAAAGCAACGAACAAGATGCTCCGCGAGAAGGGTTCCCTGTTTTCCGCAAGACGCTCTGCAAGTTCTGTCATCAGCGCCACTCCGGAGGCATTGTCATCAGCCCCGTAATGGATTGCTATTGTATCCGGAACCCTGCTTGAGGAGCCCGGACCGCCCATCCCGAGGTGATCATAGTGCGCGCCAATAATTATATATTCTTCAGGAGCGGAAGCGCCGGGAATCATCATCACGACATTGGAGGTCAAGGCCTCCTTCTTATTGACATCTGCCGCTGCTGCCACCTTTGTGAGTGCGGTGAAGCCAGCACTGGCAGCCGGATCGGCTGCTATTTGCTCCAATTCACTGATGGTCACGGAAGTGCCTTTCAGGATCTGTTCAGCCACGGTTCTTTTGACCTGAATCACAGGCAAACCGGACCTCGCTTCGCTGCGTGACGGCTTGTCAAGATTGTCACCCGGATCCCATTTATCGCCGGAGACAAGCAACACACCGGCAGCGCCATTCTCCCTTGCATTCAGGACCTTGATCCGGTCAGTGCTCAGCCGTCCGTAACCTGCAGCTGCAGGATCGGATTCAGGATAACCCCGGAGAATAAGAGCCCACCTGCCCGCAAGATCCAGCCCTTCGAAATCATTTCGGTGAAGGGTATCCCCAGACGGCAACAATCCGTAGCTGCAGAATACAACAGGAGCCTCCAGGGATGCGTTGTCCGACAAGGCCAGTGGCATGAAGTCGCTTCCGGCTGCATAGCCAATGCCATTGACTGACAGACGGTTGTTCCTCCCCGGTTCCACGGCCACGTTCACGCTGAACGGCTGCAGTCCGTTCCCTGAGAATGGTCTGGCACCTGCCTTTTTAAGCTCATCACGTATATAGAGTGCGGCAAGTGAATCACCTGACGTGCCCGTTCCCCTTCCCTGAAATTTTTCAGAAGCAAGGCGACCGGTTATCACCGAAAGCTCATCCGCGGTGATGGCTGCCTTTTTGCCGGTTCCGGCACAGCCTGTGATTGCGATGGCGGCACATATGATCAGGAATAATCTC
The DNA here is from genome assembly GCA_023430725.1 of Bacteroidota bacterium. Classification (GTDB taxonomy): domain Bacteria; phylum Bacteroidota; class Bacteroidia; order Bacteroidales; family VadinHA17; genus SR-FBR-E99. The sequence continues at coordinate 5,868 of JAEYZD010000181.1, read as the reverse complement.
ATAAGTCATTTTTTTGTGCCGGTAAAAATAGCAATCTTTTGATACTCTGTGAGTGTGATATTTGAAATGAGCAGCCGCGGCGGTGAGGCCGGTAAAAAAACAGCATGCCGGGAAGGAATTGTCGTTACCCGCCCGGCATGTTGTTAAGATATCAGTCAGTGTTTCAGTTGAACTGCTGGATGGCTTTTTTGATGAGTGAGATGGCGTCACGCAGCTGTTCCTCCGTAATTACAAGGGGAGGAGCGAACCTGATAATATGACCGTGGGTGGGTTTGGCCAGCACTCCCATCTCTTTCATGGCAAGGCACACATCCCATGCTTCCTTGCCGTTCTTCGGCCTGATGACTATTGCATTGAGAAGTCCCTTACCGCGGACAAGCTCAATCATGTCAGACTTCAGAGCTCTCATCTCGTCACGGAAAATTTTTCCCAGCCTCTCGGCCTTCTCTGCGAGATTCTCATCGCGTATCACTTCCAGTGCAGCTATGGCAACCTTGCATGCCAGCGGATTGCCTCCGAAGGTTGATCCGTGTTCACCCGGCTTGATTGTCATCATTATCTCATCATCGGCAAGCACGGCTGATACTGGCAGCACGCCTCCCGAAAGGGCTTTTCCCAGGATGAGGATGTCAGGCCTTACACCTTCGTGATCACACGCCAGTAGTTTTCCTGTACGTGCTATCCCGGTCTGTACCTCATCGGCAATGAAGAGCACATTGTGCTTTTTGCACATGTCGTAAGCCTTCCTGATAAACCCTTCGTCCGGGACAAAGACACCTGCTTCGCCCTGAATGGGCTCTACAAGAAAACCTGCCACGTCAGGATCAGCCAGCGCCTTTTCAAGGGCGGGAAGATCATTGTAAGGTATGGTTATGAAGCCGGGGGTGAAGGGACCGTAATCCTTCCGTGCATCCGGATCGGTTGACATCGAGACAATTGTGATTGTACGGCCGTGGAAGTTGCCGTCGCAGACGATTATCTTCGCCTGGTTTTCTTTAATCCCCTTTACCAGGTAGGCCCACTTGCGGCACAGTTTCAGGGCTGTCTCGTCGCCCTCGGCACCGGTGTTCATCGGCAACACCTTGTCATACCCGAAGAACTTTGTGACAAACTCCTCATACTCACCGAGAACCGAATTGAAGAAAGCCCTTGAGGTGAGAGTCAGCCTCGAAGCCTGTTCCGTCAGCGCTCCTATAATCTTCGGATGGCAGTGGCCCTGGTTTACAGCAGAATATGCGGAGAGAAAATCATAGTAACGTTTCCCTTCCACATCCCAGACAAAAGGTCCTTCACCCCGGTCAAGCACCACGGGCAGGGGATGGTAGTTATGGGCTCCGAATTTCTCTTCTCTTTCAATGTAATCATGAGGTTTCATATCATTATATTTTATGGTGTCAGTCTCATTCTTATCGTGGCAATGATACAAACCTTTTTCGACAAAAAGAAAGAGAGAAATCAGCTTTCTTCCCCGCCGAGAAGGTCGGGCCTCTTTTCACGGGTGATGCGGAGCGACTGCTCAAATCGCCACTTTTCAATCTCCGGAGTGTTGCCGCCGGTGAGGATTTCCGGGACCTTCCATCCCCGGAACTGAGCCGGTCTTGTATATTGAGGCGGTGCAAGGAGGCCGTCCTGGAACGAGTCGGAGAGAGCCGACTCTGAATCGGATATGGCCCCGGGCAACAGCCTGACGATTGCATCCGTTATCACCGCGGCGGGCAATTCGCCGCCAGTCAGAACGTAGTCGCCGATTGATATCTCACGTGTTACGAGATGATCCCTGACACGCTGATCTATCCCCTTGTAATGACCTGCCAGGATGATGATGTTCTCCTTCATCGACAGTTCATTCGCCATCGGCTGGGTGAAACGGGCTCCATCGGGGGAGGTGTAGATGATCTCGTCATATTGACGCCTGGAAGTTAGATCGGCGATGCAGTTGTAAACCGGTTCAATCATCATGACCATTCCCGCGCCGCCACCGAAAGGATAATCGTCAACACTCCTGTGTTTATCGGTTGAATAGTCACGCAGGCTGATAATATTGATCTCAGCTATTCCCTTCTCCCGTGCCCGCTTTACTATTGATTCATCCAGCGGGCTTCGCAGAAGCTCGGGCAGCACTGTTATAATGTCTATTCTCATATGATTCCCGTTTGGTAAATCTAATATTGTTTTTTTGTATATTTGAAATCGACAAGTCGAAATTAACCACATCAAAAATTTAGAACATGGGAAAATTTGTAATCTCGAAAAGAAAGAACGGTGAGTTTCAGTTTAATCTTCTTGCCGGCAACGGACAGGTAATTCTCACCAGCGAGGGTTATGCTTCAAAGCCTTCATGCATGAACGGTGTCAAGTCAGTGATGAAGAATGCCGCCGATGTAAAAAGATTTGAATCCAAGGTTGCCAAGAACGGTAAATTCCACTTTAACCTGAAGGCAGGAAACGGCCAGGTGATAGGCAAGAGCGAAATGTACGAATCAGAATCGAGCCGCGAAAACGGCATTGCATCGGTGAAAAAGAATGCTCCGGGTGCAACGGTTGACGACCAGACAAAGGCTTAACTACTTTTTTCTTTCGAAGACGATTTTACCGTCAACGACTGTATAATCAGCTTTAACGGACATAATCATCTCCTCAGGAATATTGAAGATATCTTCTGAGAGGATGGTTATGTCTGCCATATAGCCCTCCCTGAGCATCCCTTTTCTCTCCTCCATGAACTGCGAGTAAGCAGCGCCCAGGGTGTAATATTCGATTGCTTTTTCCATTGTGATCTTCTCCATCGGGAACCAACCTTCTCCCTCTTCTCCCTTACGGTCTTTTCTGGTCACCGAAGCATAAAGTCCTTCCATCGGGTTGATGGGTTCAACGGAATAATCAGTGCCAAATGCAAGTTTCGCGCCGCTGTCTGCGAGGCTCTTCCATGCATATGCCCAGCGGCTGCGTTCCGTGCCTATCCGCTTCTCTGCAAACCTCTTGTCAGTGATGCAGTGCACAGGCTGCATTGACGGAATGACACCCAGGGAGGCAAAACGGGGAATATCCTCTTCAGTGAGTATCTGCGCATGCTCCGACCTGTGGCGGCTGTCACGCACACCGTTGACTTCACGGGCTTTCTCATAGGCATTAAGAATCCAGTTATTGGCCTTTGGACCGATTGCATGTATTCCGATCTGGAATCCGCGGCTGTCGGCTGCCAGAACCCTTGTCTCAAGTTCTTCGTAGCTCATCTGGGGGAGACCGGTCTTGTCAGGCTCATCAACGAACGGCTCGAACATCATTGCCGTAGCAGAACCAAGCGTGCCGTCCATGAAATCCTTCAGGTACCCGAAGCGCAGCCAGTCGCCCGAGGAGGGGTATTTATTCCTCATCTCTTCATATTTGTCAAGGCGGGCAGAATCTGCAGTCAATTCACCGCCGATGTCAATGCGGCAGGTAAGTTTTCCCTGTGCCATGATTGAATCGTACATTCCAAAGTCGGCACCGCCGGGTATCTGGATGCTGGTAATTCCACTCTCTGCAGCCATCTGCAAAGCCAGCAGGTAACCGGTCCACTCTCTTTCACGCTCCTCCTGCTCTGTCCGTTCAACCTCGATGGCGCCGGTCTTTATGAGTGACATGGCGCTCTCCTTCAGGATACCGGTAGGCTCACCGGTGACAGGATCACGCATTATCTCCCCGCCGAACGGATCGGGAGTTGACTTCGTGATCCCCGAATTCTTCAGTACATAACTGTTAACCAAAGCACTGTGGCCGTCAGTACGGCGAAGCACAACAGGATTGTCAGGTGACACCGCATCAATAAGCTCCTTCGTCGGCCACTCGCCGGTGCTGAACATCTCATGCTCCCAATGGCCACCGTAAATCAGCTCGCCTTTCTTAACCCTGACTGCCTGCTCCTTTACCTTCGCTGTAATGACCGAAGGATCAGTGGTATATCTCAATTCAATAAAGTCAGGGTCAAGCGGGCCGAAGTGTGCGTGCGCATCGTTGAAGCCCGGAATAACCGCCCTGCCTGCGGCATCAACAACCTTCGTGACCGCCGGGTCAATGTGCCGGCTTATCTCCTTGACGGTGCCTACCGCCAGTATTTTGTTTCCCTTTACAGCCACTGCTTCTGCATGCAGGCCAGCAGGATCAGCCGTGAATACCTTCCCCCCGGTGATCACAAGATCAGCCTTCTCAGTCTGCCCGCAACCGGAAGCAATAACCATAAATAGCGCCATAATAATCAATATTCCCTGTTTCATAACAACGATTTTCAATAAACCGGTGCAAGATATGAAAATAGACATTATTTTAGTTGCCCATTAACCTGTGAATATTAACTCCAATTTGTTAACCCATGAAAAGCAAGGTTATTCCTCCCGGTTACCTTTTTACTAAAAGGTATTCCAATTACGTCTTTATCCTTCTGTTTCTTCTGTACCTGTTTGATTACGCAGACAGGATGGTGGTCAGCTCAATGTTTTCCTACATCCAGGCTGACCTGGGCATAAATGATTTTCAGTCGGGATGGCTGGTTTCGATAATCTATCTGACAATCGGCATCATGACATTTCCGATTTCGCTTGTCATCGACAGGTGGAGCAGGACCAAGACAGTAGGCATAATGGCTATCGTGTGGAGCCTTGCAACCCTTCTGTGTGCCTTCACCGGCAACTATGTGCAGCTTTTTCTTGCACGCGTGCTCATAGGGTTCGGTGAGGCCGGTTATGCGCCCGGTGGCAGTGCACTGATCTCCGGCATGTACCCGATGGAGAAGCGCTCGAAGATGATGGGATTATGGAACGCCTCAATCCCCATCGGATCTGCCATAGGAGTCACCGCAGGCGGAATCATAGCCAGCAGCTGGGGCTGGAAACATGCTTTCGGCCTGGTTGCAATACCCGGGCTTTTCATCGCAATCCTCTTCCTGTTTGTAAAGGATTACAAGACCGTTGCCCTTTCAAAGGTTGACGATTCAAACAAGAAGATCAAAATGGAGAGGAAGGATATAGCTAAGGAGTTCCTCCGGAAACCTTCAGTCATCTTTACCTATTTTGCCATGACGGCAATAGTCTTCGTGACAACGGCACTGCTGGTATGGCTTCCTAAGTTCTTCCAGGTCACCAGCGGCATGGATCCCAAAAAGGCCGGAAGCCTGGCTGGTGCTGTCATGATGCTCGCACTGGTTGGCGCACCGCTCGGCGGATACATAATTGACCGCTGGAGAAAGACGATGCCAACCGCAAGGATGATCTATCCTGCCATATCCACATTCATCTCGGCAGCTCTACTCTTTCTTGCACTCTATGTATTCAGGGGGACGGCCCAGATAGTCACGCTGTTCATCTTCGGCATATTCATCATGCAGTTTATAAGCGGAGCGGCAGCAGTAACGCAGGATGTAATCCATCCGGGGCTGCGTGCAACATCCTACGCCATTGCAGTGCTGGTACAAAACCTGCTTGGTTCATTCACGGCACCAATCGCCCTGGGACGCATCTCTGACCTTACAAACATACAGACAGCCGTCAGTATACTTCCATTCTCACTGGTGCTGGGGGCTCTTCTGTTCCTGATAGGGGCAAGGTACTATTTAAAAGATCTTAATAAGGTCGCCCCGGTAAAACTTGAAGCGGCAGGCTGACGAACTTCTTCCTGGCATAACTCCCCGGGTAAAGGAAAAAAAGTGTCCCGATCCCCGATTTTGGCTGGTGAAAATCCATTTTATCCTGCCCAGGCTATGGTGCAGTGAAGGATGATTTGAATTTATTATAGTAGATTTGCATTCCGTAATCAGAAAAAGATGAAAGAAATTCTTCGGAACAGGTATTTCAAATTCGGAGTGGCAGGTGTGCTATTCCTGCTGTGGGTCATATG
>JAEYZD010000015.1 GCA_023430725.1 Bacteroidota bacterium | reverse complement strand
CGTCAGGGTGTCTCCGGGCATAAGAGAACCGAAGGCACGAAGCTCGCTCCTCACCCCGGCTCCTGCCCCTATTCTGAAACGTTCCGTTCGCCCTGCGGCGAAATCAACCCGAAGCGTGTTCGACAGGGTCCGCTGACGGAGGGAGTCTGCAGTCTCGCCGTCGTCAATCATGACAGTGTCATATAGAGACGATTCCGGATAGCTGTCGAGGTAATGCCTTGTGCTCCACTCCAGTATGCCGATGTGTGAAAATGTAACCGGACCTACCGAGCTTAACATGCCGGTCACTGTGTCGCGCCTGCCGCCCGGAGCATAGCGCTGAACGACCATCAGGTAGCGGTTCTGAAGGGTGCTCTTCGCGTTGTTGAGCGCGTTGAGCCTGAACGGCACACCGTCCGGAGCGTACTCGCTCAGCTGATCAGGCGAAATCATGCCTCCGCTCTCCGCCGATTCGTGATTGTTGATGCCGGCGGAAAAGTATGCTGTGTATGGATTGGAATTATATGAGGCGTGCAGCAAAAAGTTCTTGTCAATGGCTCTTTGCAGGGTATACTGACCAACGTTGTAAACTATATCATAGACCAGGCCGAAATTAATGAACCTGTTGACGTTCTGCGAGTGCCGTACCCTGAAGGTCTGCTCAGCCTTACTTCGCGCACCGCCGTTTGACCACCTCAGTTCGGTGAACGGGACATGAGTATTTATAAACAGCGTATTGGACGGCGTGAACATGAAAGGGATGTAGTGTGCATACAGGAACCTGTCAGGCTCCCACTCCCTGTCAAAGAAGTTAATCTCGTACTGCGGCAGTCCGTAGTTTCCGTTATAGGCATTGAAGTCAGAGATTTTGTCAGCCACCCTGTAGCGGTTGAACAGCGAAAAGGCTGTGTCAAGGGGCACTGAAATCTCGGTTGTAAAATCCGGTGAGAGGGTCCACTGCCGCGTACCTGAGATGAAGGCGGTATCCTGCCCTACCACCGCAGAGCCTGTCGGTGAGGGACCGAAACGTATACGTTTCTGTTTGCCTGTGACAGGAAGTGTATCGCGGCGCACTGCGGCAGAAAGTGTATCAGGCAGCACATTGACAATGCTGTCCCTGATAATTAACCTTAGAGAGTCCGGCTCCTGCGCATTGAGCGCCAGAGGCAGGAGAACAAGTGCAATATATGCAAGCAGTTTGCGCATCACCGGCAAATTTAGTAAAAATGAGGATAAGGTATTGCATCAGCTGGATAATGGCTGAAGGCCATTAAGAATTGTGGAGCCGGACAGAAAGAATCCGCCCGGCCCCGTGAACAACAACCATATAATGGCAAAAAAACAAAATCAGTCTACATTGTCATTCAGGTATGCATTGTTTTCCCGTATGACCGGCTGGTTATCCTCATCCAGCGCAAGAGTGAACCTCGAAACCTTGCTCCCTGCCGCCTTGCTTGCATTGTGAATAGCAATCTTCTTCCGCACATATGCCGGAACCTCCTCGAAATCCTCGATGTTGTCACTCATTGACTGAGTGGAGAGTCCTTCGTTACGGATCACATTCTGCATGTGCTTCAGCTTGCGCAGCGTCCCCTCGTTCCTGTCGGGCTGAGGTGGCACGGGACGGGCAGGAGCGGGAGAAATATTGATATCACCGTCCAGCTCAAAATCAATCACTCCCTGGTTTACCGGACCCCCGTGAGGCGGGATGGCCCTGTCAGAGGCGCGCGTGGCACGCACAACATACGGACCGTCGTTCTCAGAGGCACCTTCAGTACCGGGCTGCTGCTGGGCTGCATTCAGGCTTACAACTTCCCTCTTCGTACTGGGCTTGTAACCGTCAAGATCGGTGCTTGCCTCAAAACCGGTGGCAACAACAGTAACGCTGATTGAATCGCCAAGCTCTTCCTCCGTGGAGAGACCCCTGATGATAAGTGCATCATCGGAGATAGCCTCGTAAACGTAATCGGTCAGCTCACCCAGCTCATCCATTGTGATCTCGTTTGCGCCGGTGCCTGACTTGATATTCAGCAGTATGCTCCTTGCCCCGGTTATGTCATTGGAGCTGAGCAGCGGCGATGTCAGGGCCGCCTCGATAGCCTTGACGGCACGGTCTTCACCTGACGCCACCCCGATTCCCATCAGCGCAACACCGGAATTCCTCATGACCGTATCAACATCAGCGAAGTCAACATTGATGTACCCTGTGCAGGTTATTATCTCCGCAATGCCCTTGACGGCATTGGCCAGCACATCATCAGCGCGGGCGAAGGCAGCAGAAACTCCCTCGTCGCCGTAAATCTCACGCAACCGCTCATTGTTGATCACAATAAGCGAGTCAACCTCGTTCTTCAGCTCACCTATTCCGCTGTAAGCCAGCTTTATTCGCTGGTTAAGCTCGGAGCGGAAGGGGATTGTCACAACAGCAACCGTGAGATATCCTGCCTCGCGGCATGCCCTGGCGATGACGGGTGTGGCTCCTGTGCCAGTGCCTCCTCCCATGCCGGCAGTGATGAACACCATCTTGGTGTTGCCGGAGAGCGCCTTAAGCACATCATCAATGTTCTCAATGGCCGATGCCCTGCCTCTCTCCGGCTGGCTGCCGGCGCCAAGACCCTCGGTTGTGCTCTCTCCAAGCTGCACCTTCACAGGCACAGGACTCTTCATCAGCGCCTGCAGGTCAGTGTTGCAGACTATGAAGTTGACATCCTTTATCCCCTTCCTGAACATGTGGTTTACGGCATTGCCGCCACCGCCCCCGATGCCCAGAACTTTTATTATTGACGACCTGTCCACAGGCAGGTCAAAATTCATCAGATCTTCTGACATGGCTTCGTTTTATTAATTCAGGGTGTCATCAAGCTTCTCATCCGTCGCTTCTATGATCTTATCCCAGAAGCTTCTGAGCCTGGTACCCAGCGTACCGCTCTTCGGCCTTTCATCGTAGTATTGCTCCTCAGTCTCATGCTGAGACTGAGCCTGAGGCTGTGGCTGTGCTTCCTGCACGGGCTCCTCCATAACAGGCTGAGGAGGTGCAGTCTGCGGTACCGGTGCTGCCTTCTTCTCTCCGAAGCGGGCGAAGGTCTTGTTCTCCTCAAGGTACTCAAGCCCCTTCAGGATCAGACCGACACTGGTTGCATACATCGGAAGGTTGATCTCATCCCTTCCCCTTCCGGAGATGTGAACGTTCGGATGACCGATGCGCACATCCATCGCCGTCTTGTACTTGACAAGCTGCGGCAGGTTCTTGAGCATCGCACCACCACCGGTGATGACAACCCCTGCTGTAAGCTTTTCGGCGAAGCCGGAATTCTGTATCTCGAAATTGACCGCATCAAGAATCTCCTCCATGCGGCTCTGGATTATATATGCCAGGTTCTTGAACGTTATCTCCTTCGGCTCACGTCCGGCGATGCCCGGTATGGAGACAACCTTGTTCTCCGGGGCGATGTCGCCAATTGCATAGCCAAACTTGACCTTCAGGTCCTCAGCCTGCTTCTGGAGAATGGAGCATCCCTCCCTGATGTCTGCAGTGACCATGTTCCCGCCAAACGGTATCACAGCGGTATGCCTGATCACGTTGTCATAATATATGGCCACGTCAGTTGTGCCGCCACCGATATCAACAAGCACAACACCTGCCTCCTTCTCCTCATCGGTCAGCACTGCCTCCGACGATGCCAGCGGCTCAAGCACGAGGCTCATCAGGTTCATGCCGGCCTTGTTGATGCACCTCTCAGTGTTGCGCGCCGAGGAGATCTGCCCGATCACGATGTGAAAGTTAGCCTCCAGCCTCTTGCCGCAGATACCGATAGGGTTGCTGATTCCTGACTCGTTATCAACGATGTAGGTCTGCGGGATGACATGAATAATCTCCTCACCCACATCGATGGGGAGCTTGAACATGTCTGCAGTGAGACGGCGGATATCGCTTACATCAATCTCCGACTCATGCGAGTCGCGTGTGATGTAACCGCGCGCCATCTTGCTCTTTATATGCCTCCCGGCGATGCCCACAAAGACATCTGAAAGGGCAAGGCCTGTTCTCTCTTCGAGGTCATCAACGGTTGTGCGGATTGCCTTCACCGTCTCTTCAATGTTCAGCACCACACCTCGCTTGACCCCTGTTGACGGTGTGTTGCTCAGACCGAGGATCTCAATGCCCCCGTTCCCGTCGCTGCGCCCGACAATGGCGACGATCTTCGTCGTGCCGATGTCAATGGCTGCTACTAACTGATCTTTACTGTTCATAGTTCACTTATATGGTTGTTCAATTTTTATCTTCTCTGGCAGACCACCTGCCCTTTGTATTCAACATTTACCACCCTGTACCTGTCCCACCCGGCGACGGGCATCGCCTGGCGGTAGAAGACAAGGAGTTTGTGCAGTTTCTCTTCATAATCATCAGTGCGTCCCATCCTGACAGTGTGATTGCCCACATGCGGCACAAGCGACACACGGCCGTCACGCGTCATGCTGAGCTGGTCAATCATCTCGTTCCAGAAGCTGTGATCACGGATATAATTCACCAGCTCAAACGCCCTCACCAGGTTCTCCGTCTTCTCCGAGTCATAGATGCTCGCCCCGTTCATCTGCTCCGCGTTGAACACCATGTCGATCTCCAGTATGTGCAGATTCGGGGTGTATAGATTGTGCCTGCGCATGATGAC
>JAEYZD010000140.1 GCA_023430725.1 Bacteroidota bacterium | reverse complement strand
CATATGAGCGCACAAGGCTGATTATATTCATACAGGCTCCGATATTGTAGATGGCCGATGCCGCCTTGAAATCGCGCACATAACCGGGATAGGTCTTAAGCATCGCTATGACATTCTGATCGCTCTTATCCTTCAGGCTGTGATAGATCAACACCCGGCTGAAGCTCGAGAAAAGAACGGGAAAAATTAGCGGAATGATCTCCTTCCGGGAGTGGCCCGCGTAATAATTCACCACCCTCGCCGCCTTTAGCGGATCACGGTAAACAATCGCCCGCCACAGCTCATTCGGGGTGTAGTCCTTGCTCATCCCGATGCTCTTCTCAATCAGCTCCGCTGTTATGCGCGGATTCTCCTTCGGCAGCGAGATGATCAGTTTCTCCAGCTCATTGGCAATTTTCCCGAGATCGTTGCCCAGGAACTCCGAGAGAAGCCTCGAAGCATCGGCACCGGCCATGATCCCCCTGTCAGTCAGGAACCTGTCTATCCAGCCCGGGATCTGATACTCTGGCACTTTGTCCGACTCAATGTACCACCCTTTTTTGGAGAGCGACTTATAGAGCGATTTCCGCTTGTCAAGGTCCTCGTACTTGTAGGCGATGACGAGGATTGTAGAGTTAAGAGGATTCTCTATATAGACCAGCAAATCATCTATCTTTTTGAGCTTCTGCGCTTCGCGAACGACTACAACCTGCTGGTTGGCCATCATCGGGAAGCGGCGGCAGGTCTCGATGACCTGCGTCACAGATACATCGGGGCCGTAGAGCACAGTCTGGTTGAAGGACTTCTCGGATTCATCAAGCACCTTATCTTCGATGAAGTCAGTAATGAGATCAATGTAATAGGGCTCCTTCCCGGCAAGGAAGTAGACCGGCTTGTAGATCTTGTTGCGCAGATCCCTTATTATCTCCCTGTAGTCAGATGCCATCAGAAACGGAGGTGTTTGACCGAGATGCCGTTATCTTTGATTTCAGTAAGTGCTTCTATGCCAATCCGAAGATGAGTCTCGGTGAATTCGCTCGTGACTTTCTGGTCGCTCTCCCCGGTCTTTATTCCGGTGGAGATCATCGGCTGGTCCGAGACCAGGAGGAGAGCTCCTGTGGGAATCTCGTTGGCAAAGCCGACCGTGAAGATTGTGGCTGTCTCCATGTCGATGGCCATTGCTCTCGTCTTGACAAGGTATTTTTTGAAGCGGTCATCATACTCCCACACCCGCCTGTTTGTAGTATAAACAGTGCCTGTGTAGTACTCGAGGTTATTCCGTACTATGGCGGCGCTGACGGCACTCTGCAGCTTGAATGCAGGCAGGGCCGGGATCTCCAGCGGGAGATAGTCGTTCGAGGTACCGTCGCTTCGGATTGCCGCGATGGGCAGGATCAGGTCCCCCAGCTTGTTCTTCTTCTTCAGCCCTCCGCATTTGCCCAGGAAGAGAACAGCCTTGGGCTGGATGGCGCTGAGCAGGTCCATTACCGTTGCAGCGTTGGGGCTCCCCATGCCGAAGTTTATCATTGTGATCCCACCGGCTGTGGCACTTGGCCAGTTCTTGTCCTTCCCTTCAACAGGCACATCGTGCCAGCGCGCAAAAGTTTCGACATAAAGGGTGAAATTGGTGAGGAGAACGAATTCGCCGAAAGAGCTGAGCTCCTTCCCCGTATATCGGGGCAGCCAGTTGTTCACTATATCTTCCTTGGTTCTCATGTTCTGAAAAGCTGTTTGTTTATATTTGCCCTGCTTAAGGGTAATCAAAAATACAACAAAAGTTGAAACCGCTGAAACTGCCTCCCTGTTCACTGAGGATAAAAGAGGGGCCGGGTAACAGGCTCATCTACGACTCCCTGAGGAAGAAGTATGTGGCACTGACACCTGAAGAGTGGGTCAGACAGCATTTTGTCAACTACCTTACCGGCTGGCTTGGCTATCCTCCCGGGCTGATACGGATTGAAGCGGCCTTCCGCCTCAATTCAATGCTGCGGAGAGCTGACATCCTGGTGCACGACAGAGCCGGTGAACCCGCCCTGATCGTTGAGTGCAAGGCGCCTGAGGTGAAGATAACCCAGGAGGTTTTTGACCAGATTATCAACTATAACTTCAGCTACGGGGTCAGGTATCTTGTGGTGACAAATGGCATAACGCATTTTGCAGCCAGGATTGATTCCGCAGGGCGAAGCTTTAGTCTTCTGGATCATATTCCGGATTATGAAACTGTTACGGGAACAGAGCGATGATTGATGTGACATGTGCGGTCATACGCAACGATGAGGGACTTGTACTGGCGGTCCGGCGAGGGCCTCAGATGGGCAATGCCGGCAAGTGGGAGTTCCCGGGAGGAAAGACCAGGGCAGGGGAGGATCATGAGGAGTGCATCCTCCGGGAGATCGATGAGGAACTGGGGATGGATATTGTCATCTGCGGCAGGCTCGATGAGGTTGTGCACGATTACGGCGATAAAACGATTAAGCTCATACCCTTCATTTGCGATACCCTCTCCGTTAAACCGGTGCTGCGGGAGCATGATGCATTCAGGTGGATGGAGCCTGAAGAGCTGGTGACCCTTGACCTGACAGCGGCAGACATACCCGTTGCCGTTCAGTACGCATCGGGACATAAAGCCATGCCAGCCGATGAAAAGGAGGCTGAGGAGGCTGTCGTTGCAACTGAGGCCGGGGAAGAACTCGCCCGTATGATGGGGAGGGTGGTCAGTGTGGAGGAGGTAACGATGGTGGCACAATCAGCAGTAAATGACACCAACCTCCTGTCACAGCTCGTCACTCTCTCTTCAAGTACTGAACCGAGGGTTGGGTTCATGTCGTCATGGGCCCTCTCTAAAGTGGTTGATGTGAATCCGAAGGCCCTGGCTCCGTATCTCGCACTGATGATTGACGCGCTGCCATCAGCACCGAACGAGAGTGTGCAGCGGTCGTTCATGAGGGTGCTGACCAAGAGTGACCTGAATGACATCCCCGTTTCACATCACGCTCCGCTGGTTGACTATTGCATGGCGGCCATGCGGGATGCTGGCCAGCCTGTGGCGCCGAAGGCATACGGGATGGAGATACTTGCCTCCTTCTGCTCATTATATCCTGAGATGGTCAACGAGGTCATCGGCGCCGTTCAACTGGTAATAAATGATGCATCACCAGGGATGAAGGCGGCAGGGAGGAAGGTGATTCATAAATTAGGCAGTAGCCAATAGCCATTAGGCAATAGTGTTGGCATTGCCAAGGAAGATCCTGCATATTATGCAGAAAATCAGACACTGCCTATTGCCTATTGCCTATTGTCCCATTCATCTCATCTTCACCGTCTTCCTGATCCAGCTGGTCATCAGTTCCAGCGCGGCAGGGGAGAAGGTCTCCTCAATCTTCCCGTATTCACTGGGAGACCCGGTTTCTGCAACCTGGAAGAGATGATTTAACTGCGGCATGATAACGGTTTTTACCTTACGGTTTCCACCCTTGCGTACAGCAGTTTTAATTGCCGGCAGGTTCATCTCATGACTCACCTGCAGATCCTTTTCACCGTTCAGGGCCAGTACCGGACACTTCACCGCGGACCAGAACTGCGCCGGGTCAGTATCAAGAAAGTACTTCATCCACGGGTTATTCACCGAGATCAGTCCCTGTGTAAAGGCGGCCATCTTCTCTTTCCGTTCCTCAGGGGTCAGTCCCTTGCTTTCAAGATCCTTTCCGTACCACTCCATGGCCTCCTTTGCAAACTTCCGCTGGTCGGGTTCGGCGATGGCCATTTTGAAGAGCTGGCCGTTGGCGGTAACCGTCTGGGCGATTTCTGCCTCTGACGACCCCGAGGCTCTCATGATATCCTCTGATTGCCTTAGGATCAGATCATATCCTCTTACTCCCGGGCCGGCAAGAGATACTATAAAAGCTATGTCCTCATTGCGCGAAGCGACGATGGGAGCAATCAATCCGCCTTCACTGTGACCGGCAAGACCTATTTTATTTTTGTTGATCTCAGGCCGCTGCATGAGAAAATTCACTGCAGCCCCGGCGTCATCGGCATTGGTCAGGGAGGTGGCGTGGTTCGTCCTGCCCTTTGATTTCCCCACTCCCCGGTCGTCATACCGAAGCACTGCGATCCCGTTTCTTGTAAGGTGGTCCGCGATCACCTTGAAAGGCTTGTGATTGTAGATAGTCTCATCGCGGTCCTGCTGGCCCGAGCCCGAGATCAACACCACGGCGGGGAAAGGACCTTCGCCCTGCGGAAGTGTGAGTGTCCCTGCCAGGCTGAAGTTTTCCACAGTGTTCATGAATGTGACCTCCTCCTCGCGATACGGGTACGGGGGCTTCGGCTCCTGCGGCCTCTTCTGCTCAACCGGCTTGGCACCCTTCTTCAGCTCAAGGTCATAATTGCCGCCCAGCTGGGTCCAGACACCGGTCAGGACAGTGTCACTGCTGAACCCGCCGCGGTACCAGCCCTTGACAATAGGTATATCAACGAAAAGAGTATCATTTACTAGGGTGACCCTTCCGCAGGGTATGTCATTGGCTCCCTGGTCCGGGGCATCAGCCGTGGCCTTTATGGTATCGGCCTCTGTCATCGAAAAATGAAGCACCATCTGCAGCTCACCGGCAGGGGTTTTCATCTTCCCGGCCCACGATCCTTCAATGTCTTTGAAGGTACGCTGTCCGTACGAAGTTATTGAAAGCAGCAAAACTGCCAGGAGTGAGAGAAATGTTCTTTTCATGGTGTCTGATTATGTAACCTTCAAAAGTAGCCATTTCTCCCTATATTTGGAGATATTTTGGAGCATATGAAAACAGTAGATACACGGGGTCTTACCTGTCCGGCCCCGCTCATAAAAACAAGGCAGGGCCTGAATGAGGCGGCTCCTGATGAGCCCGTTCAGATTCTTATTGACAACCCCACCTCTCTCAGCAACGTGAAGAGGTATCTGACCGATAACAAACTGGCATTCACCGTCCGCGAGGAGGGAACCCTCGCCACGGTGACTGTGACCAGGGGCGCCGCAGAAGCAATCAGCGCCAATGAGGCAGAGTATTGCACTGCTGAAAGCCCGTTGCCATTATCCGGCAACCGGCGGACAATGGTGGCAATTACATCCGACAGGATGGGCAGCGGCGACGATGAACTTGGGCTGAAGCTGATGATCTCCTTCTTCAGGACCCTTGTGATGCTGGAGCCGGCACCATCAGCAGTTGTCTTTTACAATACCGGGGTGAAGATGGCTCAGGACGACTCGCCTGTACTTGATCATATCAGGGAACTGGCCGGCAGGGGAACATCAATCTACCTCTGCAGCACATGCATCAGTCATTTCGGGATACGTGACCGCCTGCCGGTTGGCAGCTTCAGCGACATGTACCAGATAATGAATGTGCTGAAGGATGCCGATCATATAATCCGCCCATGACAGGTCCGGCCGGATTGTTTCAATTTCAGTGCTTTCAGACGAATTCACCCGTGCCGGGAAAGAAACCCAGGTCGGGAAATAAGGTCGGGCCGGGAAAAAAGACCGGGATGAGAAGTTATCAAAAAGAATAAAAGTATGGGTTTTAATCTGCTTACTACGGTTGAAACCGGGGGCTGCTCGGCGAAGATACCGCCACGGGCGCTGGAGGAGCTGCTGAAGGACTTTCCGGTTCCGACGGACCCGCGGATCCTTGTGGACATCTCGTCACACGATGATGCCGGGGTGTACAAGATCAATGATGAGACGGCGCTTGTAATCACCACCGACTTCTTTCCGCCCATGGTAAGCGATGGTTATGACTTCGGTCTGGTGGCCGCAACCAATTCGATAAGTGATGTTTATGCAATGGGAGGAACGCCTGTTGTGGCGCTTAACATCATGATGTTTCCTTCAACCCGTATCCCCATGGAAGTCTACAGGGACATACTCCGGGGCGGCAACGACAAGGCGAGAGAGGCCGGTGTCAGTATTATCGGAGGGCATACAATTGATGACTACCCTCCAAAGTACGGACTGGCAGTTATAGGTACGGTCCATCCTGAAAAGATCATCACCAATGGAGGGGTGAGGCCGGGCGATAAACTCATTCTGACAAAACCGCTGGGTACGGGCATTATCCTAGCGGGCCATAGGATGAATATGACATCACCGGGTCAGCTTGATGCGGCCGTCACTGCCATGAAGCAGCTGAACAGGGAGGGGGCTGTGCTGATGCAGAAGTACGGTATTCGCGGTGCCACCGATATTACAGGCTTCGGCCTTGCAGGCCACGCCCTGAAGCTGGCAAGGGCATCTGGGGTAACAATCAGGATCGACCTGAATGAGGTTCCCCTGCTTGCCGGCACCTATGACCTTGCTGAGCAGGGGTGCATCCCGGGTGCTGCATTCCGCAATCTTGACTACACGGAGGTGGAGACGCGATTTGCCGGGAGTATTGATTATAACCTGAAGATGATAGCTCATGATGCCCAGACATCAGGGGGGCTGCTGATGGCGGTTGCCCCGGAGAAGGTGCCGGAGTTGCTTCTTGAACTGCACGCATCAGGCCACCCGGAGGCTGCCGTGATAGGCGATGCAGTTGACAGTGAGAATATTGCGATGGTTCTTGCCTGAGCCGCCGGACCCGATCCGCAATAATACTTCCTGAACCGGACCAAATCTGTAAACTCTTGCCCAACGCCGGGCCAGCTCCGCATACTCTTGCCCCATGCAGGGCCAGCTGACCATACTCTTGCCCTATGCCGGCCCAGCTTCGCATACTCTTGCCCTATGCCGGCAGAGAGAAGATGAATTCCGCACCGCCACCGGGACGGTTGCGGACCGATATCTCCCCCTTGTGCAGCAGGATGGCATTCTTCACGATGGCCAGCCCCAGGCCGGTGCCTCCGCTCTTGCGCGAACGCCCGTCATCTATCCTGTAGAACCGCTCGAAGATCCGCGCCTGGTGTTCCTCCGGAATTCCGATACCGTTATCGGCAAAAGAGAAGGTCCGGAAACCCGGCTCACCCGGAAGCATCCGTACGGTGACAGTCACGTTCTCCCCGGCATAGTTGATCGCATTCTCAAGCAGGTTCTGGAAGACGGATACTATCAGTGATCTGTTGCAGTTGACCATGGTACCGTCAGCAAGTGCAATATCCAGAGTAATCTGTTTCCGGCCCAGGTCAGCGGTCAGATTGTCTCGAACCTCCCTCACCACTGCTGCAATGTCAACCTCCTCAAAGGGGAAGTTGCTGCCCGTCTCGTCAAGTTTGTTAAGGGTCACGATATCATTGATGAGATCCGTCAGTCGTGTCGACTGCGCCAGGGCCTTCTCCAGGAAATGGTTCCTCTTTTCCTCGTCGAGGTCCTTGTTGACAATCAGGGTTTCGATATATCCTCTTACAGAGGCTATAGGTGTCTTAAGCTCGTGTGCAATGTTCGATGTCATCTGCTGGCGCATCGCCTTGTTCTGCTCTGCCCGTGTGATGTCTGTAATAACTATCTCATAGCTGTCATCATTGAAGAGGATGCATCTAACGGCGAAATGCCTGCCGCCCCTCTCCAGCCTCAGCTCGGTTGAGGGGTTGTCCTGTTTCCTTACGGATTTGCCCTGGTTGCCGTCGAGGAACGTCTTTATTCCGCTGAACAGCGGATGATCGAGGAAGCCTTCCGTGGTTAGCGAATGTTCTCCGGTGATTGCATTGAGGAAGACAGTGAAATGGCTGTTGGAGAGCTCTGCCTCCCTGGCGGCTGAGAAGAAGGCAGCGCCTTCATTCAGCACATTCAGGTGCCTGATGAGCTTCTCCTTCTGCAGTCTCAGTTCGGCAGTGTTGCGGGCGAGGTTATTGTAAATCCTTATGATCTCCTTGCCTGTCTCGCCGATCTCATTCTTCGGGAAAACGATTGTCGGGTCGTTACCTTCGCCACGGCGCATCCTTGCTGCAAAGTCACGAAGCATTGTGATGCTCTTGCCCATCTTCCTGGTGACGGCTGCCAGCAGCGCCCAGATTCCCGCGAAGATTATCGCCATGAAAACCAGGAAAATCTGTTCCCGTTTGAGGAAACCGCGGATATTGATGTTGTACTCCTCGGCAAGCCTTACATAGTGGGTGTTGAAGTACCTGGAAAGATAATAGTAGTCCTTGCCGGTGGATTCTGACTGTCGGACGGCAGTGCCGTACTGGGAGTGAAGCGATTTTCCAACCTCGGGCCTGGTGAGATGGTTTTCCATTGTGGTCCAGTCGTCTATCGAACTGTCATACACGACTTTGCCATCGATTGCCAGAACGGTTATACGAAGATCCGGGACTGGAATGAGGTTGAAAATTGAGTCTACCAGGCGGTAATTGCCCGTTTCGCTAAGCGAATTGACCCTGATATAGTTGTCGACAAGCTGTGCCATGTCGTTCAGCCGGGAGTCGAGGGCAGCAATTTTTATGTCCTTTTCACGGTGGTACTGGAATGCCAGGATAAGCACCGTGAACAGCAGAAAGATGCCGAAGTAGTATAGGAACAGTTTACGCCTGAAGCTCATTTGTTTTATCATGGGACTCATTTTTCATTCACCTAAATAATAGCCGTAACCCGATTTGTTTCTGATCATGTTTCCCCTGTCACCCAGTTTCTTACGGATGCGTGCGATTGTGACGTCCACGGTACGGTCAGTTACTATCACATCATCGCCCCATACCCTGGCAAGGATTTCATGCCTTGGAAAGATACGGCCTTCGTTTCGGATGAGGAGGGAGAGAATTTCGTACTCCTTGCGGGTCAGTTCGATGGGTTTCCCGTCTGAGAGGATAAGGTTGTTTTCAGTGTCAACAGTAAATGAGCCTGCAACGGTCTCCATTGTCATCCTTGTAGGCGCGGAGCGGCGCAGTACGGCCTTCACCCTGGCCATCAGCTCCCTGACGCTGAATGGTTTGGCAAGGTAGTCATCGGCACCCAGGTTGAAACCGGTGATTCTGTCGTTTTCGGTATCCCTGGCTGTGAGGAAGATGATTGGGGTTGCAATTGCCATCTCTTTCCTGATTTTTTCCGCAAGGCGAAAACCGGAAACCTGCCCCATCATCACATCGAGGATGAAGAGGTCATAGGTATGGAGGTTCTTGCGCATGGCCTCCTCGGCAGACAGACAGGTATCAACGGAGTAACCGTCGCCCTCGAGGTTGAAGGAGAGGATCTCGAGGATGGGTTCCTCGTCGTCGACGGCCAGTATTTTCCGTTTCTCGTTCATACAATTCCTGATGCTCTACGAGCATCTTCTCCATCTTGTCAACCTCTCTACAATTCTTGATGCTCTACGAGCATCTTCTCCATCTTGTCAACTTCTCTATAATTCCTGATGCTCTACGAGCATCCCCACTATTGCCTATTGCCTACTACCTATTGCCTGAATCATCCTTCCCAATCCCCGTATGCCTTATATCCGTTCCCTGCAGGGAGTAGATAGAGGCCTCCGCAATATTGGTTGCATGATCAGCTATCCGCTCTATGTTCGAGATGATCTCCTTCAGCTCGATATAACTCTGCACCATGGACATCGTCCGTTCATCGATGTTTTCCTTTCGCAGATGCCCCAGCAGAAGCTTGTGGTTCATCTCATCCACCACAGCATCATTCTTGATCGTCCATATGGCATAATCAGGATCGGAGTTGCTGAATGAAAGAAGCGACTTCTCCACCATTATCGTACCGGATGTGAGCATATTGTTTATAAGCGATGATACCGAAACATACTCGGGACTCTTTCTGATATCATGTATTATCCAGCACAGATTGTGAATCCGGTCACCTATCCGCTCGAGGTTGATAGACATCCTGTAGATCGCAACCAGCCTCCGGACGTCAGACGCCACCGGCTGGTAGAGCACGATAGTGCTGGTGAACTGCTCCCCGATGACTACCTCGAGGTTGTCAATGCGGCTCTCCGTCTTTTCCATCTCGCTGATCAGGCTGTCAAAGACTTCGTCCTCCTTTGTGGCCATCAGCTTCTCGAGGAGGGTGAGCTGGTGCAGCACCAGGTTTGCCATCTCGCTGAAGGTGGCCTGTATCTCATTCAGTGCCTGTTCTTTCTTCTCACTCATAATCAGGTGTTTTGTCAAATATATAAAATTCGCATCTAATCAACCGAATTTGCCCGTCAGATATGCCTCGGTACGCGGGTCTTTCGGGGTTGTAAACAGGGTACCCGTCGGGCCTGACTCTACCAGCTCACCAAGGTACATGAACATCGATTCGTCAGAAATCCTGGCTGCCTGTGACATGTTGTGTGTCACAAGCACCAGCGTGTATTTCTTCTTCAGCTCGCCCAGAAGGTCCTCTATCTTGGAAGTGGCAATAGGGTCAAGGGCTGAAGTGGGTTCGTCAAGCAGCAGGACATCAGGATTGAAGGCGATAGCCCTGGCCACGCAGAGACGCTGCTGCTGTCCGCCTGAAAGGAATGTTCCCTTCCGGAAGAGCGACTCTTTGACCTCGTCCCACAGGGCCACGTTGCGAAGCGCGTTTTCAACTATCTCGTCGCGTTGGCTCTTCTTCAGACGGATGTCGTTGAGGCTGAAGCCGGCCACCACGTTTTCGTAGATTGTCATGTTGGGGAAGGGGTTGGGTCGCTGGAACACCATTCCCACCCTTCGGCGCAATTCAATTACTGACATTGAGAAGATGTCCTTCCCGTCGAGGAGTATTTCGCCTTTTGTCCGGATGTTCGGGTATAGCTCGTGCATCCGGTTCATGCCTCGCAGCAGTGTGCTTTTGCCGCAGCCAGAGGGGCCCATTATCGCGGTGATCCTGTTTCGTTTTACGGAGGCGCTCACGTCCCTCACGGCATAGCGCTCCGGCTCATAGGAGATGAACAGGTTCCTGATTTCAAGTACGGGATCGCTTTGCGGGGTATTATTCATCTTGTCAGATATATTTGTGTTTTGACGCCACGCTGCGGGCCATCAGGTTCATTGAGAGCACGAAGACCATCAGGAAGAGGGATGCGCTCCATACCAGGCTGACCATGTTGGGGTCATTGTAAAAATCCCATATCAGCAGCGGCACAGCGCTCACCGGCCGCGTGACATCGAAACTGATGGCGGGGCTGCCGAGAGCGGTGAGCATCAGGGGGGCTGTCTCGCCCAGTATCCTTGAGAGGGCCAGCAGGATGCCGGTAGCCAGGCCGCTGAAGCTGACGGGGATGAGTATCTTATAGATCATCTTGTAATAGGGTGTGCCCAGCGCAAATGCCGCCTCCCTGATTGATATGGGGATCATCCGCATCGTCTCCTCTGTGGAGCGGATTATCAGCGGCAGCATCATTATTGTGAGCGAGACGCTTCCGGCCAGGGCCGAATAGCCTCTTGTAATGTTCTTGACGATCCACAGGTAGGCAATGATACCGAGGATGATTGACGGCACACCCTGTAGAATCTCGGTGAGGCTCCTGATGAACTGTGCGTATCTTTTTGTTGAGTTCTCATAGATATAGATGCCGGTCATCAGGCCGAGGGGTATGGCGAACAGCGATGCCAGAAGCACCATCAGCAGCGACCCTGTGAGGCCGTTGGCGATGCCGCCCGGGATGATCTCTCCGGCCGATGCAGCCATCATTGCCTGGAATGTGTCCGGTGCCGGCTGTGTGAAGAAAGCGAGGTTGATCTGACGGTAGCCCTTCACAGCCAGGTTACCCACAATGAGGAAAATGGGGATAACGGTGATTACTGACCCCGCTATCACCAGGTACCTGAAACGGCCGTTGGTGCGGGTGCGTCTGCCTATGTTGTCTGTCAGTTCCATCTCCATCTCTATGCGAAGCGTTTGATGATCAGCTTACCAAGGTAGTTGACAAGCGCCGTGATCAGGAAGAGCAGCAGCCCCACCGCAATCAGGGCGCTCATCTTAAGCCCCGATGCCTCGCCGAACTGGTTGGCGATGACCGAGGCCATGGTGTTGCCAGGGGCGAAGAGACCTTTTGGTATTACGTTGGCGTTGCCGATGAGCATCGTAACGGCCATGGTCTCACCCAGAGCCCTGCCCAGCGCCAGGATGAAGCTGGCGATGATGCCCGAGCGGGCGGAGGGGATGACAACGTTAAAAATGACCTCGCGGCGTGTGGCGCCCAGTGAGTAGGCTGCCTCCTTCAGCTCTGAGGGGACCATTGAGATGATCTCGGCGCTGAGCGAAGTGGCATAGGGGACTATCATGATGGCCAGCACCAGCGATGCTGTGAACACACCGAACCCCTGGTCAGAGAGACCGGTGCTTACCAGCAGAGGGCGCAGGGCGTAAAAACCCCAGAAACCATAGACGATGGAAGGTATTCCTGCAAGGAGGTCTACCAGGCTGCGAAGGATGCCTGATGTGCGGGTCCCCCTGTAGTATTCGGCAATGAATAGAGAGGTGGTAAATGCCATCGGGATGCAGATGACAAGCGCAAGCAACGATGTGATCACCGTTCCCGCAATGAAGGACATGGCACCGTATTCCTCACTGCCAGAGGTGGGGTTCCAGGCTGATGAGAAGATAAAACCAAGACCGAACTCCCTGAATGCCGGGATAGCTCCCCCCAGGAGGGAGACGACTATCCCGGCACTGAGCAGGAGTATCGTCAGTGATGAGACGAAAAGGAGCGCTTTTGTTATCCTGTCGCCTGACATCGGGTTACTGCAGAACCGGTGTACCTTCGTAGGTTATCCCCTTCAGCAGCGTGGATGCCTGGAGTGATGCATTCTGCGGAAGTGCGGCATAGTGTACGCTTGTGGCAATGGCCTGGGCCTCTTCACCCGTGAGCCATTTGACTGTTTCCACTGCAGCCTTTGCTGCCTCGCTGCTGTGCTTGCCGTATGCCAGCTCTTTGTACATGATTATCCACGTGAAGCTGGTGATGGGATATGCGGCCGGGTTGGGAGAGTTGGTGATCATGATCCTGGTGTCGGCAGGCATCTCGGCAGCAGCGGCAGCTGTGAATGATTCCAGTGTCGGCTCAATGTAAAAGCCTGCGCTGTTCATCACCTTAGCCATTGGTATCTTCTGGGCAAAGGCATACTCGAAACCGATGTATCCTATTGATCCCTCGCTCTGGCTGATGGTTCCGGCAACACCGGGGTTACCCTTGGCGCCTATTCCTGCAGGCCAGTTCAGGGCCTTGCCGGTGCCGAGCTGTGCACTCCAGAGCGAGCTCACCTTCGACATGTAATCGCTGAAAATATAGGTTGTGCCGCTGCCGTCAGAACGGTAGACTACAGTGATCTCCATCTCAGGAATGACCAGGTCAGGGTTCACGGCAAGTATTTTCGGGTCATTCCACATCTTAACCGTGCCGAGGAAGATGCCTTCGAGCAGCTCGGGAGTGAGTTTCAGGTCTGTTACACCAGGCAGGTTGTAGGCTATCACCACCGCACCGATGCAGGTCGGAATGTGAACTACCTCACCCGGCATCTCAGCCAGTTCCTCGTCAGAAAGATATGCGTCAGTTGCGGCGAAATCTACAATCTGGTCTCGGAGGCTCTTGATACCGCCGCCGGAACCGATTCCGCCATAATTGATAAGCGGACCCCCGGCTTCATTGTATTTCTTGAAGGCGAGGTTGTAGAATGGCTGAGGGAAGGTTGCCCCGGCTGCAGAAAGCGTAACCTGCTTCTGTTTGCCTGCCGTTGAACCTCCTCCTCCACAGGATACGGCTGCCAGCGCAACGATTGTGATAAGGATGAGAATAGTGTTTTTCATTTTTGTATTGTTGATTGTTAAGTAAATATCAGAATTTTGCTTCAATATTGAGACCGATTGTGGTGACATTATCACGCCCGCTGTCCGAGGGAAGGAAAAGATTCAGGTTTGGGGAGATCCTTACATTTCTCACCGGCGCAAAATCTATCCCGGCGAAGATGTATGAACCGTCCCTGTTAAGGTTCCACGGATCCTCATCGCCATCCATAATCGCGGAGGTGATATTGTCAAACCTGGCAAAGAGCCTGACTCTGTCTGAAACAGGCACGCGGGTGAAAACGCTGATTCCGGAATAGTCCCGGCCGTCGGTCATCGCTGCATTGTCCTGCCTGAAATATTCGGCCCCGGCATTGAACTTCGGACCCATCCATGCTGCAGTGATGCTGACAGTCCTCTGCATGCTGCCCGAGGGACCCATCATATCATAGAAACCTCTGACAAGCATGTTTTCAGCAGGAATGAGGGTGAAACCGGCTGCCATCCTGTATGTTCCGTTTGAGGTGATGTCCTTGAAACCGCGTCCGTTTGTGACAGAGAGATCCAGGGTCAGGAAGTCTGCGGCATATACTTTTGTTGCCAGCCCCAGGTCCGCTGCCTGAATCATTCCGGAGTAATCGATGGGAGGTTTTGTGACGTAGCGGTAGCCCCATATCTTTTCCATCATGGATATCTGTTCAGCCCCGATAAGCCCGCCCTGGATCATGAATTTTTTGTTGTCAAATTGCAGGTAAGCGTTACGCAGATATCCTGAATAGATGGTTTTTCCGTTGATGACCTCGGTGGTGCCGTCGTACATTATTCGGCTTGTAATTTCCTTTGAAAAGCTGTAGTCATAACCGAAGTAGGAGCGTGTCACCTCAAAGGCGGAGGAATTGTCACCACCCGAGAATGTACTGTGATAGTTGGCATACAGTAATCCGAAAAACTTGCCCGAGGGTTTGAATTCTTCACTATCCTGTGCCGCCGCAGATACAGTCGCCAGCATCATTATGCTCAGGGCGACAGGTAAAATCTTCATTTTCATACAATTAATTATTGAAGGTTTGACAATACAAAAATCTTTCACTTTTGTTACATTCAGATTACACAAATGTGACAAAGTTGTTACAAACATACACATACGCTGGTTCGCCGGTGTGAGTAAAAAGACTGAAAATGCAACTGCTGTAAATCACTAACTTTGCGGTATGATAATTGCAAGTCTGGTATAAGATATGAAACAGATATTGATAATAGTATTGCTGGCGGCTTTTTACGGAGCTGCTGCGGGGCAGAGCGTTGAGAGTCCGAACTACGGGCTCAAGTCGCCGTTGACCGCTGAGATAGTAAGGGTTGATTTCAACGCTGATGCCACCGTGGTATGGATGTCGGTGATGAGTGACATCAACAACGCGTGGTTCTGCATTGACAGAAACACATACCTGGTACGGCCTGACGGGATGAAGCTGAAGCTCACCGGCCTCAAGGGACTCCCTTACTGTCCGGCCACCCACAAGTTTAAAAGACCGGGCGAGAAGGCTCTCTTCTCGCTTACCTTTCCCCCTACGGGAATGCTTTCATGGTTTTCGATAGCAGAGGAGTGTATGGGAGGATGTCTTTCGTTCAGGGGTATTGTAACTGATGCAGCACTCAACAGCCGTCTCAACGAGGCCTTTGCTCTTACGGGTTCGGGGAACAATATGGCTGCCTACCGGATCTATGAGGAGATCATTGGTGAGATTGACAGTCTGAATCTGGGCATTGAGGGCTCGGTTTATTCTGCACTCATAATGATTGACAAGAACATGGGCAGGCCGGAGACGGCCAGGCAGTGGTACAACAGGATGATGACATCCGACACGCCCGACCTGAAGCTCTACCTGGAGAACCTGAAGCGTCATGGAGCAGAGTACTGATTCCTTAAAGGAATTGTATCGGCTGAGCCGGATGGTACTGCAGGGCAGAACTCAGTCCTGCGGTCGCCAAAAAAAAAGAAGAGCCCCGGGTAAGGGCTCTTCGCTTTTTTCACAGGTCAGTCAGTCTTAAAAATGGAAGTCGAGTCCGATGGCTGCAACCCAGGTATTCTTGTTGTAGATATCCGTTGCAGGGCCAACAGCCCCGGTATATGATTTTGAGCCTTCCTGGTAGATAGTGTATGAACCGCCCAGGTTGATGTCAAGCATGTCATTGACCTTGATGCCGAGTCCACCGCCGAAGGTGTTTGTGTTAAGGCTGTATTTCAGGTCGCTCTGGAAATTCTCATTCACCCCTGTAATTGTTGTGAGCCATCCTGCGCTGATGAAGAGGTTGTCTGTGAGACCAACCTGCAGGCCGAGTGCTGCCTCGATGAAGTTCTTGTCGATCTTGTTGAGTTCGACATCATCCTGTCCGTCATAGTCAACGCCCTTGTCAAAGTAGTAGTTGAAACTACCGGTAATGAGGAGTCTTTCTGAAGGCTTGACGTCTATACCGAGTGCCAGCATAGCGGGCATGTCAGCTATGGCAACCGAATCCTGGATGAACATTCCCTCCGCATCCTTGCCGTCGTTCACGGTTGTGGTGAGATTCATCTTCGTCTTGAATTCATATTTCAGGCCGATGTTGATCAGGTCACCAACAGGTGCGAAGTTAACCGAGAGGATCGGGGTGATGCCCGTACCCTTCATGACTGCATCAGCTTCAACTGTTGTTCTGTCATCGATAACGGCTGCTGTCCCGTTAAGCTGTGCTGCGGTGGTTCCGGGAACACCGGGGATAGCAGCAATTCTCCTGAGGTAGTCACCTGGGGTCTGCACGCCGCCGTAAGCCGTGGGAGCTGTGATTGTCACGTCCTGGATGTAGCCTTCGTACTTGTTGTTTGCCATTACATAGCGTCCGCCGACAGCTACTGAGAGCATCTCATTGATCTCGTAGGAGGCGTTGGCCTGAAGGCCGAAGTAGATAGATGACCCCTTGAAGTATATGTTTGAATTATAGCCGGTGATTCCGTTGAAGTTGGGGTCTGTGCCTGTCAGGATGAAGAATGCCTGATCCAGTGGAGTGAGCTGACCTGCAAGCATAGGTACAAGGTTTGCGACCTGCATCTCGAATGAAGGAAGCCCTGATTCATAGGTTGCGCCGCCACCGCCGCCAACCGGGTTAAAGCCGAGTGACAGGGCAAGTTTGCCGGTCTTGTATGCTGCATAAACGCCCGGATAAATGGGAGCGCTGACCTTGCCGACATACTCTTTAGGGCTGCCGTTCAGGGGCTCGTAAGCTGTTTTGATGTTCGCTGTCTGACCAATCGTCTGGTTGTTCAGTGAGAAATGGAAACCGTCTGACAGTTTTGTAAGACCTGCCGGGTTGTAATACACGGCGTCAATGCTTGTTGAGGCATTACGGCTCTGAAGCCTGGTGTATAGGGCACTCTGGTTTGTGTTGGTGACGAGGCCGCCTGCAAAGAGTGAGCCTGTTACAACGAGTGCGGAAACAACTGAAATGATTTTTTTCATGAGCTTCTGTTTTAATTACACATTCTTAGGTTTATTGTGCATTTCATATTTAAGGGTCATCATATTTTAACCTGTGGCAAAAGTATGATCTGTTTAAATGATGCTTGTTTCAGAACGCTTTAAGCCTGTTTAGGTTTAAAAGCGGCGTAAAAGTATGAAAAAAAATGAAATATGGAAATTCCGGTGTATTTTAGTAACAGAGCACGTTTTCTGTGATCAGTAGAATTCTCTATTTCCTTTCTCTGAAATTACCCCACACCTCCTCCGCAATACGCTTGTTTTCAATTATTTCTTTGGCTATCGCGAGATTGTGCTCAGCCTTGGAGGCCAGCGCAGGCGAAGAAGAGTTTGTGAGTTCCGTGAGCGGCCCAATTGCCTCTTCGGGCTTGCCCCCGGTGATGAGAAGATTGAGCTTTGTCAGCTCGCCTCCGCTGTAGAGTTTAGCCATGTACTGATCAGAAAAGGGATAATACTTGCCGATACAATCCTTCGCGGCAGCCTCCGTGAGGAGCTTTATCCGCTCTTTCTGGTTGCCCACATTTGGTCCGCCTATCATACCAAAGATTGTGTATTTCGATTTGACATATGTGTTCTTTTCTCCTGCACAGCGGTCAAGAACTTCACCCTCTGCAGTGTAAAGAGTCATATAGGTATTGGCATAAAGCCAGAAGTCCTTCGCCAGGATAGAGCCTCCTTCATCACTGTCTTCCAGGTGAACCTCCCAGTCAACCCAGAGCCTGATTGAATCGAGCGCTACAAGGAGGTTCGCCCCGTACGTGTCACAGATCGCCCTTACAGTATCGGCAAACTCAGGATATTGCATCGAGAGAACTGTAAATCCTTTCCTGAGAGTGTCAGCAATCATGAATACGGCACGTGGATCCTTCTGAACCAGTCCTGACAGGCCGATTGCATAGCCTTTAACCGCTGCGGCATAGCCCTCCTCGTGCCTGTCTTTAACCAGGTCAGGCGCCTGGTAATCATAAAAATTGACAAAGATAAACCTGCCGCTGTCAGCAGGCAGAGTGGTTTCCGGAGGATACGTTCTCTCCATCTGCACTACCGTACTGCATGAGATGGCGACTGCTGCCGTGAAGGCAAGAGCAAATGGAAGTGTAGATTTTTTCATAGTTGATGACCGATTGGTTGAGTGCTAACCAGGAATACTTCTTCCCAACAGACTAAAGTATTCTTTGTTCATGAAAATGGCTGTATTTATGATCTTCTCACAGCCAAAGTTATGCCAAACATATCTGTATTCAAAAAAAAGAGGCGTTCACCATTGATGAACGCCCCTTTAACAGAAACTAACCCGAATAATTTATGGAAGTACTATCTCCACTTTGATATCATCAATAAAGATCCTGTTCTTGC
>JAEYZD010000131.1 GCA_023430725.1 Bacteroidota bacterium | reverse complement strand
GTTTGAACTCATAAGGGCCCGCTGCAACAGGCTGCAGGCGCTGCCGGGCGAGGTGACACTGATGTCCTCCGGTCTTCCTCCCGGGTATAACCGCGATTTCCAGGAGCTGAAGGCAGTGCTCTTTGATTCATTTGACGGTATTTTTGATCTGGTACGGGCTTTAAACGGAGCATTGGAGGGGCTTGTGATCAGAAAGGATATTCTGAGTGATGCCCGCTACAATGATATCTTCTCAGCAGAGGAGGCAAACCGTATGGTTCGCGAGGGTGTTCCATTCAGGAAGGCATACCGTGAGGTGGCAAAAAAGGCGGGATCAGGTTCATTCGCCGCACCTTCCGTGGCTAATTACACACATACTGGCAGCATCGGAAACACTGGCTCAGGACTAATCGGGAAACGGCTGGATGACCTTACGGAGTCTTTCAGGCCAGGCTGCTCACCCCGGGAACTTTGTGAAAAAATCAGGAATTAAAGGTCCGGTATCTTTTCTGAGACACCGGACCTCCAGGTCAGATTAATTTTGTGTAAAGGCAGTCATTCAGAGAGCACTGCCGCGGATAGCTTCAATCTCCTCAACTCTCTTTGGCTTGGGTTTGCCGAGCAACTGTGGCCCGTTCTCAGTCATCACAAAATCCTCTTCATTCCTTACCCCTCCGAAATTACGGTACTTGTATACCTCATCCCAGTTGATGAACTCATTGAATCTGTTCTGGCTTCTCCACAGGTCCATCAACTCAGGAATAAAATAGATGCCCGGCTCAATTGTATATACGTGTCCGGGTTGCAGAGGTTTGGCGAGTCGCAGTGATTTAAGGCCGAACTGAGTGCTTTTCGGCTCTCCGTCATAGCCAACCCATAACTCTCCCAGGTCTTCCATATCGTGTACATCCAGTCCCATCA
Organism: Bacteroidota bacterium; assembly: GCA_023430725.1. Lineage (GTDB taxonomy): Bacteria > Bacteroidota > Bacteroidia > Bacteroidales > VadinHA17 > SR-FBR-E99. The sequence continues at coordinate 22,335 of JAEYZD010000131.1, read as the reverse complement.
TATGTCCCGTCCCGCACGGAAAGAACAGGGCATGCGCTCCTGCCTCAAGGGCATCATCAGTATTGCCCTTAGTCAGCCCCATCGCTTTCAGCCCGTCAAAAATCGTCCTGGTTGCTGCCAGATGTACGTTTCTGAACGGCCGGTTCAGCCGGGCAGCAGAAATGGCAGCCTCGTGCGCATCAAGCGATAACCGGTAGATATCTCTCTGTACCGGTGTGAATCTCCTGCTCACAGGAATGGTGCTTGACAAATCACCGGCATAACACATCTCATTTTCATAACCGGCATCTACCAGGAAGAGGTCGCCTTCCTTAAGCGTGTTGCCATGGTAATGATTGTGAAGTGTCTGGCCGTTTATTGTTGCGATGATCGGAAACGCAATGTTTCCTCCGGCCGCGATGGCGACTCTATGAATTTCGGCAGTGACCTGCGCTTCGGTCATTCCCGGTTTTGCATATTTCATGGCAGCCACGTGCATGTCAACTGACACACTGGCCGCCTGGTGCAGCTGAATAATTTCCTCTTCTGTCTTGATCTCGCGCTGGCTGACAACGGCCTTAACAAGTTCAAGGGAAGATTCTCCGGCTATTTCCCGCGGCAATATTCCAAGCAGTTCGAACAGCCTGATTTTGTTTTCATGGCGGTAGAGCGGCAGAAAATGGATTGTCTGTTTTTTTTGCTGAGCCCTGTCAAGAACTGCTGCAAGGCTGGCTGCCGGCTGTACTTTATGAACGCCGCATTTTTCAGCAAGCGATGCAATGGTGGGCTGTGGTCCCCTCCATACATAATCCTCAACTGTGTACTCATCACCGAATACAACTTCAGTGTCATTATCGGCGTCAATCACGGCGGCCAGCCCGGGCTGCTGTATTCCGAAATAGTAGAGGAAAGTGCTGTCCTGCCTGAAATGGTAGGTATTGTCAGTATAATTCATGGGCGACTCATCATTTCCAAAAAGCAGGATTAAACCTTTACCGACTTTTTCCTTCAGGATGCGTCTTCTTTCCAGGTAGGTCTTTGTGCTGAACATATCTTACTGTTTTAAAATTTGAGTGAAATTATTATCTGAAACTTGAGGCAATTGAACTTCAAGTGTGAAAATGGCACTTCTTGTGATTGTAAATATACCATCCTGACGGTCAGGATGCCACTTTCCTGCCTGTTGAATTAACTTAGTTTAACGCGGAACTGCAAAAATCATAACCGACCCAGCCTGTTTTTAATCTTCAATGCAGTCTCAGTAACAGCCAGTCCACCTTTTCCAGTGCATTTCACGCATGACGGCATTGTTATACCTACATCCGATACAGTCCCTATTACCTGGTCAAGCGGAATTACGCCACCGAATCCGGATACTGACATTATAGCTGAAGCATATGCATTGCCTGCAGCGTCAATGGCCTGTTTTGCAGTGCCTCCCAGCAGTTGCACGATGCCGGCAGCTGCCATTCCTGAGGCAGTCCCGCATTCCACCTGGCAACCATGTTCCTCGGCCGGGAAACCGGGTCCCTGAGCGAAATAAGCGCCAACAATTCCGGCTGCAAAATACGCCTTGACCAATTCATCAGCGGATTTCCCAAGATTATCGGATACTGCCTTCAGTGATCCCCCGACTGTTCCGCAGGAACCGGCAGTGGGGGCAGCCACGATTACTTCCATCGCACTTTTTGATTCCATCAGTGCCGAAACATTCTCAATCATGCGGTTGACAACCGACTCCCCTATTTTGCCGTCTTTCTCTGCCTTTCTGATTAAGTGAGACTGCTGTGGCAGAATCCGGTCTGCATACTTCGTTCCCTTCAAACCGGAATCAATACTGTTATTTATGATATTGATTATCTCCTTCATCCGGGCATTTAAATCATCCCCCGTAGTTCCGCTGATACATTTTTCCCAGATCAGTCCCAGGTCTCCCAGATCCGCATCATTTTCTTCTGCATAGGCCAGGAGTGACGAAATTGTCGTAAATGGCATTTCTGTCTCTCTGCCGGTAATCACGGGCATTATTGGATTTATTACCCCCAAATGGTCAATGAACGGATGATTCTGAAGATGAGCCATTAGTTCGGCCGTAAACGGGTATGACGATTTAAACTCGTACATCATTGCATCTCCTTGTTGTTCTGAGGATAATTCAACTCCAGGAGTAATCCGGTTTTTCAGTTCATCATTTAAATCCTTTTTTTCCCGGGTGAAAATTATGATGCCGTACCGGTCGCCATTCAAACGTACCGGAAACCCGTTGACAGACCTTATCTCAAAAGAACCTCCGCCCAGAGAAACGGCAATTATCTGAACTCTCTTTCCTGAGATTCCCCAAAGGGTCAGTCGCACCGTGTTGGCATGATCTGTCGGGAACGAGCTTACCTGATATTCGATATTAATTCCCTTCTGACGAGCTTGACTTTCAGCAGTTTTCATCCTTTCATCGATAATATCGAAGCCAGACAGGCCGCCGTCAATGCCCATGGTTGTTCCCTGTTCGCGGTAGTTTGGTGCCCAGGCGCCGTCGCGGTCAAACTCGATCAGTGCCTGTTTCAGGGGTTCGTTAAGTATATTCAGCGCGATCCCGGCAATTCTCCAGGAGGCTGCAGTGTGTGAACTGGACGGTCCCCGCATCACAGGCCCGATCACATCATTGAATATGCCAGGTAATTTCTTCATTTGCGATTTCATGGAATTTCAAAGTTTTCCTGTGATGAAATTACTGCGGAACAGGTAACGGTCCGTTACCCGGAAAGGCTGATCTCAAGCCCGAATCCTTGCTCCAGCGAGTAATTGTAAATATCGGTTGCCACCACATAATCCTGTATGGCCACGCCTACACTTTTGAAAACGGTGATCTGATCATCCGACTCCCTGCCGGCAATTCTGTTTATTAGCAATTCGCCGATCTCACCTGCAATATGGTTTTCACTGATTATCCCCTGCTGAATTGGCTTTATCAGGTCTCCGCTTTCTTTCAAACATGGTTCTCTCTGGTCAACAAAGACTCTGGCATCCTTTATTAACCAGGGATCAAGCTCCTGCATGTGCGGCTGGAAAGAGCCGATTGCGTTTATATGTGCCCCCTTCCTGACATCCTCCCTTTTGAAGAGAGGTTCCGTTGCGTTGGTGGCCGTGCATATAATATCAGCTTCATTCAGGGTATTAGTGTTTTCACAATACAAAACCTCCGCGGATAATTCACCCTGCAGTTCCCCGATAAACTGGTCTGCCCGCTCTCTGTTTTTTTCAAAGATCAGGATTTTGCTGACGCGGCGTTCACACAAAACTGCCTCAATCTGTGATTTTCCCTGGGCACCGCACCCAAACAGAGCCATTGTTCGTGCATCCTCACCGGCCTTTATTATCCTCATCGGGTCCCGATTGCGGCCTTTTCAATATTATCAATGAAGAGATCAAACAGAAAATCGGTATCCGTCGGGCCGCCGGAGGCTTCGGGGTGGAACTGGGTTGAGAAGAAGGGCTTTGAGATATGCTTCATCCCTTCGTTTGTGTTGTCATTCACGTTGACGAACAGCGGCACCCAGCCGTCAGGCAAAGTGTTGTTGTTCACCGCAAAACCGTGGTTCTGAGAGGTTATATAAGCCCTGTCAGTACCAACCATCAGAACCGGCTGGTTATGACTGCGGTGGCCGTAGCGCAGCTTGTACGTATCAGCCCCCGCTGCCAGCGCCATCAGTTGGTTCCCCAGGCATATGCCGAAGATAGGCCTGTCATCATTCAGCGACCTCCTTATATTATCAATGGCCGCGCTGCACATCTTGGGATCGCCGGGACCGTTAGTGAGAAAAAGCCCGTCATATTCCTCGGCAGAATAGTCATAGTCCCAAGGCACACGGATGATTGTGGTGTCACGCTTTAAAAGGTTCCGTATTATATTGAACTTCACCCCGCAGTCGACAAGCAGTATCCTATACCGGCCGTTGCCATATACCTTTCGTGCGGAGGTGCTGACCTCGGCCACCAGGTTGACCTTGTTGGGGTCATAGAACTCCGTTGTCATCCCCTCCGGCTCCACCTTGCCAAGCATGGCTCCCTTCTCACGTATTCTCTTTGTCAGTGCCCGGGTGTCAATCCCGAAGATCCCCGGCACATTGCTTCTGCGCAGCCACTCGCCGAGGCTCTCTATGGCGTTCCAGTGGCTGTATTCAAAAGAATAATCCGATACAATCAGAGCGGATATATGGACGCCTGACGATTCGTAAAACATGAACAGGTCGTTCTGTTCGCTCTTTCCGGGAGCTCCGTAATTGCCCACCAGCGGGTAGGTGAGGCACAGTATCTGTCCCCTGTAAGAGGGGTCAGTAAGGCTCTCGGGGTAGCCTGTCATTGCTGTGTTGAATACCACCTCACCGGCGGCTGTGACCGGTGCGCCAAAAGACCATCCGCGGTAAACGGTGCCGTCCTCCAGCGTCAGTCGCACACTGATTTTGCTATTGTCTCTCACCCTGCAGTCTTTATTGCTGTTTCTATCTGTTCAAGTGCCTTTTTCACCGTGGCGCGCGGGCATGCCAGGTTCATCCTCATAAACCCTTCTCCCCCGGGGCCGAAGCGTGAGCCTTCGTTCATCCCCACCCCGGCCTGCTCCACGAAGAAGCGGTTCAGCTCATCTCCGCCCATGCCCATCGCACGGCAGTCGAGCCATATCATATATGTAGCCTCGGGCAGCACCGGCCTGATCCGGGGAAGACGTTCACGGCAGAAATCCATAACCAGGTTCACATTCCCCTCAACATAGCCCATCATCTGTGCCAGCCAGTCACGGCCGTGGGTATAGGCTGCTTCGGATGCAATATTACCGAAAATGTTTCCGAGATGCATGTGAAGTCCCACAAGCGTCTGACGGTATTTCTCCATCAGCCCCGTATCAGTTATAATCATTGAGGCGGTAGATAGTCCTGCGAGGTTGAATGTTTTGCTCGGCGCCATGCAGGTGACTGTTACGGATGCCGCTTTCTCAGAAAGGGATGCCAGCGGCACATGTTTCACTCCCGGCAGAGTCAGGTCAGAGTGTATCTCGTCAGAAAGGATTATTATCCCCTTTTCGTGGCAAATCTCCGCAAGCTCACTGAGCTCCTCGCGGGTCCATGCTCTTCCCACAGGGTTATGCGGGTTGGAGAGGATCAGCATCCGTGAACGGGACGTTATCGCCCTGCGCAGACCTTCAAAGTCCATCATCCAGCCTTTATCCGTCTCCAGAAGAGGGTTAAATACAAGCTTGCGCCCGTGATCGTTCACTGCCCCGTAGAAAGGGGGGTAAACGGGTGGCTGGATTATAATCTCATCTCCCGGTGAGGTGTAGGCCAGCGTACACATGTTGAGCGCCGGCACCACTCCCGGGCAGAACTCAATCCAGCCCTTCCTGATTTCCCAGCCGTGAAGTGCATAAACCCAGCTTATGAAGGCATCAAAATAGCTGTCCGGCCTGAATGAATAACCGAGGATTTCGTGGTTCAGCCTCTCGCGCAGCGCCTCAATTATAAAAGGTGGAGTGCTGAAATCCATATCGGCTATCCACATCGGTATCACGTCGGCTCTGCCGAAGACCTCCCCACGCTTGTCCCATTTGAGACAGTTTGTGTTCTCCCGGCCAGGCGCCTCGTCGAAGTTGTAAATCATGGGTTTGTTGTTGCTTCGGGATGCAAAGTTAGCAGAAAATGGCAATGAACAACCGGCCTGCATCAGGTGTTTAGAGTGCATGTCATCCAGGCAGGGAAAAGCTTTAAATTATTCTTGAAATAATATTCCGGCTGAATATGTAAAAAGTCTTATTTTTACGTAGCCAAAACACAAGTACCAAAAAGCAGATATATGAAAAAGACTTTCACGACGATACTGGTAGCTGTATTGATTCTGTCAGTTGCCGGTTTATCCTCCTGCAGGAACAGGGGCGAATCAAAGAAACAGAAGGAGATCAACGCCGTTGAGCTCGAAGCACTGGAAAAGAAAATTGAAGAAAACGTTTATCCTCTGCCAACATCTGCCGAGGTAATAAAGAAGCTCACCGACCTCGATCTGGGTTACATTCTTGGAGCCACAAATCCTCCCGAGAATGCCCGCAATTATGTGGAGAGCTACAACCGTTCAGTCAATCTTGGCGTTTACGGGGCCGATCTCAGCTACGCCACCCTTTATAACATGCAGCAGGATGTCATTGATTACCTGGCTGCAGTGCGCACCCTTGCTCTGGAACAGAACCTGTCAAAAATCTATGACGAGTCTCTTTATGACAGAATCAAGGCCAATTTTGACAACAGGGATACACTTGTTACCCTTCTCACTGACACGTTTGACCGCACCTATTCATATATGGTTGATGCCGGACAGGCCAATCTCGCTCTGCTGATGGTAGGGGGTGCATGGGTTGAGGGCATGTACCTCACGCTCTCAGTTTCTGAATCAGGCGGTCATCTCTCAGGTTTCGAGTCGACCCTGCTCGATCAGAAGAAATCATTTGAGCTGTTCAGGGAACTCGCTTCGCCACACAACACTGATCCGCTTGTTGCCAGGATACTTACAGCCATGCAACCAATAAGTGATGTCTACGCCAGCCTGGGCACAAGCCTCACAATGGAAAATATTGATGCCCTGAAGAAGGCCGTTAACACGGTCAGGGCTGAACTGATTAAGTAACAATCAACAGATACCGAAAGACCGCAAACAAAACTTGCGGTCTTTTTTTAAGCACATGAGGGAATCAGTATTACATGCACTGATACATATTTTTGCCATTATCTCTACCGTAAACCCTGCCGGGGTTACGGTGAGGGGCAAGAAGATCCTTCGAAGCTATCTCCGGCGGTACCTCAACCAGGAACTTGAAGAGGAGTACTTCAAGCTGTATGAGAACAACCTTCATTTCTACGAGCGCGAGCTGAAGGCAGTGGAGGAGGGAGAGCTCTCTGACGAGGACTCACTCATCACATTTCAGATCACCAACATTTGCAGGCAGATAAAGAAAGGTCTCTTCCTGGAGGAGCGGATGATCGTATTTCTCCAACTGCTTGAGTTCGTATTTGAGGACGGCACGATCTCCGATCAGGAGTCGTCAATCATAGACATCGTAGCACGCACCTTCAATATCTCCCAGGAAGAGAAGACAAATGCCCATGCCTTCATGCTCGGGATGCGGTTTGACCGGATCAACCCGGCCACATTCCTTGCCATTGAGGGGGAGAGCAATATCGGAGAGGCTTCCTCCAGATATGCCAATTATCACGAATGGCACCACATGGTCTCGAGGGGGCTGCGGGGCACCATCTATGTGCTATTCGTCAAGAGCACCGGGCACATCCTGTTCATGTATGAAGGGAAGATGCAACTTCATTTCAAAGGCCGTAATGTGGTGCCGCTCAGGCCATTCCTGCTTGAGCCCGGCGTCAATATACGCAGCCAGGGAATGGCTCCCCTCTACTACACTGCTATCTTCAGAAAATTCATCAGGGCTGGCTTCGTTGAAGATATTCTGTTTGAGGGCCATAATATAGAGTATTCCTTCAAAGGTTCTGAAAACGGGGTCAAGCCGATGAGCTTCAGCGTCAAGTCCGGAAACCTTATTGGGATAATGGGAGGCAGCGGAGTTGGCAAGAGCACCCTGCTCAACATCCTTAACGGGAAGCTGAGGCCTGGCGGCGGCTCGGTGTATATAAACGGATATGATCTGCACAACGAATACGATGAACTCAACGGACTGATAGGATATGTGCCTCAGGACGATCTCCTTATAGAAGAGCTTACTGTTTACGAGAACCTTTATTATAATGCAAGGCTCACTTTTGGCGGGTATGACGAGGAAAAACTAAACCAGGTTGTTGCGGATGTTCTCAGGGAGCTCGATCTCTATGACTACCGCGACCTGCTTGTAGGGGATCCGCTGAACAAGAAAATAAGCGGAGGGCAGCGCAAGAGGCTCAACATTGGACTGGAGCTGATGCGTGAGCCGGCTGTGCTCTTTGCCGATGAACCCATCTCAGGGCTGGCTTCGCACGATTCGGAGAATGTGATGCAGCTGCTCAAGGACCAGGCTATCAATGGCAAACTGGTTTTCGTAATTATCCACCAGCCCTCATCAGACATTCTTAAGATGTTTGACAGGTTATGGGTGCTCGACAGGGGTGGTTACATGATTTATGACGGTGATCCGGTTGATGCAATCGTATATTTCAAGACCGAGACATCACAGGCCAACGCCGCAGAAAGCGAATGCCCCACGTGCGGCAACGTGGAGACAGATGAGATACTTCAGATAGTTGAAGCGAAGGTTGTTGACCCTGACGGCCGCCGGGGGCAGGAGAGACAGGTGTCGCCAGTCGAATGGTACCACCGCTACCGGCAGAAGATGGAGCCAGCCCTGACCGGCAGGCCGGAGATGAAACCACTCCCGGCCAGCAATTTCAGGATCCCGGACAGGATGAAGCAGGTGCGTACATTCGTCAAGAGAAACCTTGTGAGGAAGTATGCAGACAGGCAGTATATGATAATCAACCTGCTTGAGCCTCCTTTGCTTGCCGTCATACTTGCTTTTGTGTCAAAATATCTGTCAGACGGAGTTTATCTCTTCTCTGACAACAAGAGTTATCCGGTGTTCATGTTCATGAGCGTCGTTGTTGCACTCTTCCTGGGGCTGACAGTCAGCGCTGAGGAGATATTCCGTGACAGAAAGATCCTCGAGCGCGAGAAGTATTTGAATATCAGTCGTTCCAGCTATCTGTTCTCGAAGATAAACTTCCTCTTTGGCCTTTCTGCGGTACAGACGCTGATATATGTTGTCATCGCGCAGCATATTCTTGAGGTTGAGGGAATGATGTGGCGTCACTGGCTGATACTGTTCACCACATCGTGCTTTGGAAATATGGTGGGGCTGAACATCTCTGCCGGCATGAAATCTGTTATCAGCATATATATCCTGATCCCGCTGGTTCTGGTGCCCCAGCTCCTGCTAGGCGGAGCCATGGTGAGGTTTGATGATCTGCACCATTCACTGACCAGGAAGGTATACGTGCCGGTGATAGGCGATGTCATGACCACACGCTGGGCCTACGAGGCCATGGCCGTGGAACAGTTCCGGTCAAACAAATACATGAAGCCTTTCTTCCCTACGGAGATGAACATAAGCCGATATGACTGGCAGTCGGCTTTCCTGATCCCCGAGCTGAAGCGCAAGAGCAACGAATGTGCATGGGCTGCAGGCAAACCGGAGTATGAAGATCTGTACCGCGACAACCTCGACAAGCTGAAGCTCCACATCACCGAGCTGAGTGCAGAAGCGGGACTCGATCCTGCCCAGGCGATGAGGGTGATTGGAAGGGAACCGTTCACAAGTGATGCATCCTTTATTGTCAATGACTATCTTGACTCGCTGCAGAAGGTGGTACGTGGATTCTATCTCAGGCATACTGCCGCAAGAGACAGCATCACAAGAAGCATTGTAGCAGATATCGGCCAGGATGAGCTTGTAAGGCTTCGCACTGAAAACCACAACAATGATCTTGCCGATATGGTACTCAACCGGACGGTTCAGAAGAAGCTCTACGAGACTGACAAGCGGATCATCCAGAAGTCCGACCCCGTGCTCATGCTGCCAGGCTCAAGGGCAGGCAGGGCTCATTTCTATGCTCCCTACAAGATGATAGGTACTATGATGATCCCCACCCTCTGGTTCAATCTCATGGTGATCTGGATTGTGAATACTATGCTTTTCATTACTCTCTATTACAACGTGCTCAAGCTCCTGCTCAGCCTGCTGGAGAGGATCAGGATACCTGGTTTCGGATCAGACAGAGTTGTACCGCCGTGGGAACTTATCAAGTAAGGCCGAAGAAGCACCTGGGGCAGCATTTCCTTAAGGATAAAAGGATTGCAGAGGCCATCGTGGACTCCCTGCAGGCGGAGGGATGTGACACTGTAATAGAAGTCGGCCCGGGAATGGGTGTGCTGACACACTTCCTGGCAGAAAGGAATCTTCCGGCTTTCAGGGTTGTTGAGATTGACCGGGAATCAGTTGATTACCTGAAGAATAATCTCAGCGGAAGCACGGAGATAATAGAAGCTGACTTTCTTGGACTTGATCTGAGTCCACTCGGCAGCCGGATAGCTGTGATAGGCAATTTCCCATACAATATTTCGAGTCAGATCTTCTTTAAGATCCTCGATCACCGTGACCGTGTGACGGAGGTTGTTGGTATGGTTCAGAAGGAGGTGGCAGAGAGAATCTGTACCGGGCCCGGCAGCAGGGTCTACGGCATACTGAGTGTCCTCCTCGGCGCCTGGTATGATATCGAATATCTCTTCACGGTAAGTGAGCATGTTTTCTCACCGCCGCCGAAGGTGAAGTCGGCTGTGATCAGGCTGACAAGGAACCGGGTACAGATGCTTGACTGCGATGAAAAGCTCTTTGTAACCGTTGTGAAACGATGCTTCAACCAGCGGCGCAAGATGCTGCGCAATCCCCTGAAAGACCTTGTGGAACCGGCTTCAGGTGACATGCCGCTGCTGTCAATGAGGGCAGAACAGTTGTCAGTGGAGCAGTTTGTCGAGCTGACGAACTGGGTTTCTTCCAGGCTGAGACAACCGGCAGGGAATCAGAAAGAGTAACCTATCGCCTCCACAGGATTCATCCTTGATGCAGCAGATGCCGGGGCAAAACCGGCAATAATGCCGATAGTGGCTGAGATTACCACTGCCAGTATTATATTCCCGGCAGTAAGATACATCCCGAGGGTGTAGAAGTAATTGACAAAGAGGGTCCCGATAAAGACTATTATCAGGCCGAGAATACCTCCGGTCACTGAGAGCAGCACCGACTCAGTGAGGAACTGGGTGAGAATCCATCTGCGTTTTGCCCCAAGAGCCATCTGGATGCCGATAATGCTCGTACGCTCACGCACTGAAACGAACATTATGTTGGCGATGCCAAAACCTCCCACAAGGATTGAGAAACCCCCGATGATCCACCCGGCAATATTGATTCCCCTGAAGACAGGTTCAAGTGTGCTTGTTATCTGGCTGGCCTGGTTGATTGAAAAGTTGTTCTCCTCTCCAGGCCCTATTCGCCTTGCGGCGCGAAGGATCATTATCACCTCATCGGATAGTTGCTGGACAGAGACACCATCCTTTCCCCGGATCATTATGTCCGAGTTCAGGAAAGGGTTGCGGAAATTGACAAACTGCCGGCTGAAATCGAGCGGCACAAGCACACCCTCATCCATGCCGTTATCGCTGATACCGCCCTTACCCTCCTTCTTGAAGACACCAATGACCTGGGCCTTATATCTGCCAATTGAAATCTCCTTGCCAACCGGGTCTACCCTGTCAAAGAGTTTTTTGGCCACTTCTGAGCCGATAATTGCCACGGGCTTTCCGGAAGCAGATTCCGACTGTGTGAAGTAACGGCCTTTCTCAATCTCAAATGACCTGACATTTTCAAAATCGTGCGTGGCTGCCATGATCCAGGTCTCATTGATCATATTGCCCCGGAATTTCACAGGCTCCGATGATCCGACAGTAAAGCAGAGCGCCTGTGCCGATGAGGATCTTTTAATCAGAGCCTCATAGTCATCAACTGAGGGTGGCGGCCACTTCATCATGTCCCACCATTTGATGTTTGCATCGGATGCCCAGGGCCATTTCTCCACGTAGATCGTATTGTCACCAAGGCTTGCGATGCTATCCCTGATGCTGTTTTCCATCCAGTCAAACACCGTGAACACAGAGATGATCGATACAATGCCGATTGTGATACCGAAAAGTGAAAGAAAGGTTCTGAGCTTGTTCACCGTAACGGAACCGAAGGCGAACAGAAAGCTCTCCCTAAACATTTTTAACCACATGGTCCCCGTTTTTAATTCCGATCAAAGATAGTCAAATCTGAAACATCAATACATCCGCAATAAATCATCAATTCAAATATTTGACAAACATTGCCGATCAAAAAAAATATCTATTTTTATGCGATTGCTTCTGTCGTGGTGCCAATAAAATAACTCGCAGGTAATGAGGGATGTAAGAATAAAGAGAGCCTTTATTTCGGTTTATTATAAGGATGGCCTTGAGGCCATTGTTAAAAAGCTTGACGAGCTTGGTGTCACCATCATCTCAACGGGAGGCTCATGGGATTTCATAACGGCATCGGGAGTGGCTGCGGAGAAGGTTGAGGATATCACAACCTATCCCTCAATACTCGGAGGCAGGGTCAAGACACTGCATCCCGGGGTTTTTGGCGGCATACTGGCGAGAAGGGGCAATGAGACTGACATGAAACAGGTGGCAGAATACAACATCCCCCTGTTTGACCTTGTAATTGTTGATCTCTATCCCTTTGAGGAGACAGTTGCTTCGGGAGCATCAGATCAGGATATCATCGAAAAGATTGACATAGGAGGTATTTCCCTTATAAGGGCCGGCGCCAAGAACTGGGCCGATGTGCTCATCGTATCATCGCGCCATCAGTACGGTGCATTGATGCAGGTGCTGGAGTACGGCGGCGGTGAGGTGAATGCTGATGACCGCTATCGCTTTGCGCTTGAGGCATTCAATATGACATCTCATTATGACACTGCAATCTTCAACTGGTTCAACAGGCGCGGAGATGTCACCGTATTCAGGCAAAGCATAACTGAGGCCCATTCACTCCGTTACGGTGAGAACCCCCATCAGAAGGGAATCTTTTTCGGAGACCTTGACAAGGTATTCAGCAGGCTGCACGGCAAGGAGATCTCCTACAACAATCTCCTCGACATTGAATCTGCCGTCAGTCTGATCGATGAGTTTGACGTTCCGACCTGCGCGGTCATTAAGCACAATAATGCCTGCGGTGTTGCCTCGCGTGACAGTCTGAAGGATGCATGGGAGGCTGCTCTGGCATGTGATCCGGTCTCAGCCTACGGAGGAGTTGCAATTGTGAACAGGGAGGTTGACGAGGTTGTGGCAGCAGAGATGGACAAGATCTTCCTCGAGATTGTAATGGCCCCCTCAATCACTCCGGGAGCATTGGAGATACTAAGCTCAAAGAAGAACAGGATCATCCTTCAGCGAAAGAGTGCAGGTGGCGAAACAGCCTCCTTCAGATCGATGCTTGGCGGCGTGTTGTGGCAGGAGCGCGACAGGGCAACGGAAAGTGAGGCTGATATGAAGCCTGTCACCACGAAGCACCCTTCGGAGAAGGAATACCGTGACCTTGTCTTTGCCAACAAGATAGTGAAGCACAGCCGTTCCAATGCAATGGTGCTTGCAAAGGGGCTGCAGCTCTGTGCCAGCGGCATAGGGCAAACATCAAGGATAGATGCCTTGCGGCAGGCCATTGACAAAGCCCGCGCCTTCGGCTTCTCACTTGACGGCGCAGTGATGGCGTCCGATGCATTCTTCCCATTTTCTGACTCGGTTACAACGGCTCATGAAGCAGGTATTACAGCCGTGGTTCAGCCCGGCGGTTCGGTACGAGACCAGGAATCAATCGACTACTGCAATAAAACAGGTGTTGCAATGGTTTTTACAGGTATAAGACATTTTAAACATTAATATATTCAACCAAGAAACAGCTTTAAGGACCTATGGGATTATTTTCATTTCTTTCACAGGAGGTTGCAATTGACCTGGGTACAGCAAATACAAACATAATAGCCAACGACAAGCTGGTAGTTGATGAGCCCTCTATAGTGGCCATTGACAGGAACACCGGAAAGCTTATCGCCATTGGCGAAAAGGCCAGGCAGATGCATGGCCGGACCCATGAAAACATCAGGGTAATAAGACCCCTTCGCGACGGCGTGATAGCTGACTTCAACGCAGCCGAACTGATGATCAGGGGTATGATCAAGATGATCAACACCGGGCCTAAGTTTTTCTCACCCTCACTCAAGATGGTTGTGGGAATCCCCTGCGGAAGCACTGAGGTGGAGATCAGGGCGGTGCGTGACTCATCGGAGCATGCCGGCGGCAGGGACGTTTACCTGATCTATGAACCCATGGCAGCTGCAATTGGGATTGGCCTTGACGTGGAAGCCCCGGAGGGATGCATGGTTGTTGACATCGGCGGCGGAACCACCGAGATCGCTGTAATCGCCCTCGGAGGAATCGTATGCAACAGGTCAATACGTGTTGCCGGCGACGGATTTACGGCTGATATTCAGGCATATATGAGGCATCAGCACAATATCAAGATAGGAGAGAAGACCGCAGAAGACATCAAGATAGCCGTTGGCGCTGCCCTTCCCGACATAGAAAATCCCCCGGCTGACTTCGTGGTGCGCGGTCCCAACCTGATGACCTCGCTCCCGATAGAGATTCCGGTTTCATACCAGGAGATTGCATACTGTCTTGACAAGTCTCTCACCAAGATTGAGGCCTCAGTACTGCAGGTGCTCGAACAGACTCCTCCGGAGCTGTATGCAGATATAGTAAACAGGGGTGTGTTCCTGGCCGGCGGGGGAGCCCTGCTGAGAGGGCTTGACAAACGTCTGACTGACAAGATAAACATCCCGTTCAGGGTATCGGAAGATCCGCTTCACGCAGTTGTCAGGGGCACCGGTGTGGCACTGAAAAACGTGGAGAAGTATCCCTTCCTGATGAGATAAACCCAATGCATGAATGAGAAGCCTTCTGAACTTCCTGCTCAGGTTTAAGACCCTGATTTTGTTTCTTGTGCTGGAAGCGGTGGCTATCATCATGCTCTCCACATCGCATAACTATCATGAGACCGTGCTCTACGGCATCTCACGGCATCTCACGGGATTTTTTGCAGAGCGGTTGGAAAGGGGAACCTATTACTTCCGTCTGAGGCAGGTCAACCAGGAACTACTGGCTGAGAATATCCTTCTGAAGAAACAGATTGCAGGGCTCGCATCCGGCAGCCAGGAGGGATTCATCCCGGTGCGTGACAGCGTTAACGGTGTCAACTATACCTACCTGAATGCCAGGGTTATAAGCAATTCTGTGAATAAACAGAAGAATTTCATCACTCTTGACAAAGGATCACGGCAGGGGGTGGCAGAAGGGATGGGTGTGGCCTCGCCTTCAGGAGTTGTTGGCGTTGTGGTGGGTGTCTCACGCAACTACTCAGTTGTCATGTCACTGCTGAACACAGACTTCAGGCTGAGCGCCAGCATGAAGCGTAATGACTATTTCGGTTCCCTCGCGTGGGACGGTATTAACCACAGGTATGCAAGGCTCTCTGAGATTCCTCATCATGTAGCAGTTAATGAGGGTGATACCATAGTGACAAGCGGCTTCTCAGCCATTTTCCCTGCCGGAGTGATGGCGGGAACGCTGACGGGTGCGCAGAGGAGGGGTGGTGACTTCATTTCGCTGCAGGTACTGCTGTCAGCTGACTTCAAGAAGCTGACGGATGTCTACGTGATAGGCAACCTGACCCGGGATGAGCGTGAAAACCTTGAGAAGGAGGTGGCCCAATGAACAGCATCCTCAGATACGCAGGCGCATTTGTGCTGCTGATCACACTTCAGCTGCTCATATTTAACAACATCGAGTTCAGCGGATATGTCAATCCCTTTGTCTATGTGATGTTTATCCTGATCCTGCCGGTGGCAATACCTTCGTGGATATTGCTCCTTCTCAGCTTTCTGACGGGATTCATTATTGACCTTTTCTGCGGAACGTTGGGTGTGCATGTATTTGCAACGGTGCTTGCAGGTTTTGTCCGGCCATGGGTGCTGTCACTCAACGTGACAGCCGAAGGTGCTGAGGCGGAGATGTCGCCGTCATCATACAGGAGCGGTCTCCGCTGGTTTCTGATCTATACATTCACAGTTGTGCTGGTTCACCACCTTGCACTCTTCCTCGTGGAGATATTCAGCCTCAGGTATTTTTTCCAGACCCTTCTCAGGGTTCTTCTGAGCACTGCAGTCACCACCTTTTTCATTGTTCTCTTTGACTTCATAAGGCCACACAGATGAGGAGCCAGCCATGAAGGACAGATATGCGAACAGGAAATATTTTTTGATTGCGGTTGTGCTTCTGCTGGCGCTTATCCTTGTTACGCGCCTCTTTTACATTCAGATAGTAGACAAGACCTACCGTGTCTCCGCTGCCAATAACGCACTCAGGCCGGTGACACAGTATCCTGCCCGGGGGCTTATATATGACCGCAACGGAGAACTGATAGTGTACAACCAGGCGGCTTATGACCTGCTTGTGATCCCGGTGCAGACCAGCGCCTTTGACACTGCCAGGTTCAATAATATCCTGGGAATCACAATGGATGACTTCAGGACCAGGATGAAGGCAGCGGTCAGCTATTCGCGACGAGCCCCATCAGTATTCATGAAGATGATATCCTCTGAAACCTATGCCCTGCTCCAGGAGGAACTTTACCGCTTCCCGGGATTCTATGTCCAGGCACGAACACTGAGGAAGTACACGAAACCCGTCGCCGCACACCTTCTCGGTTATGTAGGCGAGGTCGATAATAAACTGATAGCAAAGGACAGGTACTATCGTTCCGGTGACTATATAGGCGTCAGCGGGATTGAAAAATCATATGAGGAGCATCTCAGGGGACGGAAGGGGGTAAACATCTTCCTTGTAGATGTTCACAATAATATAAAGGGTTCATATGCCGAAGGAAGATATGATACTGTCGCCATACCCGGAACCAACCTGTGGTCTACACTGGACCTCTCCCTGCAGGAGTACGGTGAGAGGCTGATGCAGAACAAGACCGGATCCATCGTTGCAATTGAGCCGTCAACAGGTGAGATCCTGACCCTGGTCTCGTCACCCACCTATGACCCGGCACTGCTTGTCGGCAGAATCAGGTCGGAGAATTTTTCGATGCTTCAGGCAGACACGGTAAAGCCACTCTTTGACAGGGCGCTGATGGCCTCATACCCGCCCGGATCGACCTTCAAGATAATGAACGGCCTCATCGGGCTGCAGGAGGGTGTCATTAAACCCGCTTCTCTCTTCAGCTGCAGCAACGGATACCATGCCGGCTCGCTGACAGTAGGATGTCACGCGCACAGTTCACCGCTCAACCTGATCCAGGCAGTTGCACAGTCATGCAATGCATGGTTCTGCAATGCATTCAGGAATACGCTGGAGAACCCGGAATACAATTCCCTCCAGGATGCATTTGACAAGTGGAGGGATTATCTTGTAGCCTTCGGATTTGGCAACAAGCTGGGGATTGACCTGTCAAATGAGTTGCCCGGAAACATACCCACGCGCTCTTATTATGACCGGTACTATGGCAAGGACAGGTGGAAGGCGCTTACCGTGATATCACTGGCCATTGGACAGGGCGAAATAGGCGCCACACCGCTTCAGATGGCAAATATGGCTGCAGTGATCGCAAACAGGGGGTCATTCTATATACCTCATGTTGTGAAGAAAATTGGAGAAAACGGAGCCCCTGCACCTCTTTACACCCAGAAATACATCACCGGAATATCAGCAGAGAATTTTGAACCGGTGATAGAGGGGATGGAGGGTGCCGTCAACGGCGGTCCGGGCTCCACAGCCCGTGGCGCACGTCTTGACAGTATCATTATCTGCGGAAAAACCGGAACAGCACAGAACCCCCACGGAAAGGACCATTCCATCTTCGTGGCCTTTGCCCCGAAGGACAATCCGCAGATCGCCATTGCTGTTTATGTGGAGAATGCGGGCTTCGGGTCAACCTTCGCAGCCCCGATAGCCAGTCTGATGATCGAAAAATACCTCACCGGCGAGATAAAGAGAAAGTACCTGGAGGATCATGTTTTAAATATGGTAATCAAAGCAAGTGGACAAGAATAGCAACATAATGTCGAGGCTCGACTGGGTGACGGTTATGCTGTGGCTTGTGATGATGATCATGGGCTGGCTGAATATCTATGCAGCAGTCTACAATGAGAACCATACAAGCATCTTCGACCTGTCACAGCGATACGGCAAGCAGCTGATGTTCATAATTGCCGCGCTTGTGCTTGCCGTATTTGTAATGGTTACTGACAACAAGCTGTGGTTCTTCTTTGCCTGGTTCATTTACGGTTTCTTCATGCTGCTTCTGATCCTTGTACTCGTTCTGGGTAAGGAAGTCAACGGAGCAAGGGCATGGTTTGATTTTGGCGCTTTCGGCCTGCAGCCTTCCGAGTTTGCAAAGTTTGCAACCGGGCTGGCGCTGGCCTCATACCTCAACTCACAGCGGCAAATGTACAACACCAGGACCATGGTGTCTGCCACTGCCATCATCCTTTCTCCCGCACTGCTGATTGCCGTGCAGCCTGACATGGGCTCGGTGATAACCTTTTTCGCCTTTTTTGTTGTTCTTTACCGCGAGGGGATGAGCATATGGGTCTTCATCACAGCCATACTCGCTGTGGTGCTCTTTCTGCTGACCCTGATACTGGGTAACCTTCCGGTGGCAATAGCGCTCCTGGTTGTTGCCGCAATTGCGCTGATAGTCACGTCAGGCTATCTTGTCACACTGAAGGCGGCAGGAGTTATGGCTGTCGCAGCAGGCATAGCTTTCCTTACGGGAAGGTATGTCCTTGATCTTGAGTTGGTTCTTATTATTGTGCTGTCAGTAGTCCTTGCTGGAATAGTGTATGCCTGGTATATCTACCGGCAGAAGATGAAGAGCCAGGCCATCATTTACGCCTTCCTCCTTGGAGGGCTTCTCTACCTCTTTACGGTTGACTACGCATTCCATAATGTTCTTCAGCCTCATCAGCAAACGCGAATAAATATAATGCTGGGCACTGAGACTGATCCTTTCGGGGAGGGCTATAACCTTAACCAGTCACTTATCTCAATAGGATCCGGCGGATTCGCCGGGAAGGGATACCTCAACGGTACGCAGACCAAATTCAAGTTCGTGCCCGAGCAGAGCACCGACTTTATCTTCTGCACAGTCGGGGAGGAGTGGGGATTCGTCGGTTCAACGGTTGTCATAGGATTGTTTGTATGGCTCCTGCTAAGGTTGCTGATGATGGCAGAGCGACAGCGGTCAACCTTTGTGAGGGCATACGGCTACGGTGTCTTCGGGCTGTTCCTTGTCCATTTCTTTGTGAATATCGGGATGACAATAGGGGTGATGCCTGTGATTGGGATTCCCTTGCCTTTCTTCAGTTACGGAGGCAGTTCGCTGTGGGGATTCACGATACTGCTCTTCATCTTCCTGCGGCTTGATGCGGGAAGGACGGAGTACCTGGGATGACAGGCGGTGTTGCCTTTGAGGCACAGGGAGATGTTGAGATATCATGAACCGGACTGTTAGCGGCGCCCGTTTATCAGAACGGAACAGCGATGCCGGGGGAGGGTTCAATCCGATTCCCGGCGCCCGGCGATCAGAACGGCACACGGATGCCGGGGGAGAGCTCAATCCCGAACTCCGATTCGACATAATTTATCAGTTGAGGAAAGAACTCCATGAAGTCCTCCTCTATTGAGTAGTACTGCTTCTTCCATACCCTCATGGCCCAGCGTGTTTCCTTCGGCAGCGATGTAAAACCGCTGAGTGTCTTCAATACCCTGCGTATGCCCCTGCGGGTCTGGTAGGTCTCCAGCCAGTTGTCAATTATGAAGAAGGGCATCTTCTCACGCACGTTGTCAGGCAGTATCTCGAAGTTATTCACCATAGCCCTGTAGAAGTTATAGGTCACGCTCTCGAGGGGCCTCCTGGAAAAAAGGTCCCACTCTCTTGTAAGGTAATGGTCATAGAGAATATCTATTATCACACCTGCGTACTTGCGGTATCGCCCCACAAAGTGCAGCTTGCTGCGGTGTACCACCGGATGCCTGTCAGTAAAAGCGTCAATGTGCCGGTGAATGATGATACCCTTGCGGATCCCCTCAGGATATTTGAGGTAATCACGGCCTTTTACATAATCGCCTATGTAGTTGCCGATGATTATGTTATCCGAATCGCCTGAGAGGTATATGTGTGCCAGGACATTCATCCGCCGAAAGTTACTGCAAAGATTCTGCCAATAAGCTGAGGTTTAAAATATTAAGCAGTGATTTAATCAACAAACCTCTCTGAATTATTAACTTGCATGTTATCAAAATATTATGAACCTCAGAAAGATTAAATGAAACTGACTAATATCACTTCCGTTTTCAGTTACAAATTATAAATTTGCCGGATACGTGGAGTGACTGAAGCAGATATTATTTAAAAAAATCAATAAATAACGAGGAGGTTATATGTTAAAAAGGAATGTTATCATCATTGGAGCCGCGGGCAGGGATTTTCACAATTTCAATACCTACTTCCGCGACAATGAACTTTACAATGTCGTTGCATTTACTGCTGCCCAGATTCCTGATATTGACGGCAGGAAGTATCCTGCCGAGCTTGCGGGCAAGCTTTACCCCGGCGGCATTCCGATTTATTCCGAGAGTGATCTGCCTCGCCTGATCAGTGAACTGAAGGTTGATGACTGCGTGTTCGCTTACAGTGATGTGACCTATCAGAAGGTTATGTCAATGAGTGCCATTGTCAACGCTGCCGGAGCAAACTTCACGCTCCTGGGTTGGAAGGAGACTATGGTGAAGAGCACGAAGCCCCTGATTGCTGTAGGAGCAATCCGGACCGGTTGCGGCAAGAGCCAGACATCACGCAGGGTCATTGAGCTTCTTATGAAGAAAGGCCTCAAGGTTGTGGCAGTGCGTCACCCGATGCCTTACGGTAATCTTGTTGAGCAGAAGGTTCAGCGTTTTGCAGTGGTTGAAGACCTTGAGAAGCATAAGTGCACGGTTGAGGAGATGGAAGAGTACGAACCGCATGTTGTGCGCGGTAACGTGATTTATGCCGGCGTCGATTATGAAGCTATCCTGCGTGCTGCAGAGAATGACCCTGACGGTTGTGATGTGGTGCTCTGGGATGGCGGAAACAATGACTTCCCCTTCTACAATCCTGACCTGATGATCACTGTCACTGATCCTCACCGCGCAGGGCATGAGCTCTCATATTATCCCGGCGAAGTCACCCTGCGTCTTGCCGATGTGGTTGTGATTAACAAGATGGACAGCTCGGCTCCGGGCGATATCCAGACCGTTCGCGAAAGCATTGAGAAGGTTGCCCCGAAAGCCATCGTGGTTGACGGCGCATCACCCATCAGCGTTGATGATCCTTCAATCATTAAGGGTAAGCGCGTCCTGGTTGTAGAGGATGGCCCGACACTCACCCACGGTGAGATGAAGATAGGTGCAGGTGTGGTTGCAGCCCGCAAATTCGGTGCCGCTGAGCTGGTTGATCCAAGGCCGTTTACAGTGGGCAAGCTTACCGAGACTTTCGAGAAGTATCCGAATATTGGCACACTGCTCCCCGCAATGGGCTACGGTGAACAGCAGCTCAGGGACCTTGAAACCACAATCAACAATACTGACTGCGATGCCGTTGTGATAGGCACGCCCATTGACCTGAACAGGATCATTAATATCAAGAGACCTTCAACAAGGGTCTGGTATGATCTCCAGGAGATCGGCCGCCCGAACCTCGAGGAGGTTATTGATGAGTTTGTCATTAAACACAAGCTCTAGACAGTAGCAAAGTCAGCAGTCTACAGTCCTCAGTCGGATCCCGGTAACGGGCAGGTCTGGCTGAGGACTTTTTATTTGCAGCATGGCAGCCAGATGACGGCTCCGGTGATCAGCCAGACAGATTGCCGGTGGGCTCCCGGTCCGATTCCTGCTTGCAGGGATGACTGCCGGATGAATTTATCTATCTTTACGGCAGTAATTGTGATATGCCTGATCTGAAATCTGCCGATGTAACCCTTGTTGGTTCAGGAAGCTGGGCTACGGCCATGGCAATGGTGCTCACCACCAATGGCCACCGGATTTCATGGTATATTGACAGGCCCGAAATCTACAGGCATGTGAGACGTTACGGGAAGAACCCGTATTACCTCCCGGCAGTAGAGCTTGATCCGCAACTGGTAAATCCCTCGGATGACATTCATGAAGCTGCAGAATCTGCCGGTGTGATCATTCTGGTTACCCCTGCCGCTTATCTGAAGGCTGCACTTGACCGGGCAGAATATTCAGACCTGGCCGGGAAGACCATCTGTTCGGGAATCAAGGGAATAATTCCGGGTGACAATTGCGTTACCGGTGAATACCTGATCAGGAACTGGAAGGTGCCGGAAGAGAATATCGTGATCATAACCGGGCCAAGCCATGCGGAGGAGGTTGCAATGGAGAAGCTGACCTTTCTTACATTTGCTTCAGGGAACGCTGACAGGGCAGCTATGGTTGCATCGCTCTTCTCAAACAGGTGGATCAGGACCCTGATATCGGAGGATTATATCGGAACAGAATATGCGGCAGTGATGAAAAACATCTATGCCATTGCTGCAGGTATCGCGAACGGACTGGCCTACGGTGACA
>JAEYZD010000106.1 GCA_023430725.1 Bacteroidota bacterium | reverse complement strand
CTTCTATGTCGCAGATATACAATACTATAATAAAATCTCAAATCGTCAATTCTTAAAGCTCTCCGGCGGCCCAAGGTATGACGGTCTCAGTCCACCTGTATTGACTATAATCTTTTCCAGTACCATCCCCGGATCAATCATCCACACTTTCAGGGTGTGATAGCCGGGTTCAGTTATATTTATTTTACCTTTCACATAACGTGTGCTGTTCCGGACCGTCTCTTCCCATTCCCTGTTGAAGTTCTCGGCGTTGAATCCGGCCGGTACCACGGTTATCATCTGCGGTTCGCCTTCATCAACGGAGAGTCCGATTTTAAAGTCCCTGTCCGGCAGGAAGTTGAGCGAAGGAGCCATATGCAGGAGTGTCTCAAACTCACCCGCCGAGAAGAGGAACATCTTGTATTCAAGCACAGGAGAGTCTTTTCCCGGCACTGCAGGCGGAGCGTCTGTCATTGCTGAGGCACGCATGCCGGAGCGGGTCCTTCCGTAGTCCTCAATCCACTCCCAGCGCCTCTCGCCGCTGTCATGTTTACCAGTGTGGCTGGCGGCCTCCATCGACACGTAACCGTCGGTCTCGACAAATCCATCAACAGTTGCAGGATCAGGTTCGGCAGGTCTGAAAGCGGTCAGGCCTATTCTTATCTCGCTTCCCGGAGCAGTCACAGTTACCGAGCCAGTGTGCTTGCCAGGGGGGAGGGCAGACCAGTCGATGTTTACATGCACCCTCTTCTCGTCAGTAACGGATCCCCGGCTGTTGCTCAGGATTATCCATGGACTGTCTGCTTCGGCAGTATATTCGAAGGAAGCGCTGCCGCGGTTAAAAATCTCAAAATATCGCGACTGATTGTTAAAAACGTCAAACGGAGGAAGGAGGGGAGCATCAACTGATCCCGGCCATGCCTCCGAAGAGCCTTCCACCGCAACTGCAGGGAGGGCGGTGTCCGGTACTTCCGGTCTTGCAAGTTTAATATGACGCAGGCTGTTCTCAGGCGGGTCATTCCATGCGATATATCCCAGGTGTGCCTGGTCCATGAAGTGTTTCCACCTGCCGCCGGCATAAACGCGGTTATAATATCCCATCAGTGCAGTGTCTTCAGCAAACAACTGCTCTGTACGTAGGGCCATATCTGCAGCCAGCGCCCTTCCCTGTGCCGCATACATTGCATTCTTTCCTGCTGTGACATACAGCTCGTTGACCAGGGCACAAGCCTTCACCGGAAACAGAACGAGATGGAAATATGCATCCTGCATTTCAGCGGGCAGATGCCTGGAGACAACCCCGGCTCTCTCTGCAAGGCTGTTGTATTCTTTGACAATATGTTCAGCTTCATTATAATTCACGAGGCTGTAGGTAAACGGGGAGAGCAGCTCCGGTTTGCGCCGCCCGTTGTACCTGGTGTATTCCCTGATAATTGAAGCTATCTCGACTGCATGATCGGGTCCGAAAACAGCAGTTGCCCACTGACTGGTCCAATCTGACATCCCGTCGCTTGTCATGGCTTCAGTATCCCATGCAAGGTTCAGGAAGTATTCAACGGGGATCTCATATCCCCTGAAGTGTCCCACATTGACTATCCATATCCTGTCAGCGCCGTATTGTTTTGCAAGCGACATCTGGTCCCATATCTTTGGAACAGGGCTTGTGTTGATCCACTGGTAGCTTCGCGGTCCGCCGTGATAATCAAAATGGTAGTAAACCCCGGCGCCTCCGCTGCGCTTTCTCTCATCTGCAGTTGGCAGCCGTCTAACATTTCCCCAGTTGTCCTCTGCCCACAGCAGGGTCACATCGTCAGGCACCCTCATACCCTCGTGATAATAGTCCTGCACCTCCTTGTAGAGGCACCACATCTGGGGCACTTTTGTTACATCAGGGTTAATCTCCTCAGAAATCATTTCGCGCTGTACCCTGACGATCTCTTCCAGGCGTGCGATATTGGCTGCCGGACCGCCCGGACCCATCTCCGTGTCATCGGCACCGCGCAGGCCGATGGTTATTATGCTCTCAAAGTCCCTGTTGCGCCGGATACCGTCACGCCAGAATTTTGCCAGGGTATCTGCGTGGTGTGTCCAGCTCCAGCTTCCCAGGGTTTTCTGATACCTGCGGTCCCACTCCTTCTGTGCCCTGATCATCGGCTCCTGGTGTGATGTTCCCATCACAATGCCGTATTCGTCAGCCAGGCTGGCATTACGAAGGTCGTCTTCATTGAAGGCGTTGTTCCACATTGCCGGCCAGAGATAGTTTGCCTTCAGCCTGAGCAGCAGCTCGAAGATCCTTGAATAGAATTCACTGCCGTAGTTGGCCACACCCGGGGGTACCGGAGGAGAGTCAGAAGGTGTGACATCGCCGTATTTGTACGAAACCCATCTTGTCAGTGCAGGATACTCGTCGTTCAGGAAGATGCCGCGGTATTTTACCGATGGTTCTCCCTCTGCATGACGGCCGGGACTGACATAAAGTTCGCTGCTTGTCCTTACCGGCACATCAGCCCACCAGTGCCATGGCGAGACGCCTGCCTGTCTCGAGATTTCATATATGCCGTAGATTGTGCCCCGCTTGTCGCTGCCCGCAATTACTAGTGCACTCTTCACCCCGGGGAAGGGTTTTTCAATGGTCTGGATAATGAAGGACTCCCATTTGCCATTGATAGCTCCCACATCAAGCCTGTTCTTTTTTACAAGGCGGTCTATTATGGCGCTTTTGCCAAGTGTCCCTGCTATAATCACGAATTCAGACCGGGGTACCTTCGTGGCTGTGATCAGCCCGGGTACGGCACCGGTGACCCGGCCAAGGTCATTCTGAAGGTCGGCAAGAGCCCTCCTGACTCCTGGCCACTCATCCGGACTTACAACAATGGGTGCGCAGCTGCCGGCAGAGGCAAGAACGAGCGATCCGGCGCTCTCCTCAGCTGAAATCATCACCTCCGTCTGCTCCTGACCGGCGGCAGGAACGCAGAAAAGCAAGAGAGCAGAGAGTATGAAGGTGATAACTGTTCTGAAGAATGAAGGTCTTACGACAACGGCTTTTTTCATAGACGGATTGTTTTGACCGGGTTATAGCAGCTCAATTACAACGGTTGTTACTGACCTGGGCTTCAGTAATATATACTGTTCCGGTCCGGCAGGCTGTATCGTCTTGTAGGAGGCAACTATATCCGTCTGGGCAGCCCGTATTGACTTTATCGTCTTGCCTGTTACATCAAAATCAAACAGGGATTCTGTTTCATTCGGATTAACCGCAACAACTGTTATCTTCTTTCCTGAAGGGTCAATGAAGCCTGACATCGGAATCAGCGGGGAGATCACATTAATCCTGACGTATCCCTTGTCAATCTCCTTTGAGAAGTGTTTCATCACGTAATAGAAAGGAGTGAGGGTATAGGCTCCGGTTGAACTCAGCTTGATCATCGAGTCATTATTGGAGTCAGCCCATGCCATCAGCCAGTATATGTAGCCTGCGGCGTTTGCTTCGTTGAGATTCTGGATTATGAACCATGCAGTGTTGAGCCAGGTGAAGTTGGAATACTCGGTCATTATGCACGGTTTGTTGCCATAATTGTCACGGATCATGTTGAGATCCGCCTTCGTCTGGGCAATCAGGGCCGAGGACGGGAAGTTGTAGGTGTGATAGGCATAGGCTGCGAGTGATGCCTTGTTCTTGAGAGGGTCTGAAAAAACTGCGAATGTGTTACCGCCCAGTTTGCTGCTGAAACCAATGTTCTCAGCTTCGGGTCCGATCATCTTCGGCGGGTTCGTCCGTGTGCTGATTTTATTGTAAACAGCGTCAAATGCAGCATTATATCCCGGAAAATCAGCTGTTTCCGCCGGTCTCCACTCGCAGGTCTCCCAGTCGGGGGTGATCCATCCCGGTTCATTCTGTATACTTATGTAGTCAGGATTGAACTGAAGATTATCCAGGACATCGTTCCAGTATTCTCCGAAAGCTTCATACATGAAGGCTCCGTTATCCTTTTTAAGGGTACCCTCCCGAAGGTTGTTGTTGCTTTTCAATGCCGAAGGGGGAGTCCATGAACTGACAAGGATCTGTATTCCCGGGTTTAGCTGTTTCGCGATAGCATAAAGATCGCCGGTTACGGTATAAAGAGTCTTTATTGACCCGTTTTCCATCGTGGCAGGACTTTTAACTGCCGGGTATCCCATAGGATAGTAATTGTTCTTGAACCTGATAATATCCGTTCCGAGATCCTCGAATAGAAGCTTGCATATCTGCTCCTTCTGTGGGCTCGCGGTGACTCTTTCTGAATACCATGTAAGTGACCCTCCGAAGCCGATCATCTCCTGGTATCTCACAGCCGGATCAATGATCGCTTTATTTATTTCAGGTTCAATCACCGGATCTGGCGGGCCGTCAGGATCACCGCACGACTGGCACACAAAAGCCAGAAGAATCACAAGTGAAAGTATCAGAGACTGTCTCATAGTGTTTTCAGTTTCGTTATTTATTGAAATATTCTGCAGCATATTCAAGGAATACCGGCCAGTTGGGTCCGGGAGTATGCCCGCCTTCGTGTTGCCGGAAAGCAACCTCTCCTCCGGTGAGCCCCTCCCCGATGGAGGGAAACTCATCAGTTCCGAGTCCCTTTGCGCCCACCAGAAGGTACACCGGTCCTGCTGCTGCAGCTGCCATGAACATGCCGCGTGAGTCAACCCATGCATCGCCAATGGTTCCGCTGCTTATGAAGACCGGGCGTGGGGCACAGAGGGCGATCAGCTCATGAGAGTCTACAGGCAGGTCATCCCATGTAAGGGGCCCTGCATATTTCAGGAAATTACCTGCCATCCAGTGGTATTCACCGTCGGCTGCCAGGTTCTCGACCACCTCCCCGGCATTGCGCCTGTAGAGCTTTGCCCCGCCGGCGCCGGAGGAGCTGATGAACCCAATTGCAAACCTGGAGTCAAAGGCCATTGCAACCAGGGCGGCTTTGCCGAAGCGCGAGTTGCCTTCTATGCCAACCCGTGAAGCATCAGTCAATGGATCAGTCTCAAAATAATCAAGGGCACGGCTTGCTCCCCAGGCCCATGCCCGAAGCGCTCCCCAATCTTCTGGTTTGCGGGGTCCGCCCTTTGTAATAAGACCTATTATACCCTGCTTCAGCCCGGCGCCGTGGTCAGCCTGCACTGTGTAGGGCAGCATGACTGCAAAGCCCCATCCTCTGTCTAGCACCTGTTCCTGCCATGAAGGCTGGCCGCCCGCCTGTGGTTGCTGTCCCATGCCGGCCGGCCATACGAAGCCAAGTTCCATCATCACCGGCACCGGCCCCGCAGCATTTGCCGGAACAGTAAGCGTAAGCTGCATGTCTACGGCAATTCCGGGTGCGGATGTGTCGCGAACACGACCCTCGAGAGTCTTTGTTATCACAGGGTAAGCTCCGATTGTGTCGTGGATTTCTGAAAGAGTCACCCACGCAACCGGGGGGATCCTCTCCGGCACACGACCGTAAACCTCTCTTTCAAAATCCTCAACAATTTCGCTGCGCCTCTTTTTCCACCATCCCTTCGCACTCTTCACCCTCTTCCCGTTGCGGAACCTCAGCGGATCCGGCAACCGGGGGTATGGATTGGCTTTGGCCTCGTCATAGTTGGCTGCATTCGGGGCGTCGGGATTCATTCCGTCAACCCCCGGCCTGAGCGATGCAATGCCCAGCAGGGACATCATTCGCTGATGATCTGCAACTGTCTCCTTCCTTATACTGTCCCACTGCTGCCTGGACGGTTGTGCCAGAGCCGCAGTGACAGACACAAGCAACAGCAGAATTATAAATGAAGGCTTTCTTCCTGTCATTCCACTTTAAGTATTGTCTTCTGCAGATCCTCGTCACGCGATGAGGGTCCCGTCATAATCTCAAAATCGCCCGGCTCCACCACAAACTTCATGTCAATGTTATGATATGCCAGCTTATCCGGAGTTATGTCAAAAGAGACCTTCTTCGTCTCCCCGGGTTTCAGTGAAATCCTTGCAAAGCCCTTAAGCTCCTTCACCGGTCTTGTGACGCTGCTCACAGTGTCCCTGATGTAAAGCTGCACTATCTCATCCCCTGCAACCTTGCCGGCGTTTGTAACCTCAACTGTGACCTTTGCCGATTCCCCCTTTTTGATTGTACTTTTCCTTAGCACCGGCTTGCCGTAACTGAACTTCGTATAGCTCAGCCCGTACCCGAAATGGAACAGCGGTTTGACATCCTGTGAGATGTAATCCTGCCACTGGGCGCTGGGCTTGTGGTTGTAATACATTGGCAGTTGTCCGGCTGATTTCGGGAAGGTGATTGTCAGTTTGCCCGAGGGATTTACCTCACCGAAGAGGATGTCAGCCGCGGCGGTTCCGGTCTCCTGACCCATGTACCAGCCTTCGACGATTGCCGGGACTTTCTCTGCCAGCTTATTGACGGAGAGAGGCCTGCCGTTCATCAGGTACAAGACCACCGGTTTACCGAGAGCTGTGACTGCATCTGCCAGCTCCCCCTGCTCACCGAACAGATCGAGTGTATTGTTATCCCCGATATGGTTCTGCGCCCACGCCTCGCGGCACAGATGTTCGTTCTCTCCAAGGGCGAGGATTACCAGGTCAGCGCCGGAGGCAACCTTAACAGCCTCTTTTATCAGTTTCAGGTTCTCTTCACGCGAAGCAACCTTGATCTCATCATATTTCCAGTTGAAGTAGCTGAGGGTGGTATTTATAGTAAGCCTGCACCCCTGCGCAAAGAGCACCTCCGTACCGTTGCCGGCCTTGTTCCTGATGCCGTCAAGAAGGCTTACCTTTTCATACGGCTCCCCGGAGTAGCCCCCGAACCAGAGATCATTTGCGCATGGTCCGATCACTGCTATCTTCTTGTATTTCCCCTTCTTCAGCGGCAGCAGACCGTCATTTTTCAGCAGAACAATCGATTCATGAGCCGCCCTAAGTGCAGCTTTCCTGTGTGCCAGCGACTTGCTGATGCTGACTGCCTGTTTCTCATCAACGTACGGGTTTTCAAACAGCCCGAGGCTGAACTTGAATGCAAGCACCTGCTCAACGGCTTTGTCAATATCTTCCTTCTTAACCTTTTTCTTTTTGAGCAGTTCAGGCAGGACCCTGTACATGTTGGCCTGCGGGAATTCATACTGTACTCCGCAGTTGAAAGCCGTCATTGCTGCCTCAGTGGCATCATGGCAGACGAAGTGCTTGTTGAACAGATGGTCAACGCCGTAGTAGTCAGATACTATCATTCCCTTGTATCCCCACTCTTCGCGAAGGAGATCCTTCAGCAGCCACCTGCTGGCATGGGACGGCACACCGTCCACCTCATTGTATGAGGGCATTACCGAAACCGGTTTGGCGTGATCAATACACATTTTAAAGGGAGGCATGTGATAATCGCGCAACACCCTCATGGAATAGTTGGCGGGGCCCTGGTTCAGCCCTCCCTCGGACTCGCCGTGGCCGACAAGGTGCTTGAGGGTAGCTGCAACGTTATCCTTGCCTACCTTGCCACTGCCGTCGCCTTGCAGTCCTTTTACCGCTGCTATCGATAGCATCCCGTTCAGGTATGGATCTTCGCCGTATGTCTCCTCGGTGCGTCCCCAGCGGGGGTCACGGCACACGTCTATCACCGGCGTCAGTGCATGGTGCGTGCCGCGGGAGCGCATCTCATGGGCTACGATGCCGTAGACCTTCTCGAAGAGAGCAGGATCCCACGAGCATGCCAGTCCTATAGCCTGCGGAAATACTGTTGATTCAGGCCTCATCATGCCGTGTTGACCTTCATCGACAAATAAAGCGGGGATGCCAAGACGGGTCTCTTCGACAAGATATTTCTGGATCGCATTGCGCATCCTGACTGTATCCTTGATGCCGAACGGGGCAGGGTGCACTGAATGGCATCCGTTGCCGAAGATCTCCTTCATCTTTGCAGGATCACTGAAGATCTCAGGCTTGAAATCCTCCACTCCTCCGTTCCAGAGGCCCATCAGCTGGGCACACTTCTCCTCGATAGTCATACGGCCCATCAGATCCTCAACTCTCTTCCTTACTGGCAGGGAGGCATCCTTGTAGGGCGCTGCAGTTTTCTTTTTCATATCGTCTGTTTTGTATTGTGTCACCTGATTTTTTCTGCCTCTTTTATGACTGCATGATAGGCAGGCTTCAGCCCATAGTTCCGGTCAAAGAGAAGCGGGTAGTTGGTACGGCCCGGGATAGGCCATCCGTTCTTCCATGAATAGCCGTCATGTACGCCCCAGAAGGTCACCCTGGTAACGGCATCGTCATGCTTCAGGAGTATCCTGAAAAGCTCCGCATAGCGATCTGTCAGCTGCGTCTGAACGGAGTCAGGAAGTCCTTCCACATACGGATTAAGTGAGTCAAGGTACGCACCTCTGTTCGAGATCTCTGCCCCGTAAAACCTTGTCGGAGTAGGCAGCACGTTGATTTCCATTTCGGTGATCATCACCTTCATCCCCAGTGCGCCGTACTCTCCGATGCTCCTGTCAACGATCGCCATGTCTGGTGAGTCGAGGTGCCAGTGTCCCTGGATTCCCACACCGTCAATCCGGATCCCTTTTGCCTGAAGATTCTTGATTATGGGGATTACGCCGGCAAGTTTGGCAGGCTCCTCATTGTTATAGTCATTGTAATAGAGTTCTGCATCAGGGTCAGCCTCGTTGGCAAAGATGAATGCCTTTTCTATGTAGTCTTCACCTATAATTTCCAGCCATTTTGTTTTGCGCAGTGATCCGTCTTCATTTACCGCTTCGTTGACCACGTCCCAGCCGAGGACTCGGCCTTTGTAGTGTCCGACGACGGTATGGATATGCTCACGCATCCTTTCCAGGAGAGCATCGCGTGTAAGCTGATTGCCAAGTGAATCCTGAAAAACCCACCAGGGCGTCTGGGAGTGCCAAACCAGCACATGGCCGATGACCTTCATTCCGTTAAGCTCCGCGAAGTCGACAATACTGTCGGCAACGCCGAAGTTGTATACTCCCGGTTGGGGATGGATCCGTTCCCATTTCATTTCATTCTCCGCGGTGACGGAGTTGAACTGACTTGCAATGAAAGGCAGGGCCTGCGGATCAGCGCCTGAGATCTGCATCCCGTTTATGGCGGTGCCTATCAGGAAGTGATCTTCATACGTCTTGCCAAGGGTGGTCTCATCGCTTCCGCACGATGAAAGCAGAATCACGAAGCCTGCAATTGCCGGTATAAGTATCTTTTTCATAGTTGTTTCATTTTTCAGATTATCACATAAGGTCTGTGTCTGCCGGCCTGCTTATTCTGTGTAGGCCTTGCGTCTCTCTGCAAGTTCATCCTGCATCTGGTACTCGACCTTCTTCCCTATGCCGTAGACAAAGAGCGCTACAATGCATAGGATCAATGCAATGACCGGGAATATGCTCACTGAGAGCCTGATACCCTGAACAGCCGTGGGTGTCTGCACTACGTTGGCAACATAACCGTATCCGTTAAGCAGCCATCCGGCCACTGCACCGCCGATTGCAAGTCCGACCTTCAGTCCTACCACTATGCCGGCAAAGACGATACCAGTTGCACGGCGGCTGAATTTCCACTCCGAGTA
The DNA here is from genome assembly GCA_023430725.1 of Bacteroidota bacterium. Taxonomy (GTDB): domain Bacteria; phylum Bacteroidota; class Bacteroidia; order Bacteroidales; family VadinHA17; genus SR-FBR-E99. The sequence continues at coordinate 16,538 of JAEYZD010000106.1, read as the reverse complement.
GTCAGCCACGTCGGCCATCATTGCCCACGGCAGCGGCATCGTAACGCCCCACGAGAAGTTGAACAGGATTGAGAGAATCAGTACTGCCCATATGCCTGAGGGTGGCACCACAAAGAACAGGGCGGCCATAATTCCGGCGACGATAAGCCATGTCTTGAAAACATCCCGTTTTCCAAATCTCCTTGCCAGGGCGTTGCCCACGGCGATGCCGGGTATGGCGCAAAGCTGACCTATAATATTAATGACGCTGAAACTGTTGTCAGCATAATTGGCGCCGGAGGCTGTGAGTTTGAGTCCTTCCAGCAGGCCGAAGAGCCCCTTGTCAATGTTCACAAGAAATTCGCGCATGCTTTCAGGATCGAGATAATACTTGAAGTAGTACAGCAGGATGCTGTTTCGCATTGCGAGGAAGATGAACATGAACAGAAAAACCACGAACATCAGTACCCATTGCCTGTTGTGGACGAGGTCCAGCAGGTCCTGCTTCAGTGAGCTCTTCTGCTGCGGGGGAGGAGCGATCCTTTCTTTTGTGCTGAAGAAGGTTATGAAAAAGAAGATTATTGCAAGAACGCTGAAGATACCCATCGTTATCTGGTATCCCTTTGCACTGTCTCCGGCCCCGAAGTGATTGACCATCGGCAGTGTGAAACCCATGATTGCTATAGTTGCAAGGGTGACCACCACGAACCTCACCGATGACAGGCTTGTGCGCTCCTTCATGTTGCCGGTGATCACACCGCTGAGTGCCGAGTAGGGATTGTTGTTTGCTGAGTAGACTGTAAGCAGCAGCAGGTATGTGGCATAGGCGTAAACCAGTTTGCCGGCCTCACCAAAATCAGGTGTCCTGAAGGCCAGATACCCCAGTACACCGAAAGGAACGGCAGTCCAGAGAATCCATGGCCTGAATTTGCCCCATCGGGTGTTGGTGCGGTCTGCCAGGGCCCCGAAGATAGGGTCACAGACGGCCCCCCAGAGCCTTGCGACCAGAAACAGGGTTGCAGCAGCCCCGGCTGACAGGCCAAAGGTGTCTGTGTAAAAACTCAGCTGAAGCAGCATCATTGTCTGAAAAATGAAGTTGGCGGCACCGTCCCCGAGACTGTAGCCCAGCTTCTCCCTGAACGAAAGTTTTCCTGTAGCGGATTGCATGGTCAATTGGTTAAAGGTTACACTGATTCTTTTTAGACTTACCCTCTGTAACAGGGCATGTCTCTTCCATCCCCTGTCCAAAGCGTAACTAAAAGTATGTATTATGATTTAATTATGCAACCGATTGCAAAAAATACTTCAAAAAATTTCAATAATAGAGGTTTTCTTACTTATTTTGAAGAATTATGACCGGAATGAAGAAAAAGTCCGAGGTCACCATCTATGACATCTCCAGGGCTCTGAACATCTCAGCCTCGACTGTCTCCCGCGGCCTCAACAACAGCCCCCAGGTAAGGAAAGACCTGCGGAAAAGGATAATGCAAACGGCCCAGGAGATGGGCTACCAGCATAACAAGTTCGCTGCAAACCTCAGACAGAAAAGGACAAGGACCCTTGGTGTCGTGATACCCAGGATTGACAGTCATTTCATGTCCACTGTGATCTCAGGCATGGAAAAGGTCGCAAACAACGCCGGATACCAGCTGCTCATTAGCCAGAGTGAAGAATCCGCAGTCCTAGAGGAGGCAAATATCCAGGCACTGTTTAACAGCCGGGTCGACGGTATGCTCGTATCTCTCTCATACGAGACGAGGAACAGCGACAGCTTCAAGAATATACTCCGCAAGGACATCCCTCTTGTTTTCTTTGACAGGGTGCTTGAGTGCAATAACTGCGTAAGTGTTGTCATTGACAACTACAGGGCAGGCTATGATGCAACAAAGCACCTGATTGACCAGGGTTGCAGAAAAATAGTGCATGTAGCCGGAAGCCTTAACAGGAATGTGTATAATGACAGGTACAGGGGGTACCGACAGGCTCTGGAAGACAATGACCTGGCCTTCGATGACAGAATGCTGATTGTCACCGATCTGGGAGACAGCTCCGGGGTAATTGTGCTTAACCAGCTCCTGAACAACGGAACAACTCCTGACGGAATTTTCACAGCCAATGATACATCGGCTGTGTCTCTAATCTGTGAACTGAAGCGGAAGGGTTACAGGGTACCGGATGATATTGCTGTGGCGGGATTCAATGATGATCCGGTATCCCGCATTGTTGAGCCTAACCTCACAACGGTTCATTACCCGGGTCGTGCGATGGGAGAGGTGGCGGCATCCACAATGATAAGGATTCTCGAAGGGACACAATATGAGAGGGTTAATTCAATTACACTGACTCATGAGCTGATAGTCAGACAGTCGTCGATCAGGTCAGGTAAAGAATCATCATCATGAAGCAGACGAGGCTACTGCTCCTGGCAATCCTTTTCCTGGCCCCGGCAACCGCAGTTCAGGCGGATGACGGTTACAGGCTGTGGCTGAAGCATGACCGGATCACTGACAGGGCATACCTGAAAGAGTGCTCCCGGCAGTATGAGAATGTGATGATTACCGGTGAATCGCCGGTGCTCAGGACGGCTCATGATGAATTCATAACCGGTCTGGAGTCAATGACCGGTTTGGAAGTCACTGAGGTCCTGGCCCCTGCAGGCAGAGGCACAATCATAGCCGGAACCTTCAGCTCCTCGCCCCTCCTGGCTTCACTGCTCCCCGACGTGCAACCCGGCACAACAGGTGAGGAAGGTTACATAATCAGGAGTCTGAGGCAGGGGAGGAGAAATATCACGGTGGTTGCATCCGAGGGTGAGAGGGGAGTCCTGTACGGTATCTTTCACCTGCTCAGGATTATTGAAACGGAATCGCCGCTTGACAACCTGGCGGTAACTGAAAAGCCCGCCACGAAGCTGAGACTTCTCAACCACTGGGACAATCTCGACGGTACTGTGGAGCGCGGCTATGCCGGAAGCTCCATCTGGAACTGGCACCTGCTGCCGGATTACATTCATCCCCGTTACCAGGACTATGCGCGGGCCAACGCCTCCATAGGCATCAACGGCACTGTAATTACAAACGTCAATTCAAATGCCCTGGTCCTGACTCGTCAGTACCTGGTGAAGGTGGCAGCGCTGGCTGATGTAATGAGGCCATACGGCATCAAGGTGTACCTCACGGCACGTTTCAGCGCTCCGCGCGAAACCGGCGGTCTGCCCACCTCCGATCCGCTGGACCCTGATGTCATCCGGTGGTGGGGAGATAAGGCTGCCGAGATCTATTCGCTGATCCCCGATTTCGGGGGGTTTCTTGTCAAGGCAAACTCCGAGGGGCAGCCCGGTCCGCAGAACTATGGCCGCTCACATGCCGACGGAGCAAACATGCTTGCAGACGCAGTAGCTCCCTTTGGCGGAGTTGTGATGTGGAGAGCCTTCGTTTATGACAACAACGTGCCGGTGGACAGGGCAAAGCAGGCTTACAACGAATTCGTGCCCCTCGACGGCACTTTCAGGGACAACGTCCTGGTGCAGGTAAAGAACGGGCCCATCGACTTCCAACCGCGCGAACCATTTCATCCACTCTTCGGGGCGATGCCCGAAACACCCCTGATGCCTGAGTTTCAGATAACGCAGGAGTACCTGGGATGCGCCACCAACCTGGTCTTCCTGGCACCCCTTTTCAGCGAGACCCTGGGAAGTGACACCTATGCTGCCTGCCCGGGATCGAAAGTGTCCCGGGTGATTGACGGCACCATCCACGGCAACAGCCTGACAGGTATGGCCGGTGTGTCAAATATCGGATCGGAAAGAAACTGGACCGGACACCTCTTCGGACAGGCCAACTGGTACGCTTTCGGACGCCTGGCGTGGAACCCCGGCCTCTCCCCTGTACAGATTGCCTCTGAATGGATCAGGATGACAATCACCCGTGATCCTGTAATTGAGGATGGGATTGCAGCCATGATGCTCAGCTCCAGGGAGACGGCGGTGAACTACATGACTCCCCTTGGACTTCATCATATTATGGCTGAGGGGCATCACTGGGGGCCCGGACCGTGGGTGGACGGAGGGCGCCCGGACTGGACAGCAGTGTATTATCACAGGGCTGACACCATCGGGATTGGATTTGACAGAACAAAAAACGGCAGTGGCGCCGTCAACCAGTACTTCCCGCCCCTGGACTCGATCTTCAATGATCCGCAGAGCTGCCCTGAGAATCTCCTGCTATGGTTTCATCACCTGCCCTGGTATCATATGATGAAGTCGGGAAGGACTCTCTGGGACGAGATGTGCCTCAAGTACCAGGAGGGTGTTGATTCGGTTGAGGGCTACCTGGAATACTGGGAATCCCTTGAGGGAAAGATTGATGACGAGCAGTTCGGGCATGTGAGGCAGATGCTCAGGATCCAGGCACAGGAAGCCCGGTGGTGGAAGGATGCCTGCCTGACTTATTTTCAGACATTCTCGCGGATGCCATTCCCTGAAGGGGTTGCGCAGCCGAAACAAAACCTGGATTATTACCGCGGACTCAGATTTTATTATGTTCCGGGCATTTAAACATTGTTGAACGAAGCACACCTGACCTTATGAATGACAGACACTGGGAGACCCTTCTGAAGGTAGTAAGCGGAGAAAGGACGGATCAACGGCCTGTGGGATTTATTATTGACAGCCCCTGGCTGCCCGGATGGCACGGCACAACAATACTTGAATACTTCAATGATCCGGTCACTTGGTTCGAGGCCAACCTGCACGCACAGAATGAATTTCCTGATGTAATGTTCCTCCCGGGTTTCTGGTCAGAGTACGGTATGTGCACAGAGCCTTCAGCCTTCGGCACAAAGCTGGTATGGACGGAGAACGATTTTCCCCATCCTGTTAAACTCAACTCTGCAATAGGGGAGATATCGGCCCTCTCAAAACCCAATGTCAGGACGGACGGGCTCCTTCCCTTCGTCATGAATCGCATGGCAAAATACGAGGAGAAGGTTAAGCAAAACGGTTGTCACTACAGGTTTGCCTCCAGCAGGGGTCCGCTGAACATCGCTTCGTTCCTGTTCGGGACAACCGACTTTATGATGGCTCTCGCCGTTACCCCCGAGGAGGCACAGAAAGCCCTGACAGTTATAACCGACTTCGTTATTGACTGGCTGGAACTGCAGTATGAGAAGTTTCCGGATATACAGGGGGTGCTTGTGCTTGATGATATAGTCGGATTCCTGGGTCAGCCTGACTTTGAGACCTTTGTGCTGCCGCATCTTAAGAGAATTTACAGTACATTCAATCCAAGAGTGGGATTCTTCCATAATGATGCCGCCGGGCAGATCACGGCCGGTTACCTCAGGGAAATCGGGATCAATCTTTTTAATTTCAGCTTCAATCACCCGATTTCGGAGATGAGGAGGCTGGCCGGCGACGGTGTCATACTGCTTGGCAACCTTCCGCCGCGAGATGTGCTTGCCATGGGCACTCCGGAAGAGGTCAGGGAGGGCGTTATAAGCATGATGCGTGAGGCTGGCGACACAAAGGGTATCATCTGGTCATGCGGGGGAGGAATGCCACCTGATGCTCCTACGGAAAATATCCGTACATTTATCTCGACAGTGAGAAATTTTTAATCTAAAAGAATCCGTATGCTATTATTAGGTATTGACCTCGGCAGCTCATCGGTAAAGGTATCTGTTGTTGACGGAGAGAACGGCAGGACCTTATCAGCGGCCTCGTATCCCCCTACAGAGATGGAAATCTCCGCCCCGGTGCCCGGCTGGGCAGAGCAGGATCCGGAAGAGTGGTGGAAGAACTTCACGCTGGCACTGGCATCCTGCCTGGAGCCTCTGGGGAAAAAGCGAAATGATATCGGAGCCATAGGCATATCTTACCAGATGCACGGACTTGTTGCCGTTGACAAAAACAAAAAGGTTCTCCGTCCGTCAATTATCTGGTGTGACAGCAGGGCAGTACAGATTGGCGACAGAGCCTTTGACCGGCTTGGCAAGGACTTCTGTCTGCACCACCTGCTGAACTCCCCCGGCAATTTTACCGCCTCCAAGCTGGCATGGGTCAGGGAGCACGAGCCTGCCATTTACAGCAAAATCCACAAGATCATGCTCCCCGGCGATTATCTCGCCATGAGAATGACCGATGTGATCAAAACATCATACACCGGCCTTTCAGAAGGGATATTCTGGGATTTCATGAGGAGTGATGTATCCGAAGATCTTCTCGCATACTACGGAATTGACAGGGCCCTGCTGGCAGACCCGGCTGAATCATTCTCAGTCCAGGGGGAGCTGACCTCCAAGGTCGCTGCCGAGCTTGGACTCAAGGCAGGCATTCCCATCTCCTACAGGGCTGGTGATCAGCCAAACAACGCATTGTCACTCAATGTGCTTCAGCCGGGCGAGGTGGCTACCACGGCCGGTACCTCGGGGGTTATCTACGGGGTAACTGACAGAACTCAGTTTGACCCCTTGTCACGTATAAACACCTTCCTCCATGTCAACCACACGCAGAGGCTGACCAGGCTGGGTGTGCTGCTCTGCATCAACGGCACGGGCATTCTCAACTCATGGCTTAAGAAGAACACCGGCGCCGGCCTCGGTTACCAGGAAATGAATAACCTGGCTGCGTCTGTTGCTCCCGGCAGTGACGGACTCACAATACTCCCGTTCGGAAACGGGGCAGAGAGGATGTTCAAAAACAGGGATATCGGCTCTTCTGTACACGGTCTGAACTTCAATACCCACCGGCAGGGACACCTCTATCGCGCCGCGCAGGAGTCCATTGCCTACAGTTTCCGCTTCGGGCTGGAGATAATGAAGGAGACAGGCATCAATCCGACAGTGATTCGCGCAGGCGAATCAAATATGTTCCTGAGCAAGGTATTCAGGGATATCCTTTCAAGCCTTACTTCAACCGTGATCACACTCTATAACACTGACGGCTCTGTCGGGGCCGCAAGGGGCGCCGGCATCGGATGCGGTTTCTTCAGAACTGACAAGGAGGCTTTTGCCGGCCTGAAGGTGACAGGTTCAAGCGAGCCCGACAGCCGCCTGTCTGAGATTTATGATGTTAAATACATGGAGTGGCTTGATCTGCTCCAGAACTACTTATACGAATAATTCAATCAATATGGCAAAAAAGAAGACTAGCGAAATTTTCCCCGGGATCGGGAAAATTCAGTATGAGGGCAGGAATTCAAAGAATCCCCTGGCATTCAAATGGTATGATCCGGAAGCAAAGGTAGGCGGTAAAAAGATGAAGGATATCCTTCGCTTTGCGATAGCTTACTGGCACTCATTCTGCGGTGACGGTACGGATACTTTCGGTGCGAAGACACGGGACTTTCCCTATGACGGCCTCGACGGCGATGACAGGATAAAGGTCAAGCTCGACATGGCTTTCGAGTTCTTTGACAAGATAGGTGCACCGTACTATTGCTTCCATGACACCGACCTTGTCGGGGACGGATCAGTATTTGAGATCGAGAAGCGCCTCGAGAAATGGGTGCCGGTGATCAAGGCAAGGCAGAAGGAGACAGGCATGAAGCTTCTGTGGGGTACGGCAAATGTTTTCGGCAACCCCCGTTACATGAACGGAGCCGCCACCAATCCCGATTTCAACGTGCTTACGAATGTGGGTGTGCAGCTGAAGAATGCAATAGACGCAACAATTGCTCTGGGCGGTCAGGGTTATGTATTCTGGGGAGGGCGCGAAGGTTATCTCACGCTTCATAACACGGACATGAAGCGCGAGCTTGAGCACCTGGCTATGATGCTCACCCTGGCACGTGATTATGCACGTCAGAAGGGATTCAAGGGCAAGTTCTACATTGAGCCCAAGCCCATGGAGCCCACCAAGCACCAGTATGACTACGATGCCGCAACCGTGATAGGTTTCCTCAGGCACTACGGTCTTGACAAGGACTTCGCGCTCAACGTGGAGGTCAACCATGCCACCCTTGCCGGCCACTCCTTCCAGCATGATCTTCAGACGGCTGCCGATGCCGGGATGCTGGGAAGCATTGATGCGAACAGGGGTGACTACCAGAACGGCTGGGACACCGATGAGTTCCCGACAAACATAAATGAGATCACGGAGGCAATGCTTGTAATCCAGATGGCAGGCGGCTTCAAGACCGGAGGCATCAACTTCGATGCCCATGTAAGACGCAACAGCACCGATCCCGAGGATCTCTTCATTGCCCACATCAACGGAATGGACACATTCGCAAGGGGCCTAGTAATTGCTGACCGCATTCTGAAGGAATCAGATTATCTCAAGCTGCGCAAGGCGAGGTATGCTTCTTTCGATAAGGGTGACGGTGCCCAGTTTGAGAAGGGCAAGCTTACACTTGCCGATCTTCGCGAGCTGGCAAAGAAAGTAGGTGAACCTAAAAAGATCAGCGGAAAGCAGGAGCTTTACGAGCAACTGATAAACATGTACATCATCTGACAGGACGATGGCCATTTTCACTCCCCTGCGCCGCTGGCAGCCTGCATTCAGGCCATTCGGCAGGCAGCCTGCAGGGAAGCGCTTGCTGGCTCTGACTGAAAGAGTTGTCAAGGGACCTCTGTTCGGGTGCAGGATGTGCGGTAACTGCCTCCTGCAGGAGACAGCATTCATATGCCACATGGCCTGTCCAAAGGGTCTGAGGAACGGCCCCTGCGGCGGAGTGAACAACGGCTGGTGTTATGTCGATCCTTCCAGGCGCTGCGCCTGGGATCTCATCTATAAACGGTCACGAAGGATGCACCGTGAGCATAAATTGCTCGAGGTGCTTCCTCCCGTAGACTGGGACAGGGCAGGAACGGAAACCTGGGGCGAAGTGGTGCAGACTGCCAGGCGGGCCGGACTGCGCAATATATTTCTCCCCTCCGGAAGAAAGGGCAGAACCGTTGGCTCAGCGCTGGAGGAGCAGGTCTTCAGGCCTATCCGCCAGCCCGTCTGGTGGAAGGGGGATTCAGAATATCATCCTCCTGCCTCTACAGAGCCGCACTCGGCCCTGGAGCGCGAACTGCGCAGCGGCCGTTTCGTGATAACCGCCGAGGTTACCCCTCCTCTTACCGCCGCCACAGCCAGGCTGAAGGAGAAGATACATCTTGTAAAACCGTATGTCACGGCCGTCAATTTTACAGACGGCTCATCAGCTGTGCCAAGGATGTCAAGCGCTGCATGCTCCGCCGTTGCTGCATCTATGGGGGCTGATCCGGTGATGCAGATCTCTGCACGTGACAACAACCGGAACAGCCTCCAGTCGCAGGCCATCGGGGCCAATGCCATCGGGGTGCACAATATTCTGTGCCTCTCGGGTGACAGCCCGCGCATCGGACCAGGGCCCCGCAGTAATATGAACATCGTTGATATTGACTCGGTGCAGATGCTCTGGATATTGCGAAGGATGAGAGATGAAGGGATCTACCTCGACGGAAGGGAAATAAAAAACAGACCGCAGCTGTTCCTCGGCGCGGCGGCAGCCCCGTTTGCCATGGACCCTGCACTGCAGGCGCTGCGCATTATGAAAAAGGTAAATGCCGGCGCACAGTTTCTCCAGACAAACCTGGTCTTTGACCCTGACAGCCTCGATCCGTGGCTTGAGCAGCTGGATAAGCTGGGATTGCTGGATAAGGTCTTCATACTGGCGGGCATCAGCCCGGTTAAGACTATGAAACTGGCACGGTACCTTCATGACAACATCCCGGGTGTGAAGATCCCGGCCCAGGTGATGAGGAGGCTTGCAGATGCGGGTGACCGGTTTGCGGAGGAGAGCATCGCCGTTACAGCGGAAAACCTCCTGAAACTGAAGGCCAAAAAGGGAATTAGCGGTGTTCATATAATGCCGCTCGGCTGGGAAGATGCGCTCCCGTTAATAATAAGAAAGACATCAGATGAAGCTTCTGACATCTAAGGAACTGGCCAGGGCGACCCATCTTGACATTCGGGGAGGAGAGGTTATTGCCCAGGCCCTGATGCGCATCTTTCGTTACAACAGACTTAACAGGGTCTATGCCAGCACTTACGACAGTGACCCTGCTGTATTCATCAACTCAATACTTGATCACCTCGACATAAAGTTCGAAGTCTCTGAAAAGGAGCTCGGGAACATCCCCCTGACAGGCCCGTTTATCACAGTTTCAAACCATCCCTTCGGGGGGATAGATGCTCTCATTCTGCTGAAAATCCTGTTGAAGCGCCGTCCGGATGTCAGGGTTGCCGCCAACTTCCTGTTGCAGAAAATTGATCCGCTTAAGAAGCTGATACTCCCCTCAGACGGAGAAGGCCCGGACAGGGAGAAGAAGACGCAGTCTGACGCCATAGCTGAGGCAATGGAATATGTCAGGGAAGGACACGGAGTTGCCCTCTTCCCTGCCGGGGAGGTGTCAACCTACCAGGCAGAATCAGGTCTTATTATTGACAGAGAGTGGCAGGAACCGGTGCTGATGGCAGTCAGGTCTGCCGGGGTGCCTGTCATACCTGTTTATTTTCATGGCACCAACTCGAGATGGTTTCACATCCTGGACAGGATTCACCCGTTGCTTGGTACTGCCGGGCTCGGGCGGGAGTTAATCAACAAGCGGCACAAGGTCATCAGGGTGCGTATGGGCCAGCCTGTCACGCTGAAGGAGCAGGCAGGATTCGGTGATGTAGCCCGGTTTGGCCGTTACCTGAGGGCCCGGGTCTATTCACTCGGAACCAACATTGAGGCCAGGCCCTTCTTCACCGGATTCAGACGCCGCCGGATCCATCGCCAGGAGCCTGTTGAACAGGCGGTGGACAGAGAGATACTGCGCGGTGAGATTGACTCTGTCAGACACTCATATGCACTTTTCAGCAGCGCAAATTACCTGGTGCTGTTCGCCCCTACACGGGTAATCCCCAACATGATCCGTGAGATAGGCAGGCTGCGCGAGGTCACCTTCAGGGCTGTGGGAGAGGGGACCAACAGGTCAACGGATATAGATGAGTACGACTTATATTACCATCACCTTCTGGTGTGGGATGAGGAGGCAGGAGCACTTGTTGGAGCCTACAGGATTGGCAAGGGTAACGAGATTCTCAGCCAGTACGGTGTGAAGGGATTCTACATCAACTCCCTTTTCAGGATTGACCGGAGCTTTGAGCCGGTCCTTGCCGAGTCACTTGAACTCGGCCGGTCGTTTGTGGTGCCGGAATATCAGAAAAAGGCGATGTCACTGTTCCTGCTCTGGAAGGGTTTGCTGACCGTCTTGCTCCGGAATTCCGGCTACAGGTGGCTCATAGGTCCTGTGAGCATCAGCAATGAATTTTCGGAATTTTCAAAGTCTCTGATCGTGGAGTTTGTCCGCAATAACTTCTATGACAGGGATATGGCCCGTCACATAAGGCCCCGGAACAGGTTTAACGTACAGTTTGACAGGCGTGTTGACAGCGAGATAATCATCTCTTCGGCTGACAGGGACATAAGCAGGGTGGAGAAGGTTATCAGCGATGTTGACAACGGTTACAAAATTCCGGTCCTGCTCAAGAAATACCTGGAGCTCAATGCGCGGATAATCGGGTTTAATGTTGATCCGGATTTCAACAACTGTCTTGACGGGTTGATACTGCTAGATGTATACAATATCCCGGCGGAATTCGTCAATGCCCTCTCCCGGGGCAAGGATGCCTGAAAAAAAGAAGCGGCAGGTCTTGTGACCCGCCGCTGCAGTATTTAAGGCGCAAATTCTGTTTCTAGTAGAATTTGTATCTCATATCCTTGACCTCCTTCTTGTCGCGGAGGGCCTGGTAGGCTTCGTAAGATGCCCTGATCTGGTAGCTGGAGTTCATTCTCTCCTTAACCATTGCAAGGTCTTCTGCCACTGCCGGGGTTGCATCAGTTACCACGAACATATATACACCGTTGTTCCCCTCCACCGGTTTTGACAGTACACCTGCTTCGGAAGCGGATGCTGCTGCAATAAGGGCTGGCTCAATGCCGGCGCCCGGTACGGAGTATGACCTGAAGTTGATGCCGGCGGCATCCTGTACTGTAGTGTTGTAGCTGGCAGCAATGTCATTGATGGTTTTCCCTTCTGCCACCAGTTTCGTCATCTCTCCGGCTATGATCTCTGCCTTCTTCTTTTTTGCGAGGATAAACCTGATATCTGATGCCACATCCTCAACCGGTGCTATACCCTCTTCCACTGCCCTGGAGCAGTATGCCACAACATACATGTCAGGAAGCTCGAACACTGCCTGGCTGCTGTTGTCAAGGACAATACTGCCGGCTTTGCTGTTCTGGAACAACGCCATGACAAGGCCTCTTGACTGCGGCAGGCCGGGCAGTTCCTTCTGGTCAGGAGTGACGTTCATTGCCAGCTTCTTGTTGAGGTTTCCCTCAGCAACTGCCTTGTTGAACTTCTCGTAAGTGTCATTGGTTCCGGCAAACTGCGATGCATCCGAGTAGATACGCTGGGTTGTGGCGGTACCCGCGATGACCTGACGGTCAACGATGCCGATGTCATATTTCTTTACCCTGCGGCTCTGGTCAATGATTTTGATCACATGAACGCCATAGCTTGTCTCGGCAGTGACGATGTCACCCTTATTGTTGCTGAAGCAGGCATTGTTGAAAGGAAGAATCATCATCCCTTCGCCGAACCAGCCCAGGTCACCGCCAACCTGTGCGGAGCCCTGATCATCCGAGTTGGCCATTGCCAGAACATTGAAGTCGATCCCTGAACGGACGAGTGCAATGAGGCTGTCTGCCTCTTTCCTGGCCTGGGCAAGGCTCCTTGTTGCGTTCGGGGTGAGCAGGATGTGTGCAGCCCTTACTGAATCCGGACGCTCGGAAATATCCACAATACGTGCAAGCTTGTATGCTCCGTCCTCGAACCAGGGACCCATCACGGCTGACCTGTCTCCGGCCTCAGCCAGCGGACGGATGCTCTCGGGAAGATCTGCGGCAGTACTGAAGAACCCTGTGTGACGCGTGTCAGCAGTCAGATTGATATACTGAACCAGGTCCGTGGCAGCTGCAAAGTTCTCTTTTTCGCCTGCAGCCCAGCGCTCAGTCTCCTGCATGTCAGACTCCGAAGGATTGATTTCAAAGACCATGTATTCGATGTCACGAGTAGCTCCGCGCTTGTAATTATCCTTATGCTTTTCATAATAGCTCTTTATCTCGTCTGAGCTGACCTTAACGAGGCTGTCAGAGATAGCTGCATAGTTGCGAACCATGTAGCTGAAATTGACTGTATTCGCAGCAAGGCTGTTCTCAAATTCCGACTGCTTGCCGGTGACGTAGAGACCCTTTGACATAAGGTTCACCAGCTTTGTGTTGAGCCTGTCATTTATGATCTGGTCCTCAAAGAAGAGCCAGTATCTCTTTGTAGCGTCATCAGTCTCAGTGGCCTTCAGGAACCCGACCAGGAAAGATGGGTTGAAACCGCCTGATGCAGGATCGGTAAACAGCTGTCTTACAATTGGATGAGGATCGTCTCCGAACACCAGCATCTCCACTTCATCAGGACTGACACCAAGGCCTGTCTGTTTGTAGGTCTTGTCCATCAGCTTCTCCGAGAGCATCTGCTGCCATACCTGCTCCCGCAGGCTCTGCATCATCTCCTCGTTTACCTCGGAGGTGCCTGACATCTTGTAGATCTCAACCAGATCCTGAAGGCGCGCCTCGAAGTCCTGGTAGGATACTTCCTCACCGTCTATGTCGGCAAGCTTGTAATATTTGTCTGCCTTACGGCGCTGGGCGGTATTGTTGCCGAAAAAATCACTCACAACAAAGAGAAGCAGGGAAACACCGATCACTATTGCCACAAGCGGTCCCGCCTTCTCTCTCAGGGTCTGAAGTATTGCCATCTGAATACTAATTAAATATGAATTTAGATCTTGAAAAAATACAGGCGACAAATATAACAAAAATCAGTTAAACAAAAGGATGGGCCGTCTTCTCATTATTATTTAACTTCCGGTTGATATGATAATTCTCATTTTTGATGTACATAACGCAGTAAGTTAATATATTGGAAAAGTTAAATCAGCATAACCATGTCCAAAAACCTCAGAGGTCTCTCTTCGAGAAGAGGCCTGACAGACAGCCTGTATGACTCTATTGCGGGATCCACCGCTGACGGAGGGGCAGACGAGAAACTCCTGGCGGCTGCCGACGATTTCATGACCGGTCATGCGGCCGTACTGAGCGCAAGTTCATTCTATGATTTCCTGCAGCCCGCTCATCACGGGAAGAAGGTCTTCATGTGTGACGGTACTGCATGTCTCACCTCCGGCAAAAGCGAAGAGGTGAGACGAACCCTGCTGAATAGTTACAGCGAGGATGAGATCGGTCTGATAACCTGCCTGGGACACTGTCACTCTAACGATGCATTTCTGGTTAACGGAGAGATAAGGCTTGCCGGAAACAGCGGGGAGACAATGAGAGTAAGTTCCAATGTCGATATGCCGGCACTTCTGACGCCTACCGGTGCTGTAAAGGAATACTACTCCCTGGCATATGAATGGACAGGAAGGGAGGAGGAGGCCTTGAAGCAGCTTGAGTCTTCAGGTCTGCGCGGACGCGGAGGCGCAGGGTTCCCGTTCCATTTCAAGGTTCGTTCATCACGCGATGCAGCAGCCGTGAAAAAATATGTGGTCTGCAACGGCGATGAGGGTGACCCCGGCGCTTTTTCCGACAAGTGGCTGCTGGAGGAGAGACCTCATGCGGTTCTGTTCGGCATGCTGATGACGGGCCTGATAACTGGTGCTGACACCGGCGTTGTATATATCAGGGGAGAGTACCCGCTGGCTGTCAGGAAGGTCAGGGAGGCTGTCCGGCAGCTTGAAGAGACAGGTCTGGCAACAGGTGAAGGAACGGATCACGTCACCCGGTTCCGGTTTCATGTTGTGGAGGGCTCCGGAGCATACATCTGCGGAGAGGAGACCTCCCTGCTGAATTCAATCGAGGGTTTGCGCCCTGAGGTGCGCACCCGCCCGCCGTTTCCGGCAGTGTACGGACTCTTTGGCAAGCCAACAGTCCTGAGCAACGTGGAGACTTTTGCAAACATCCACTTCATCCTTGAAGAGGGTGGTGCTGCCTGGGCTGCGATGGGAACGGAGAAGTCTCCCGGAACCAAACTGGTATCCCTCGACGGGGCATTCAACAAGCCGGGATTACTGGAGGTGAAGATGGGTACTCCGCTCAGGGCCGTAATCGATGAGCTTGGAGGAGGAACACGCTATCCGGTGAAAGCATTCCAGATCGGAGGGCCGCTGGGCGGACTGGTACCTTCATCCCGGATTGACGACCTGACGCTTGACTTCGAGTCTTTCGCCAGGGAGGGCTTTCTGCTGGGACATGCAGGCATTGTGTCGGTTCCGTCCGGCTTCCCTGTAATAAAGCTCCTTGAACACCTCTTCGAGTTTACAAAGAAGGAGTCATGCGGCAAGTGCTTCCCGTGCAGGCTTGGATCGGCCCGTGGGCTGGAGCTGCTGTCGGGTGCTGCAGGCAAGGGGGAGAAAATTGACCGTCAGCTGTTTGACGATCTGCTCGAGACAATGCAGCTGGGTTCGCTCTGCGCACTGGGAGGCGGACTGCCCCTGCCGGTGAAGAATGCATTGCAGTATTTCAGTGACGAACTGAAGGAATATTTCACAACAAGAGAGGCATAGTCATGGAAAAGACAGCATACATTGACAACAGACCCTTCGCGATTGAAGCGGGGGAGACCATTCTGGAGTTTGTACGCCGGAATATCGGACGTGAAGTGATACCAACGCTCTGCCAGGCAGATAACCTCGAGAACTACGGCTCATGCCGGGTCTGCTCGGTGGAGGTGGCGCTCAAGGAGGACGGGCCGGGAAGGGTGATGGCATCGTGCCACACACCTGTGGCGCCGGGATACTACATCTATCCCTCCACTGACAAAATCAAACGACTGAGGAAAAATATCCTGGAGCTGGTCCTTTCTGAATATCCGGCTGACCGGCTCACACCTGAGCCGGGGATGCTGCCTACCGAGTTCCAGTCGGTGGTGGCTGCCGCCGGAACACCGGAAGTGCGCTACAAGAAGAAAGTAACGGCTCATGAGAAGGACAAGACAAGGCCCTATGTCTGGTCGGACCTGACAGAATGCATAAAATGCTACCGGTGCGTCAGAGCCTGCGATGAGCTGCAGGCTGAACATGTGCTTGGGATCATGGGGAGAGGCTCGGACAGCAGGATCATCAAGGGTTTTGACACAACCTTCCGCGATTCTCCCTGTGTCTCATGCGGCGCGTGTGTCCAGACCTGCCCGACAAACGCACTTCATGACCGCTATTCTGCCAAAACCCTCAGAGCTGACAGAACTGTTCGCACCACCTGCACCTACTGCGGAGTGGGGTGCAACCTCGACGTAAAGGTGATTGACGGTGTGGTAAGGGGAATAGAGGCTCCTCTGGACAGCGCTACAAACAGGGGGCATACATGCATCAAGGGACGGTACGCCTTTGAGTTCTACAACCACCCTGAGCGGCTGCGCTCCCCGCTGATAAGGAAAGACGGGGTGCTGACGGAGGTCTCGTGGGACGAGGCATACGACTATACCGCCCGCAG
>JAEYZD010000099.1 GCA_023430725.1 Bacteroidota bacterium | reverse complement strand
GGCTTCACCTGTGACCCGCGCAGTACGGCGGCGGCAGTCCTGAGGTCTTCGATCCTTCCGTTTGTACAAGTGCCTATCAGCCCTTCATGAACCACTGTGCCGGCAACAGAAGCAACTGACTTTATGTTGTCAACATGATGCGGAGCTGCAACAAGCGGGAATACCTTGCTGAGATCAATCAGGATGCGGCAACGGTATTCTGCCCCTTCGTCAGCCCATATGCCTTTCGTATCCGAGCCTATGTACTTCTGAAGCACTTCATCTGACGGGAATACGGCATTCTTGGCTCCCATCTCCGAGGCAAGATTGGCCACGGTCATCCTGTCACTCACGCTGAGTGAGGCGACCCCTTCGCCGTGAAATTCGATGGACATGTAGTTCGCTCCGTCAGAGCCTAACATGCCAATGATCCACAGAGAGAGGTCCTTGGCGCTGACGCCGGGACGCAACTTGCCTTTAAGGTCTATGCGCATCGACGGGGGAACAAGGAACCAGGTCTCTCCCCTCTTCCAGATGCCGGCTGCCTCAGTGCGGTCTATCCCCGCGGCAAGCGAGTTGAAGGCGCCTGCCGTACAGGTATGACTGTCAGAACCAACTATGATCATCCCGGGACGGGCATGACCAGACATCATCTGGTGACAGATCCCCTGTCCTGAGTCGTAAAACTTCTTTATCCCCTGTGAGCTTACAATATTCCTTATATCCTGGTACTGCGTTGCCAGCTTGGCATCCGCCGGAGGTGCATTGTGATCAAGCACCACTACCATCTGTTCAGGATCGGAAACCTTTTCACCGCCCATCTTGCGGAAAGTCTGAAAAATACTTGAGGTGTTGTCATGCGTCAGGATAAGGTCAGGTTTCCTGAATACAACCGCTCCCTCAGGAGCGCCCAGTACCTTTTCTACAAATGTCATTGGCTTCATATTCTCTCTTTCTTAAATTTTACCTAACAGACCACCACGTTTATATATCTCATACTGTGCATCATAGAATGGATTAACTGAAGTCTTCATGCCATTACGCTCATTGACAACCTCCCCGGTCACGAGATTGATAGAGATTACATCCATGTCTTTCAGATCCACAGCCTCAAGAGATTCGTAAGTAAGCACCGGGAATGCTGCATTGATTGCGTTTCGTTCATAGATGGCCCCGAATGACCGGGCAACAACTGCCTGAATGCCGAGGGAAACGAAGCAGTCAACAGCCTGCTGGCGTGAGCTGCCGCTGCCGAAGTTTTTGCCGGCAACGATGATATCACCTGGCTGTGATTTCTTTGCGAAATCCTTGTATCCCTCCAGGTTGTCAAAGGCATACTGTCCCATCTCCCTGATGTCAGTAATTGCCAGGTAGCGGTTATGAAAGATCATGTCAGTATCAATGTTGTCACGGTCTATCAGCCATACCCTTCCCCTGACGACAACTGGCTTGTCTGCGATCTGGGCCTGTTTTGCGGTTCCGGCCGCAACAGGCTGACCTGATGCATAATGCGTTTCAATTGGTGTTGCAGGAATAGCATCGGGGGTTGTTATATACCCGGCCAGTGCCGAGGAAGCAACAACTGCCGGAGAGGCAAGGAAGACGCTTCCCTGTCCCTGTTTTCCCGGAAAGTTTCTGTTTCCTGTGCTGACCGTTACTTCGCCCTTGCCGTTCTGACCCACCTGGCCGGCGGCACAGCCTGCACAGCCTGCGTTGGAGACAAGCGCACCAGCCTCCTTGAAAATATCCATGAGACCTTCGTCAAGGCACTGCTTCCAGATGGCATCGGTAGCCGGCACAATCTTCAGAACAACCCCGGGAGCAATTTTCTTACCGCGGAGAATTTCAGCCGTAACTCTCATATCCTCTATTCTGCCGTTTGTGCAGCTGCCAATGAAGGCCGAGTCAATCCTGGTGACTGCCAGATCCTTCACTCCCACAGTGTCATGAGGCTCACCCGGCCGCGATACCATTGGAACGAAGGTGCCCGCGTCAATGACGGCGGAGATTTCATAAATCGCATCACTGTCTGCATATACGGGTTCAAAAGGCGAACGGGCCCGGGCACGGCAGTAATCAACAATCTCAGGTGTTGGCGGAAACAGGATGATTATGGCACCCATCTCCGTTGCCATTGAGGCTATTGTAATACGTTCGTCAAGACTCATCCTGTCAACAGCCTCCCCGTAGAGTTCGATACTGTAACCCAGAAGGGTATTTGCTCCGTAGATCAGCAACAAATTGAGAATGACATCCTTCGCGGTAACACCCTGAGGCAATGTGCCTTCTAGCGTCAGCTTAACAGAGGCGGGCACCTTGAACCATACGCGTCCGCTGTTCCATGCAGCCGCTATGTCCATGTCGCCCATACCCTGACCGAAAGCACCAACGGCTCCGAGGATATTTGCATGCGAATCGGTTGACACAGCCGTCGCTCCGGGCCATACGTAACCCTCCTCCATCAGAAGGTGCGTACCGATGCCGGCATTGATATCGTATACCTTAATGCCGTTATTCCGTGCATACTGCCTGCAGATGTGCTGATTGACTGCATATTTCTGATCGGAACCGGTAGGGTTGCAGTCAAATGTAAAGAGCGTCCTGGCCGGATCATCAACCTTAAGGCCGAAATCGTTAAGGTTCTTCACCACATTTGCCCCTCCGAAGTCCCTGGCGGCACGGGCATCAATAGTTATGTCGACAATGTCACCCGGTTTGACGGTTTCATACCTGGAGTGCGTGGCTATGATTTTTTCAGTTATTGTCATTCCCATGTTGGCGATGTTTTTTGTTGGTTCAGAGGCAAATTTAGCAATAGCGATTGATCCCCGTTATGAAAAATATCATGCGTTTGGCACGGTCGTACGGGTTTATCGGAGGATCCTTCAGTTCCTGTACTGAGCCCTGTAGTCCCGGGCTGACATTCCGGCATGCTTGCGGAATTGTTTGTTGAAGTTGGAGACGGTTGCAAAACCACACTCAAAGACAATTTCATTTATCTGGTGATCGGTTTCGCGCAGGAGATAGCAGGCTTTGTTTGTCCGTACCTGGTTAACATAGTCCACGAACCCGCTCCCGGTGCTTCTTGAAAAGAAACGGCTGAAGGAATGCGGACTCATCCTCGCCACGGCAGCCACCTCCTTCACCGGGATGGCCCTGTAGAAATTATCCCTGACAAAGGAACAGACTGAGGTAAGGCGTTCGTCAGCCTTGATGCTTCCACCTTCGGCCCTCTCTCCGGAGAGTGTCTTGTACCTGGGTGCCGTGGACAGGATATCGAGAAGTCTGAAAAGGCTGACCATCTTCCTGATACCGGTCTCGGAAAGGAGGCGGCGCATTGGCTCTTCCGCTGCCTCACCCGTTTCAGGAGGGAATGCGATTCCCCTGGCTGATTCATCAAGCAGCCGTCTCAGGTCAGCCAGCTCGAACTGTGAGAGAAGGTCTTCACCAAAGGAATCACGCCTGAAATGCACCATAATCGCATGGCGCCCCTTATCGGTCTCATCCTGCCTGTGAAAATTCCAGAAATGCTTCAGGTCAGGCCCGTACATCACAAGATCATAACGGTCAAAGATCTCCACCGAATCGCCAGCCACACGGGTGCCGTTGCCCGAAATATTCAGAACAACCTCGAATTCAGGGTGCAGGTGGAGAAAGCTGCTCTCATTGTCCATCCACGCGGCTCTGAATCCCGAACCGTCGTCATGCCTGATGCTGATTATTTCAGGTATCATAGTAAAAGATTTAATTTCAGGATAATGAATGATCCGATAATCAGCTTAAAATTAATCATTCCCGTGATAATTAGCAACGGGCAGAAATGTTCTCTGAATTATTTTTCAAAACATTTGTTTTTTATTCTTTTATGTATTACATTTGTTCAAACATGAAATAAAAGAGGAGAGTTAGGGTTACTTGTGGGAATCAATAGGATTGTATTGCAGACATTGACTTTCACATGGACCTATAGGCTGACTACCATAGGTTACTTCCTTTTATCAGACAGTAGATTCCGGGATTATCTCATAAGCCCGTTCCTTAAAGTACCACGGTAACCCTCTCCTCTTTTTTCTTTTGTACCTGCCGATGAAAACATTCCTTCGAAGATTTGAGAGCAACAGGGATCTCTTAATACTCTTCGGCACATGGGGAATAGATGACAAAGCCTTTTCCAATCTCTGCACTGACAATCACGACTTTATCCTCTTTTACAACTATTCAGCCGATGAACCGCTGATTCTTCCTGAGATGAAGACCTACAGGCGTGTAACCGTAATCGGTTGGTCTCTTGGTGTTTG
Organism: Bacteroidota bacterium; assembly: GCA_023430725.1. GTDB lineage: Bacteria > Bacteroidota > Bacteroidia > Bacteroidales > VadinHA17 > SR-FBR-E99. Next base: position 6,887 of record JAEYZD010000099.1, on the reverse strand, counting down.
GGCTGCAGAGTATTACAGCAGAAAGATGGGTATCAAGCCTGATCTGACAATCGCCATCAATGGCACGCCCGTGGCGGCTGATGACAAATACGGCATCCCCCTGCGGATTTTCGAGGCAACGCTTGACAACATCTCCAACTACAGCATGGCGAAGTTCTACCTCAGGCTGTTCGGCACCAGGAGCCGTTTTGAGATGAACCGTAATTACATACCCACCCGTACGGAGAAATCGCTCCACGACGAGCTCAGGTGGCTCTACAACCGGATGATGGAACCTGTGGAGACAGGTTTTGCCTGGGATTATTCACTTATAGGGACCGAGGACCGGGTTTTCAGGGCATCAAACCTGATCAGCTACTGGTCAGAGCACCCCGAGACCCGTCAGATAATCGTTGATGCCCCGCACTATCTCTTTGACAACTGGAATTCACTTGAGGAACTGGTAAGGTATGTAAGACGGTTCCGCCTCTCCCCTTTCCGCAACAGGTAACCTGCCTTCCAACGGCCGGCTTCTACAGATCCCTGAGAAGGGTATTTGTTTCTGAGGAGGCAATGAGGCCCTCGAACTTTGTAAGCGCTGAGTCTATCTTCCTATAGTCCGAATTGTTGATCACAATCTTGTGCAGTGACCCTGATGATTCCAGCTTCTCAAGCACAAACGAGAGGGTCATCCTGTTAACATCGGTGGCAGGCTGATATACATATTTTTCCATATCCTCGTTCCATACCTCCGTTACCAGGGAGGCTTCGTGCAACTGGTCAAGACAATCATGGACAGTCCTGACCGGCAGACTGAGCTCCTGGGAGATCTCCTCCGGTGCCCTGGGTTTTGTGCCCTTCACAAAGTCATCAATGAGCGTATGCATGACCAGGAGTGACAGTCTCTTCTTCTGTCGCGGAGAAACATTCTGGACATCGAACTCAAACTCGTAACGTGTGATGTTCTGCAGGTAATATGATAACTGAGCCCCCATAAGCAGAACCACCCAGCTCATCTGTATCCACACCATCAGAAGGGGTATGGCGGCAAAGCTGCCGTAGAGAGTGCCGAGACGTGTAAGTCCCATCTGCGACTCTACATATACTATCTGAAGAACCTGGAGCGCGATACCCGCCAGAAGCCCGGCAACCAGTGCGGTTCTGAACCTGACCCTTGTGTTTGGCATTGCAAGGAATGCCGCCGTAGCAAGGGTGAAAAGCAGTATGAAAGGAATAAGTTTTACCAGGAAAGAGACAACCGGTTTAAGACTTTCAAGCATGTCTGAACTGCTCAGAATCTCATTCAGACGGGTGGTGCCCAGAACCGTTGCGCTGCTGGAGGCGATGAAGAGCGCCGGAACAAGGATTATGACTGCAAGGTAGTCTGTTACCTGGCGGTACCAAACCCTCGTCTCCTCCACCTTCCATATCGAGTTGAAAGTGCTTTCCACATATCTCAGCAATTGGCCGACAGTTGAAAAGAGGAATGCAACACCGATACCTGCCAGCCATCCGCCGCTTGTCTGTTCCAGGGTGTTGTTCGCAAAATCGAGGATCCAGTTCATCACCTGTTCCTGGTTGTGGAACTGCATGATAATCTGAGCCCTTAGTTCATCGTGCAGTCCGAAGCCCTTCGCTATGCCAAATGCCAGCGCTACCATCGGGATGACAGACAGAATAGTGAAGAAGGTAAGTGCCGATGCCTTAATGTAGATATTGTCTCTCTTGATTCCCTTGTAAAGCAGGTAAAGGATTCGCCTCTGACGTATCCAGAACGGAACCGACTTATGCAGCCTGTCCGAAACAATCCTGCGTCCTCGGCCTGCCCGGTCCATAATTGCCTGGCTTATATTTGACATGGGTCTCATCAGACTCTTTGTTTTTTACCGGAGCTCAAATTTAAGAAATGATCTTCAAACACTATTACTATCTTCACACTTTGAAGAATACAACATGGACATCACTGTAAAGGAGTTCATCAAAGGGGCACAGGAGGCTCAGGGCGTGACGGTTATCATTGACGTTTTCAGGGCCTTCAGTACCGCATGCTATGCCTTTGACAGCGGAATCGGCCGGCTGATAGACGTCGCAACCCCGGCAGAGGCATTTGCACTTAAGGATAAACTTAAGGCTGATGCTATTATTGCAGGCGAACAGGATGAAAAGAAGCCGCAGGGATTCGACTTCGGTAACAGCCCTACCGAAATGCTTACAGGCAACCTTTCGGGAAAGACGATGATCCATTGCACCACCGCCGGAACCAGGGGAATACTCAGTGCAACAGGCGCTACTGAAATTATCGGCGCAGGACTTGTGAACGCCGGAGCCGTAGCCTCATACATCTCGGCTCTCCGTCCGGAAAAGGTCACCCTGGTGGCGATGGGTTACAGGGCAACCGAACCAGCCGATGAAGATCTGCTCTGTGCCAATTATATCAGGGATCTGCTGCTCGGCGGCGAACCCGACATTACCAAAAGCATAAGGAACCTGCGGGCAGGCTCGGGAAACAGATTTTTCAAACCGGAGAACCTGGGGTTCAGCCCTCCTACCGACTTCTTCCTGTGCACAGACCTGAACCGTTTCAATTTCGTACTGAGGGCCATAATCACAAATGCAGGTTATGCCGAGATCATCCGGCTTGACATGGATCACTGATTGGCAGGAAAATTGTAATCACATATTCCGAATAACAAATCACAGATGAAAATCAGATATTCATCCCTGCTGACTGCCTTGCTCCTTTCAGTGACCGCTGCAATCGCTGAAGGCCAGCCGGGCCACTCTATTACAATTACATCCGGAGCTGCAGGGGAGACAAAAATCAGGCTTGCTTATCATGTTGGAAATCAGCAGTATGTCAAAGACAGTCTGACAACTGACAAGGCCGGTGCCGGACGTTTCTACGGAAGCGGGAAACTAAACCCGGGCGTCTATATGATCGTCCTTCCGGACAACCGGTTTTTTGAATTCCTTCTGGGGGAGGATCAGCATTTCGAGGTCCGGTTTGAGATAAGTAACCCTGTCGAATCCCTCTCCTTTTCCGGATCTGAGGAGAACAGCAGGTTTGTGGCCTACCAGAGAAAATGGAAGACGCTGCAGGAGGAGGCAATGAAGATCAGCGGCAAACTAAATGGCATGCAGCAGGGAAGTGCCGATGCGGCGGCGGCCAGGAGAGAGCTGACGGAGCATGAGGCAAAAATGAAGCAATATCTGAAGGAGACTGCGGAAGCCAACCAGGGAACGCTGCTCGGGGCCATAGCGAGGTCAGTGATACCTGTGGATGTACCCTCTCCTGTCGTGCCTCCCGGTACCCACAATTCTGACTCTGTTGGCCGCCTGCTGTCATATATTCACTACAAGGAACATTTCTTTGACAATATAGATTTATCTGAACCGGGCTTGATCAGGAGTCCTGTCCTTGGCGGCAAGCTTGAACAGTTCTTCAGGCAGGTTGTGATCCAGATGCCTGATTCAATAATCAAGGAGTCAGACAGGCTGCTTGAGAAAAGCTCTGCAGATACTGACGTCTTTCAGTATGTCGCTGTCTGGCTGATGAACAGGTACGCCTCAAGCGAGATCATGGGTCATGATGCAGTGGTTGTGCATCTGGCTGACAGGGTTTATCTTGCCGGCAAGGCTCCCTGGGCTTCGGAGGAGTATATTACCGACCTGAAGAAGAGAATTGACCGTCTCAGGCCGAACCTGATCGGGGTAAAAGCGACCGAATTGCTTATGAATTCATTTTCAGGACACTATGTATCCTTATATGATATTGAAGCCGAATTCACAATACTATATTTCTGGGAGCCTGACTGCGGGCACTGCAAGGAGGCCACCCCGGCACTGAAGGAGTTCTATGAAAAGAACAAGGCTTCAGGAATAGAGGTCTTTGCGGTCTGCACCCAGCATGACAAAGAGAAATGGGAGAAGTACATCGTTGATAACGGGCTGACATGGATCAATGGCTGGGATCCTCAGAGGATGAGCCGGTTTGACTATTTCTACAATGTTGAATCAACCCCGATGATCTATATCCTTGACAGGAACAAGAAGATCATTGCCAAGCGGCTGGGTGTGGAAAATATTGGCTCATTCATTGAAGCTTACAGGAGTTTTCAGACTCACTGATTCTAATTTGGATGCAGTCAGGGGATAGGAAGAACCCCTGCCTGCTGAGGTTTACCGAAGTTTTCAGACTCCCTTGATAATCTGTGGCAGGTGCGTCACCAGGTCATAGAGTGACGTGTATTTCTCATCGGTAGCGCAGCCGGTGACAATCCATTCCGTTGCCCCGGCACTTTCTGTCACCCGTACTGTCATGGGTGCTCCGGGATCTGTTGTATAGCCGCACCGGGCCAGGGCGCGGGCCGTGAGCTTTGCCGCCTTCCCTTTCCCCTCCAGTGCAATGCCTGTCTGCCTGCTCCTTACGAAGCTGAATGCTCCGTCAGTGATGCTGAACGTCAGAAGCGGGCTCTCGAAAGCCCTGGCCAGCAAACCCGTCAGCATCATATCCTCAGGCGCCCCCTCACTTACTCCGTCACCGGTCATCAGCCATATCCTGTCAGCCTCATTGATGGCAGTGTCAAGATCGTGCGTTGAATAGATGACGCACTTGCCCTTCTCCCTTGTAAGTTTCCGCAACAGGCTGACAATGCCGTACCTGGATGGCAGGTCAAGGAATGCCGTAGGTTCATCCATTACAAGCAGCCCCGTGTCCTGCGCCAGTGACCTGGCAATCAGCGCTCTCTGTCTTTCGCCATCGGAGATGCCGTCAATGCTTCTCTCTGCCAGTCCCGAAAGCCCTGTGGCTTCCAGTGCAACAGTCACGGCCTCCTCATCATCTTCAGTAAGGGTTCCGATCCAGTTTGTATACGGGAAACGGCCAAGCGAGACCACATCACGAACCCTGATATTATGAAGGGCAACAGGCTCCGTAGAGGCAAAGCTTACAAGCCTGGGAAGCTGTGACAGGCCTATTTCGCCGAGTAAATGACCGTCAAGGGCTACACTTCCTCCCAGTGGCGGCTGCAGTCCCACAAGTGTGCGGAGGAGAGTGCTCTTGCCTGTGCCGTTACGGCCTATCAGAGCCACCAGCTCGCCTCTCCTGGCACCAAGAGAGAGTCCGTTCATCACCTCAGAAATTTTGGCTCTGTTACGGTAGCCTATTGAAAGACTCCTTGTCTCTGCTATGATGCCGTCTGTGCCCATCAGAATCTCCTCCCCAGTCCGGTTTTGCCCAGGATAATCCACAGAACCACCGGAATGCCAATTAATGATGTCACTGTATTAACAGGAATAATATGTCCTCCGCCGGGAAGGCCTGAGATTATATCACTTGCAAGCAATGTTGCCGCCCCGCACAGTGCCACTCCCGGCATCAGTGTGCGATGGTCGGTGGTGCTGAAAACCAGCCTTGCAATATGCGGTACTGCTATGCCAATGAAAGCCAGCGGGCCGCAGAACGCCGTGACGCTGCCCGCCAGTATGCTTGCCGAAGCGAGCAGGACTATTCTCGTCCGCTGCATCCTGACTCCCACAGTCCTGGAGAAAGTCTCTCCCATCAGCATTGCATTGAGAGGCTTCACCATAAGGAAGGCTATAACCAGACCTGCTGCCGTGGCAAGGGCCAGCGCCCTGATCTGAGGATAGGATATGTTACCCAGATTGCCCATGGTCCAGATAACATATGTCCTGAGCATAGCCTCATTGCTGAAATACTGCAGCAGGCTGACAACCGCTGAAATGGCGCTGGCAAGCAGAAGCCCGACAATAAGCACTGTCATAATATCTCGCATGCGCGCGGAGACGGTCATTATCACAATCATCACGGCTCCGGCGCCTGCCCAGGCCGCAAGAATCAGACCCCATCCTGAAAAAAGAGAGCCGGAGGGAAGGGAAAAGAGAGGTGTGAGTGTAAGCAGTGTCAATGCCACTCCAAGGCCGGCACCGGAGCTTACACCCAGCACATCGGGCCCGGCGAGGGGATTCCTGAACAGGGTCTGCATGAGAAGACCACTTACCGACATGGCGGCTCCGGCAAGAACCGCGGTGATGGCTTTCGGCAGGCGGAACTGCATTACGATGATCTCATCTCCCGGGTCACCGTGGCCGAACAGTGATCTGAGCACATCGGAGAAATTCATCCGGGTGCTGCCAAGGAACAGGTCTGCCATGAACAGGAGTATCATGAGCAGCACAAGCCCTGTCATGGCTGCCGCAATACGTGTCCGGGATCTGTTCATTCCAGCCTGATGTAATAATACTGATCGTGATCCGGCAGAAGCTCCGGGTGAATAATAGAAATGAAATCCTTCAGTAGGAGATCAGGTCTTACAACTCCGCTTTCCCAGTAATCATTTCCGCCGTCAGGGCGTACTCGACCACGGTTATTCCAGATACGCCCACCGCGGTAGAGTGAAAGCGAAGCCATCCTGTGATCCGATGCTGCAATGTCAGACAGCATGTCGGCTGTGCCGGGATTTATCCATATCTCCGCATCGGTTGCCTTCCGGAAAACCGATTCCACAGACACCGGCACAGAATTGCTTCCTGTCATATCACTGAAAATATAATGGCCGCCGGCATCCTCAATCAGACGACCAATATATGTGTTTCCGGGTGAGACATACCAGACGTCCTCCCATGGCGCTCCCAGGAGTACACCGGGTTTATCCCCCGCAGCACCTGCCGCCATTGATGCAAGAGCGTGATATGATTCCGACACGGCGCTGACGATGCTGTCTGCCATCCGTTCCTTCCCGGTCAGCAGCCCGAAGAGCCTGAGCCAGGCACACCTGGTCAGAGGATGCTGTTCCAGGTAGTCGGCATTGTAGAAAACCTTAACCCCGGCCTCAGCCAGCCTGGCATTGCTTCCCGATGATGGGTCGGCAACACCGTACGCCATCACC
>JAEYZD010000094.1 GCA_023430725.1 Bacteroidota bacterium | reverse complement strand
CCTATTGCCTTCTGCCTTATTTTGTAATCTCCAGTGATAGAATTAACTTCGTTCCGGAATCACAAAAAACACTTTTCCTATGATATCACATGAAATTGATTACAAGATTTTTGGCGATGACATCCAGTTTGTTGAGATAGAGCTCGACCCGAATGAGACAATTGTTGCAGAGGCAGGTACCATGGTTTACATGGAGCAGGGAATCACCTATGAGACCAGGATGGGCGACGGCGCCTCGCCAGACCGTGGTGTCATGGACAAGATCTTCCAGGCCGGCTCCAGATTGCTGACGGGCGAATCACTTTTCCTGACCCACTTCACAAACAAAGGTTCAATGAGGAGCAAGGTGGCCTTTGCGGCTCCTTATCCCGGAACAATCATCCCGATTGACCTCAGGACTGTCAATGGCAGCATAATTGTGCAGAAGGACGGTTTTCTCTGTGCTGCCTACGGCACGAAGCTCACCGTGACACTGAACCGCAAGCTGGGCGCCGGACTCCTCGGTGGTGAGGGATTCATCTTGCAGCGTGTGGAGGGCGATGGCAAGGCGTTCGTGCATGCAGGCGGAACAGTAATCGAGAAGCAGCTCCATGGCGAGACGCTGCGCATCGATACCGGGTGCATCGTTGCATATGAACCTTCGCTTGACTTCGATATAGAGACCACAGGCAGCCTGAAGACTATGGTCTTCGGCGGCGAGGGACTCTTTCTTGCCACTATGCGCGGCACAGGTAAGGTATGGCTGCAGTCTATGCCCATCCGCAAGCTGATCCGTGCCCTGGCACCAATGGGGGCCAACAAGGGCAAAGAGGCGCAGGGGCTGCTGGGCAACCTGTTTCAGTAAAGTCTGAGAATCTGAGGGTCTGAGAATCTGAGGGTCCCGTCCCCTGTCCGGACTGCCTCACATTCTCCCTTCAATGATCCGGGTGACGATTTTCCTGTAAAGGAGACCGAGCATGCCGCAGAAAAGAGTCCCAAGGGCAATTCCTGCCCATGGTAACATTACTTTGCCTGAAAGATATTCAGACATATTCAGGGCAGCAATGTTAGTAATCTGCACCAGCGCCAGCATAACCACCGGCATTAGTAGCAGAACAAACAGGGCTGAATTTATCCAGAAAGCGCCATGCCTGTCCTTGTTCAGATACCGTGGAACCAGGAGTGAATAAAACTCATAGAAGCTGGCCAAAAACCAGAAGGAGGATACGATCGTCGACAACAGGACATAGTTGGGTTTTCCTGCAGGCACATCATCCGAGCTGAAAAAGTAAGCAGCAAGAATAGCAACCGTCCAGACGGGGATGTGCATCAGGAGATTGATTGTTTTTTTGTTCATGGCTGCTGGTTTTAGGGTAAAGAACAGATTAAACGATACACCGAAGTTAATCCTTTATCTCTTACGGCCAATGGGGTGGGTGGGGGCCACTTACTACAATTCTTAATGGCCTACGGCCATTTTCCAATATGAACTTAGCGGCGTACAAACGCTGTTATGACATACGGCCATTTTCCACTATTGCCTATTGCCTGAAAGGAGCGCAGCTCCTGTTATGACATACAGTCTCCGGCTCTCCACGCTTCTGGAGCGAGTTGACCGGGATGGCGCTCCATGGCAGCGGTTCCCTGGTAGTATACAGGTGAAACAGATCTTCAGTGAGCAACACATTTATATTATAGAAGTCCGACTGGTAAGGCCTGCGCCACAGCGCCGGAGTAATATCGCCCCCGGTAAGCAATGCCACACGCGTCAGCGCCGTCTCTGCCAGGCTTACGGCCGAGGGAACCGGATGGTCAAACCAAGATGCATATATCTTCATGAAGTCGTCAGCATCCGACTCAACCCATCTGTCCCCGTCACGGAAAGATCTTACATACTCAGCCATGGCATCCATCGTTTCTCTCCATGACTCATCAGTCTCGTAAAGCATTGTGATTGCGAGCAGCATAGCCGCGGTATCAGAGAGGAACCACTGCCGCTGAAGCACGCCGTTATAAAAGGAGTGGGCCAGAGCGGATCCGTCCCGGAATGTTTCAAGCAGTCGCCACACCAGCGTCACCGCGCGGGACTCGAGATCAGGCTGCCCGAGGTGCCTGCCCGCCTGTATCAGCGCTACGGCAGTCAGGGCGTTGAGGCCGCTGAGTATCTTGTCATCCCGCGAGGGCTGGCTGCGCATCAGTCTCGCTACCAGCAGCTTCGACTCAATTGCATCTATTCGGTCATGGTTCTTCCTGATAAGGTGATTAAGCCCCTCGAAGTTACCCGAGCTGCTAATCTCATAAACCCCGCGGAATTTCTCCAGCTCCTCAGGCGTCAGCAGTGCGGCAAGCTCATCCACGCTCCACAGGTAGGTAGCTCCCTCCTTATGGTCTGTGTCGGCATTAAAGGCCGAGACATACATCCCGTCATGCAGAAAGGTCTCGTCAAGACTCTTGACTATCTTCTCCGCCATCGTCCTGTAGTGCTCCCTGCCCGTAACCCTGTGGGCCAGGGAGTAGCCCCACAGCGCCATCGCCTGGTCATAAAGCATCTTCTCGAAATGAGGAATGGTCCATTCGCGGTCCACGCAGTAGCGATAAATACCTCCCTGCAAATGATCATTCAGTCCCCGCATCATCATTGCGTCAAGGGTGATAGTGACCATCTCTTGCAGCGTTTCATCAGGTGATACTGAGAGCCGGTACAGCATAAAGAGCAGGGTTGAGTGGGGCGGGAATTTCTGACCTGTGCCGAAACCGCCATGTTCACTGTCGAAATACTCTGCCAGACTCTCTGTAAGCAGCTCTGCGTCGGCCGCAGGAGCCTCCTGTTCCGAAGGACTGAATTGTATTATGCTGTCGCTCCGCGACTTCAGGAATTCTATAACTGCCTCCGCGATATAGAGGAAGGAGTAACGGTTTCCCGAGGTACGCATCGGTGCATAGGTCAGAGCATGAACCGGTTTAATGTCCGGGGTGAGGAAGACATTCAGGGGCCATCCGCCGCTGCCTGTCCGGGCCTGGATGAAGTTCATCAGGTACTGGTCGATGTCAGGCCTCTGCTCACGGTCTACCTTGATACTCACAAAGTTGGAATTGATATAATCTGCCGTTTCCGGATCGGAGAATGCCTCCCGGGCCATCACATGACACCAGTGGCATGTTGCATAACCTACCGATACCAACAGCGGTTTATTCTCAGTGGCGGCATGTGCCAGGGTCTCACTGCTCCATTCCTGCCACCATATCGGGTTGCCGTCATGCTGCCTCAGGTAAGGCGAAGATGCCCTGTCAAGATTATTCTTTTTGAATGAATTGTTATTGCTCATAGTACTATTCTGACCTCAGACTCTCAGACTCTCAGACTCTCAGATCTTACAGCTATTCCTTCCACTCTACATTCACGATGATCTCGTTCTTTCTGCCGAATGGCTGAAAAGGAGGGTTGTACCCGAGATACCTGAAGTTGCCGTACCATCTGATCCCCTTCTCTTCCAGCATGGTCTTCAGCTTCTCTGAGTAGTGACTTATATCCTTGTCTGAAGCATATCCGCCGAAACGAATTGCCGCCACATAAACATCGCCGGTTCGCTCTATCTTCACTCCGGGATCATCAGGCTTGGGGAGGTTTTCCTCACTGTACGACGAAGGCATCACGAAGCTCATTGAGGCACTCTTCATATCCATGTGCACAGGAGAGGTCATTGAAATCTTTGTCTCCGACTCATTGCCGCCGAAGATATACCCTGCCAGTTTCCTGAATCCCGGTGTCGCCAGTTCCTTATAATTTTTTGCATCAGAGTAAACTGTTGCAAGTACGGCGGAAGGGTAGAATCTTATCTCGAACTCCTTTTCTGAGTGAACTACCTTATATTTCTGTTTCTCTGTCACTGCAAAAGCCATATTGGTTAAAGACTGAAACAGGATCAGCAGAGTCGTTATTGAAAAAATCGTATAGCGGTTTCTCATCTCCTGCATTGTTTTGTTTCCTGATGGTTAAACAACTATGCAGGCTAAATGTTTGATTATGGCAGTGAACACCATGCCATTGTCAGAAGCAACTGGTAATTAACCAGCCAACAGTATTGGATAAATTCTTTCTAAAAGGATAATTAGCTTTCAGGGTCTGCTCAGACCTTTACCATCCCTGCCTTTTGTGCCGGCTGCAGGTAGGAATTGTACTCTTCGATCTTCTGTTCCAGCCTTTTTTCAAGATACTCATTGGCCCCATGCAGGGCGGCGAGAATCTGTTTGGAGTCGTACAGGTACTCCCTTATATGAGTCTTCGTCCAGCTCTTCGGGGGAGCCTGGAGGTTGGTGATCCTGTCGGCCAGCTTGACGGCTGCTACCTCGCGCGGCAGCTTCCTGATCTTCGCCAGACTGTCGGATAGCCTGTAATCCTCAAGCAGCCTGGAGTCCTTTGTCACTGCCCAGACAGCGTCTGAAATATCCTTGCCAAACGCCTTTTCAATCTCGATGCGTGTGGTCGGCGTATCCTCAATTGTGTCATGCAGAAGTGCCACCTGCAGCGCATACCCAAGGTCAAACCCGTGAGTCTTGCGGGCAGCCATGAATATCTCCATCGCAACATTACTCAGGTGGACAACATAGGGTATTTTCGATCCTTTTACCTTCTGTGTACCATGTTTTTCTGCAGCAAACCTTATGGTTTCCTGGTAGAGTGTCTGAATATCAGTCATATAAGAATCAGCCGTTTAACCCGAGAAAGATAATGAAAAAAAATCGGACTTTTTCGTAAGGCAGTTCGACTTTGTTGAAATTAACTCATGCCTGACCATGCAGCTTCATCCCGGAACCATTTATTGCAAATAGTGTTATTATCATGTGAGCAACATGATTTTGTATGACGGCGAGTGCTCCCTGTGCAACAGCCAGGTGAGGTTTATCAGAGGCCGCGACAAGCAAAAGAAGTTCCTGTTTGTCCCACTTCAGTCGGAGGAGGGCAGAAGTATGCTTCGTTCGGCCGGACTTAGCGAGGATGAACTTGATACTGTGGTTTATGTCAGGAATGATAAATATCTTCTTCGCTCCTCGGCGGTGCTTGGGATTCTGGGTGATCTTGGAGGCGCATGGCGACTTCTCACAGGATTTAGGGTAGTACCTTCCCGCCTTCGCGACTTCATCTACAGTCTCATTGCCAGAAACCGGCACAGGCTTGCCCCTCGGAGGAGACGATAAAAACCGTCAACACCGGCTTGTCGCCAGGAACCGTCATCTGATTTCATCCAGGAACCGTCATCTGATTTCCCCCAGGAACCGTCATCTGATTTCATCCAGGAACCGTTAATGATTCCCCGGTTTTGCTTAACCTGAAACAGGAGATTCTGTGTATCTTGCATCAAAATCACGATGCGATGATACTCAGCACCTGCGGACTCAAATGCGATGAATGTGAGTTCTACAACAAAACCTGTTCCGGTTGCCGTAACGTTAAGGGAGCAACCTTCTGGGCGATAGAGATGATGCCCACAAAAATATGCCCCCTTTACGACTGTGCTGTTAACCAGCATGGATTTAAGGATTGCGGCGACTGTCCCGAGCTGCCCTGTGCCACCTTCCTCCAGATGAAGGATCCGTCAACCTCTGACGAGGAGCATCAGCGGATGCTTAAAGTGAGGGTTGACCTGCTTCGGGCGGCCAGAAATTAACCAGTTATCCGGTGTCTGTCATGAGGAGAGCGCTGCATATCCTGATAGTTGCCATGACAATCACGTCAGGTACTTCAGCCGTTACATTCGCTCAGCCCTGGTATGTATCCGCCACCGGATCCGACTCAAACACCGGCACAATTGCCAGCCCCTTTAAGTCAATTGAGAAAGCAGTGTCGGTTGTAAAAGCCGGCGAAACCATTTATGTCCGCGGTGGCATATTCAACCTGACTGCAACAATCACACTGGGCAAGAGCGGCACCGCCAGCGCCGGCATCACCCTGACATCCTATCCAGGTGAAAAACCGGTGCTTGATTTCTCTGGACAAACCCTTGGCGGCAGCAACAGGGGAGTCGTCCTTACCGGCAGCTGGTGGCGCATCAAGGGCATCGCCATCAGAGGAGCAGGCGACAACGGCATGCTTATCACCGGAGGAAACAATAATACGGTGGAGCTGTGCAGTTTCTTCCGCAATCGCGACAGTGGCATGCAGCTTGACAACGGAGCCTCAAACAATTCTGTCATCAACTGCGACTCATACTACAATGCTGATCCTCCCGATTACGGTGATGCAGACGGCTTCGCGCCGAAGCTCACCGTGGGCACCGGGAACAGGTTTGTAGGATGCAGGGCATGGCTCAACTGCGACGACGGATGGGACGGATACCTTCGCGGAGCGAACGACGTATCCACAACCCTCGAGAACTGCTGGGCATTCAGGAACGGGTACCTTGAGGACGGCACTGACGCCGGTGCAAACGCCAACGGCAATGGCTTCAAGATGGGCGGCAGTGACGACAAGACGCTGGCACATAACTTCATACTTAAGAACTGCCTCGCCTTTTCGAACAAGGCGAAGGGATTCGATCAGAACAGCAACAGGGGTTCAATGACCCTCTATAACTGCACCGGCCACGGTAACCTTGTGGCTGATTACCGCATAAAGACAGAGCTGGACCCCGGCAAGGCCCTTACCCTGAAGAACTGCACTGAGTTCGGAGGCACAGTTGAGCTGGCCTCCTTCGCAGTACAGGAAAGGAACAGCTGGCTCCCCCCGTTCACGGTCACCGCGGCCGATTTCCGCAGTACTGACACAACAGGCGCCACCGGCCCGAGAAAATCTGATGGCAGCCTCCCTCACATCGAATATATGCACCTGGCAGCAGGCAGTGATCTCATCGATGCCGGGGTGAACGTAGGTATTCCCTATGCCGGCACAGCCCCTGACCTGGGCTGCTTCGAGACAGGGCTGACAGGCATTTCCCGGACTGGTGCACCGGTTTCCTCCGCAATATTTTATCCCAACCCGGTTCGGGGCACAGGCTACCTGATACTCCATTCAGATGTGGCAGACAGATGTGAAGTACGGCTGCATGACGTAACCGGCAGGTTCGTAAGGACTCTGGCTGATATACAGGTAGAACCCGGAGAGACCATTCTGACTGCGGATTTCTCAGGGATACCTGACGGGATTTATTTCTGCCGCATTCTGTTGCATGGGAAGCCTCTTTATACGATTCGTATACTGAAGGTTAGCTCAGGCGTTTGATTTTAGGGTTCACCAATCCAAAGCACCGGTCTTGCCGCCATGCCTGAAAATTGAGCGGAAGGTGTGTCACATTGGCCCATTTTTTGATGCATCGGGTGTAATTAATCACTACCTGACCACCTTGATCCTTCTGAAATGAAAAGAATCATCCTTGTTATTATGCTCGTCATGATTGCTGACCTCATGGCGATGCCGCAAGAGACAACCAGGAAGAGCGTCTTTGGCGTCACCTCAGGAATCTCAATACCATTCAGCGAGTTTGCCATTGACAGGTTTACGTGGGATGCCGGTTTCGCGGCCCCCGGCCCGAACATCGAAGCCGAATACCTCTATTACGGAAAAGTATTCGGGTTCTCATCCTCCGTAGGATATGCCAGCTTCTTTTTCAATGAAAAGGGATACATGGCTGAATATGACCGGACAATGAACGGCTATGGCGTCAATGAGGTTACCGCGGGAAACTACCAGGTGATGAAGTTCCTCGTCGGCTTTACCCTCAAAATACCTGAGTTCAGTCATACCGAGATTATGCTGCTGTTTAACATTGGTTATGCCCGCAGCATACATCCTGACCTCAGGGTGACCAATTCTGAACTGGGAGTGATCAGCACCATGGAAAGAGATGGAGGGGGAAGCCCTGCAGTCAGCGCAGGACTGAAGATAAACTATTGGTTTAATGACCGTTACGGGTTATCGCTGAAAGGCAGCCTGGACAACACACGCCCGGCCTTCTTCGATGCAACAGCCCCTGACGGATTCTTCTTTATGCCAATTGATTATGCAAGTATCAATATCGGTTTCGTCATGAACCTTAATACTCCCGGGCTATGAAAAGATCCATTTATTTATTGATTATCCCGCTTGTGGTTACCTCCTGCACCGGCCACAGGCTTAACTACGATAAAGGGATCATCCCCCCGGTGCCGGTGAATTTTGCGGCGGTCAATTCGATGCATGACGATTATAATTCCAATTTGCAGATCTCATGGACCGAGATGACATTCAGTCTGATCTTTTCCTCAAACAGGAACTCATTCGGGGAGGACTTCGACTTCGTCTCCTATGGCGGACATATTTTTTCTGACCTGGTGAACGGGGAGTTCGAGATGAGAACAATCTCGAATGCTTTCGGACTGCTTGAGGCAGTGAACACCGATAATAATGAGTTCGGCCCTTACTTTACTGCTGACTTTCCGTACTATTTTCCATGGTATAAAGAAGGAGAGAACAGACGTTTCTTCTACAGCAGCGACCCGGACGGAAACCTCGATATTTTCTGCTGCGGTTACAATTTCGGAGACGGCGAATTCCTTGCGTCAGGAGAACCTTTCGCAGTGACCCCGCTGAACACTGAATTCAACGAAGGATACCTCTCAATTCACCATAACGCAATTGCCGGCAGGGAGACTGCATATTTCATGTCGGACAGCGACGAATCATATGACATATACAGCGCAGTAAGTGAGGAGGGCAAGCTGATCAGTGAGTCGGCCGTCGTCACTGTCGCACGCTCGCCGGTACTGAGCAGCAGCGCCGACGACAAGTGTCCGAATATCACCGGAAATGTGATGGTTTTCGCCTCTGACCGCGAGGGCGGATTTGGTGGCTTTGACCTGTGGTACTCAGTTTACGGCAGTCAGGGTTGGTCGGCCCCGGTCAATATGGGTGGTGAGATCAACACGGAGTATGATGAATACCGGCCTTTTGTTGTACCTACCGGTACCTGGTATCTGAATGACCTGATGATCTTCTCCTCCAACCGGCCCGGAGGAAAGGGTGGGTTTGACCTGTACTATGTTGGGGTGCCGAAGAGGTAGGCATTTTCAGTCTTCAGTCGGCAGTCAGAAATGACTACACGACTTTGAGACTATCAGACCTCCTCAGGAAACAAACAAACTCTTGCTCGAATACTCCGGATCACACGTCACATTCACATTCAGCTTGCGCAGCCCCGCCTCATCACCCGGGGTGGGAATATGCGTGAGATGTACCTCGCAGCCGCGAAGCATCGTCAGCTGCTCCAGCGCCGCCTGTGCCGCAGGATTGAACAGCGCGCTGATACCCAGCAGAATAAGCGTCTCCTCCACATCGAGGCTCACCTCCTTACCGTTCAGGATGTCCTTTTTCAGGTATGTCACCGAGTCGATAAGGGTTTTGGGCAGCAACAGCAGGCTGTCGGGTAACCCTGCCATGTACTTCGTGGCATTAAGGATCAGGCTTGAAGCTGAATGCATCAGCGGTGAGTTCTTCCCGGTAATAATCTGCCCGTTTGCGAGCTCAATAGCCGCTCCACTGAAGATGCCGGCATTGCCCTTGCCATCCACCTTCTCTGCATCGGCAGCAGCCTTTCGGGCCGGCAGCACCACCCTGCGGTCCTCAGGCCTGGCACCTACCTTACCCATGATCTTCAGAGCATGATCCAGCACCTCCTTCTCGGCCAGGCCAATGGCATACTCCACATTGCACCGGAAGTAACGGCGGATAATCTCCTGCTGCGCAGCTTCCTGTATCAGCGCATCATTCACAATGCCCGATGAGGCACGGTTAACTCCCATATCGGTGGGCGACTGATACATAGACTCGCCACCGGTGATTTTTTCGAGGATCCTCTTCAGCAGGTGAAATGCCTCGATGTCGCGGTTGTAGTTTACTACATTTTCGCCGTAGGTCTTGAGATGGTAGCTGTCAACCAGCACCTCGTCCTTCAGGTCCAGCGTGGCGGCCTCATAGGCGATGTTCACCTTGTGGTCTATCGGCAGGTCCCAGATGGGGAAGGTCTCGAACTTGGCATACCCCGCCTTGATGCCTCTGCGGTACTCGTGATAGAGATTGCAGAGACAGGTGGCCAGCTTGCCGCTGCCCGGTCCCGGCCCGGTCACAACAACTATCGGGTGAGTGGTCTTGATGTATTCGTTGGCGCCGTAACCCTCATCGCTCACTATCAGGTCCACATCGGTCGGATAGCCCCGGGTAGGAGAGTGGGTATAAACTTTCACACCCCTGTGCTCCAGCTTGTTCCTGAACGCTTTCGCCGGCTGCTGCCCTGTATAGCGGGTGATCACCACAGCGGTCACCTCTATGCCCCACTCCCTGAAATCGTCAATTGTCTTGAGCGCATCCACGTCATAGGTGATCCCGAAATCGGCCCGCACCTTCTTCCTCTCGATGTCACCGGCATGAATGCAGAGGATGACATCAGTCTTGTCCTTCAGCATCTGCAGCAGCCGCATCTTGACATTCGGGTCAAAACCCGGCAGCACCCTCGACGCATGCAGGTCATACAGAAGCTTGCCCCCGAACTCGAGGTACAGTTTGTTGTTAAAACGGTTGACACGCTCAAGGATGGCAGCAGTCTGCTCCCGGAGGTATTTCTCATTGTCAAACCCGGTGTAGTATGTTTCAGTCATTTAAGGTCCCCCAATAGATGTTCCGACAAACATCAGGATCAGCTTCCAATATTAGATAAATTTTCCTAGTACGGAGGTTCTGACGGAGATAAAAAATATCCACCGTCCGGCGTTGATAAGTTTTTGCCCTTCGGCAAAGCAGTTGCAATCCGGTCTTAATCCGGCGGAGTACCGATACTCATCGGCCCTTTTATGCAAGGCGAAGCGGTTATTATCCGATCCGCACGGAGGTCATCGTCAGTGATCCCGCGATGGGTTTGTCGTTGAACAGTTCAACCGGCTCATCATGTTCTCTCAGTGCCAGAGAATAGAGCAGGGGGATGAAGTGTTCGGGGGTGGGTATGGCGAGGCCCCATGCCCGGCTCTGCGCCCTGTAGTTGATGAGCTCCCTGTGGTCACCGCTGAGGATGTGCTTCTTCATCGCATCTCCGGCCTCGAGGGCCCAGTCATACGCAAATCCCGGGGTATTGAGATGCTCCCACGAGACCATCCCGAGGTTATGCACCATATTGCCGCTGCCTATGATCATCACTCCCTTCCTGCGCAACGGGGCGAGCTCCCTCGCAAGGTCATAATGCTGCTGCGGGGTCATCTGATAGTCAAGGCTGAGCTCCACCACCGGCATATCGGCATCGGGATACATCCTCCTGATCACGCTCCATGCACCATGGTCGAGACCCCATGCCCGGTCAAGCTCAACAACCTTTTCGCGGACAGTATCACGGGTGGTACGGGCCAGTTCGGGGCTTCCCGGCGCAGGGTACTGCACCTCGTACAGCTGACGGGGAAACCCTCCGAAATCGTGGATGGTCTCCGGCTGCTCCATGGCTGTTACCTTCGTCCCCTTTGTCTGCCAGTGAGCTGAGACGCACAGGATGGCAGAGGGACGAGGCAGGTTTTTCCCCATCTCTCTCCAGCCTGCGGCAAACTCGTTCTCCTCGATGGCATTCATCGGGCTGCCGTGGCCTACAAAGAGCACAGGCATCCGGAGGGAGGAATCCCCTCCGTCACGGGCTTGCCGCCCTTCGCTCTGCGTATTGTTCAGCTCTCTTATCATTGCAATGTACATAATTAACAAGGTAAGCTACAAAATGTTCCGGTCTTTACCGCATCCCGCTATCTTCATCCTGGTCAGGAATCCGGGTGAATTTTATCTTAACTTTGCCTGTCATCATCAGATGTCCTCCGAATGAAGTCTGTCACCCTTAAAGAGCTAAGCCAGGAACTGACCTATCGCACCCCGAAGGAACTGCGCGATCTGTGCCTTCGCCTTGCGCGATTCAAGAAGGAGAACAAGGAACTGCTGACATACCTGCTGTTTGAATCAGCCGACGAGCTGGCATTTGTGCAGAGTGTGAAGAAGGAGCTCGATGAGGAATTTGAACAGATAAACCGGACCAGCTATTTCTATATCCGCAAGAGCGTACGGAAGATACTGAAGAACACTCGGAAATACATCAGGTATTCAAAGAAGAAAGAGACGGAGGTTGAGCTCCTGCTGTACTTCTGCGCCGGGCTGCATCGCCTCTCCCCGCCGATACAGCGCAATACAGCCCTGATGAATCTCTACAACCGGCAGATTGACACTGTTATAAAGAAGATTTCCGGCCTGCATGAAGACCTGCAGTACGACTACAGCATCGAGGTAAGTGAACTGAGAAAATAGCTTCAGCCTCAGCGTACCTCAAGCTTGACCTTCAGTCGTTCCCAGTAGTTGGGGGCGTAGGTAAATACGTCGTCCTGGGTGTAGGGAGTATTGTCTCTCCCGGCATACACCTGGATCAGGTTGTCAGTGTTGAAACTGACGGTTGAATACATCCTGATAGTCTCATCTTCTTCGGGCATTGTGACAGTAAGCGAGGTAAACTGGTGGCTCCTGATCATGCAATCCCTGCCTCCGTTTGGTGAATCCTCAGAGGCCGGCAGCTCTGCACATTCCCTGTTGAAAACATACGTCGACTCTGTATTCCCGAAAAAATATCCCCATGGTTGATGATCCGGCGTCCCGAAGTATGGCTCAAGTAAAGGTTGATGGTAGACTTTAACAAAACGCTTACCTGTCCCTGGCTCAATAGTATTGGTGCCATTTTGCCCCATTATCTGCATTGTACCGTAACCGGCAGGGACTTCAAATTCCTGCTCGAAATGTGAGGGAGCGAAAAGCAGGTACCTGAATGTTATCTCTTTCTGTCTGAACACTCCTTTCCAGAGATCACCGTAAAGGATCGGATCGTACTGGGTTTCCTGGTTATTCGAAAAATCTACGTTGATGGCAATCTCATAATTCGGGTCATTGTCATGCCCGTCGACATATGAAATCATGCTTGCACCCTGCTGGTTCCACTGATCAAGGTACATCAGCACATTGATTTTTGAACCGAAATAGCGGGGAGTGATACTGGTGATATAGTCACCCATACCTGTATGGAAGAGTTCCGGATCTGCCGACCCTGATTTCAGACTGATGTCTTCAGTCGTGTATTTGACAAAATATTCAATATAGCCTGCGTTGTTTTTACAGCTCATCATCAATGAAGCAAAAACGAAAAGGTAAATTACTAATCTCATAATTTCACTGTTTTAAGGTGGTTATACCTTAAAACGCTGCTGTGTCCAGGATATTTCATTTTGTTCCCGGCAGGCCGCGATCCGGAAAAACCGAAGAACAAATAATCGTAGATTTGCCGGGAGCGACATTAATTCCTCATGTTAATGAAAACAGCAGTTATTACCGGCGGCACCAGGGGAATTGGCGCTGCCCTGGTCAGATCCTTCCTTGATGCGGGATGGAATGTTGCCTATAACAGGATGCTAAAGCAGGGTCACGGAGCCATCTACAACATGGAAGGCCTCGGCAGCGACGGGCGCCGTATCACAGGTCTCACCCCGTACGGAACCTCCAAGAGGGCGGTCAGGTATTTCACGGATGCCTTTGCCGCAGAGGTGAAAGAGCGACCGGTAATTGTGGGGACAATCAGTCCCTGCATGGTTCTCACAGACCTTACAATGGGGCAGATCCGCAAGGATCCGGAGAACAGCAAAAAGCTGATAAAGATATACAACATACTGGCCAACGAGGCTGACACTGTGGCTCCGTTTCTTGTGCAAAAGATGATTGAAAACAGGAAGCATGGAGCTAAGATCTCATGGCTCACCAATTGGAAAGTAATCCGGCGCTTCCTGTTCGCCCCGTTCTCCCGGCGCGATATAGTCAGCAGGTATCTCTGAACAACTGTTCTTCAGACCTTAGGGAGGAAGAGTGCGTTGAAGAGAAGCTTATATGCTCCCTGAGTTGATGCCCTGAACTGAGGGTTAAAAGAATAAAGCACAACCTGCCCCTTTCCTTTTTTGACCCACAGCATTGCCGGCTGGCTGGCCAGCAACTCTTCCTTTTCACAGTAACCACTAAGCAGGATGTCCTTTTCAGGGAAGTGCCCGATGACCCTGCGGTCCATGTCAAACCTTGGTACGGATGTAGTAAACAGCGGGTTGCCCCTGTAGAATACTCCTGTTGAATGAGGCATTCCGTAAGTCAGCGGGTGATCTGCCTTAAGCTCCAGATGCACAAGTGATCCCGGGATATTCAATCCGTCCCTCCGCGCCTGATCAGCCCTGTTTGAAAAAGGCAGGGTGAATTCCTCTGTTTTATCATTGTTTGTCATCTCAAGCAGGCCGCTGAAGAGATCGGTCGATTGGCCCCATGATATAACCGTGCCACCGTTGTTTATGAAGAGCAGCAGCTTCTCCAGCCCCTTCTTGCCCATCCCTTTCTGGAAGTCGGGATGATAATTGCTCATGTAAGCTCCTCCCTCGCTGCCCGGTTTGCCGTTCAGCAGGAGGTTCTTCTGTGTTCCCGGGAAAATAATTATATCATATTTTTCTTCAATACCGGCTGTCTCAATTCCATCAGGGCGCAGAACAGTGTATGGAATGTGATAAGTATCAAATAGGTATCGGGTCCACCCGGCATCCATGTCGCTGACATACGTTTCCACCAGAGCAATACGGGGTATCTTTACTTCGGTGGCAGGGAGTGATCCTGCACTGCCACCGTAGAGAGGCTCAGTGCACGCTTCCAATGCTATTGCATCCAGTGCTGATTGTTCACCTTTGCTTATAACAAAGCTCCCTTTGCCCAGAGTCTTTCCTTCAACCGTTATTTCGCTGTCAAGGCGCTCAACCTTCATCCCACGCCCGGCCGCCATGAATGCTGCCATAAAGCTGCCGTTGCTTGTGACAGGGAAGATTGCCGGCAGACGGAAGCCGCCCTGAACAGGAGAGTACTCCTGGTCATGGAGTTTGATTTTGCCTTCAAATGCACGATCACGCTGTGTAATCTCATATGAGGTCAGTCCCCTGTGCAAAGGCAGTGACCAGCTTGTCACATCATAAGGACTTATTACCGGTCCTCCGGGAGAATAATGTCTTACGGGAAATTCCTGCGTTTCCATCACCTCCTTGACAAATGCCCTGAAAGGCTGGGCAAGAGGATATACAAAATCACCGGATTTAAGGTTAATACCGGCAAGGGTATAATCTGCTGTAATACGGTATCCCTTTACCCCGTGCTCCCTCATCAGGTTTACGAAGCGGATAAGCTCGCTCTGATCAGCCTGCCCGGCCGGAACAACATAATAGTAAGGCGGTTCGTTCTGCCCTTTTTCCACCTCTCTCCGGCAGATTTCATTCCTGAAGGTCAATATTTCCTGCCTGTGCAGCGACGCAGTTCTGATAACGGAAATCGTTGATCCGATCTCAAGCTTTACTATGTCACCCAGCCGCCACCAGCCACCCGGCCAGGGTACAGGAAAATTAATTGACTTTTCATATTCTGAAAGTCCCTTTCCGCTTGCCTGGAGCTCATTTGGCTCAATATAAATTGGTGATGCTTCACGTGCACTGGCTGCTTCAGTAAGCATCCCTATGACATTCTTCCAGATGCATGTCTCAGTAGAGCCGGGCCAGTACATGTCAAATATGGTCTTCTGCCCTACACCGGTGAACCCGGCACCGGTAAGATCACGAAGCATGTTTGTTCCAAACACACCTGTCCATGACCAGAGCTCGCCGTCAACATTCTCTGCAATAGGGTCATGTGCCGGAGGAACAAAATATCGTATTCCTGTTGAGCCCATCTGGTGTTTTTCAACCATCACCTGTGGAAACCAGTCAAGATTGTAAATGCGCGAAATGGCCCTGGTATCTGACTGAGTAAGGCTGATGAAATCGCGGTTGTTGTCGTGACCTACATACTTATGATAAACCTGAGGTAATGAGGCACCCTCATATTGAGTGCCCTTATATTTTCTGTAGTTCTCAACCACCAGATCCATACCGTCAGGATTATGGCAGGGAACCATCATGTAAACAACATCATCAAGGTATTTCTTAATGAGCTGATCCGTGGTGGTAGCCAGCTGCCATGCAATAAGAGGTGCAGCCTGTGAGGGAGCAACCTCGGTTGAGTGCATTGAGAGAGTGGCAAGAAAAAAGACCTTCCCCTCAGAGACATACTCCTTCCGGCTGGCCTCGGAGAGCGAAGGGTTAAGTGCCAGTTCCCTGTTTATTTCCCGGAGCCTGGGCAGGTTATTGATATTCTTTTCTGAAGAGATAAATGCTATGTACATCTTTCGTCCCATGGGGCTGACGCCAATCTCTTCCATTTTTATCATGGGTGACGCCTTGTCAAGCTTCATCAGGTAATCAATAAGCTCTTCATAGGTGAAGAGGTTGTAGTCAGAGCCGGGGACGAACCCGAAATGCTTTTCGGGACTCATAAGTGCCGACTGAGATTCGGCAGACTTGCTCAAAGACAGGAAAAGAACTACAATAAGCAGGATGGCTGTTCTAAATTGACCGGGTGTTCTCATGTTTCGATATGTTAGTATGAAAGGGTTAATTGCGTTTTACCCTGATTAACCGGGTATTACCAAAGATAGGCTGAATGTCAATATAAAACAAGGTACAGATCACATTGGACGGCGTCATTGGATGCTCAGGCAGGGTTACGAAGTCATCTGAACATGGAAAGCCTCGGCAGTGATGGCCGCCGTATCACCAGGCGGAAAAACCTGGAGTAATCCAGGTTCCTTCACCCGCGCAGCAGCGAAATATACTTACGGACAAACTTATCCCTTGAGGCTGATTTGTATTGCATTATGAACCTCGGGTGCTCCAGCGCCTCAACCTCCCCAAAAAAGCCGTGACGTTCATTTAGCGCCCGCAGGAACTTCTCATTCTTCCCCGTCCCCAGGCACCAGCACACCTCCGTTGAAACCCCCAAAGCTATCTGCTCCTTTATGTTCCACACGATGAAATCAGTCACGGCAGCGGCCAGGTCAGGGCGGTCATAATAATTGTAGTTCTTTTCCCTGCCGCTGACACCTGTCTGCGTAAACCCCAGCGGGCATACGGAATTGATGTAAAAGTCGCTGTAAAACTTCTCCGGCCCACCGTATTCCATTATCACATCATAGATGAAGACAGACGAGGGTTCATGCGTTTGCCTGCCAGTATAATCAATACCGCACTCACCACTGAGCCTCTTGGTGTCAGTGAAGGGAACTCCCGTGAACCCGGCACCGAACCGGCCGGGATTGATCCCGAGTATAAGCCGTCGCGGCCTGTCATCATTGTAGAACTTCCTGTAAAAGGCAGATGACACATCCAGGATATAATCATCACCGCCACGGAAAGGATTCATGATGCTGATCCCTTCCGGCAGACTGCCTGGGAATTCCACCTTCCTGTTGAACTCAATAACCCTGTCGGCAAACGTCTTCATCTGCCGTCAAGCCAGTGGATGATGTTGAGGAGCAAGCGGTAGTTGTTGCGGGCGTAGGGTGAGTTCATACCGGCCGGAAACTGCTGCGGCCCTGCCAGCTGGGCTGTGAACATGGCAGCCTCACCCGACATCACAACCCTCCCTTTGCCGTACTCTTTGTAAGCCAGCTGTGACCACCCTTTGATTGGCTTATAGACTGTCCTTTCATTGAAAACCCAGGCTGTGTCAGAAAGGAGCAGGAGGTACTTTTCATTGAAAGTGAGAACAGTGCCGGCATCATCCGGAACAGTGAAGGCCTGGCCCGTGAATGAATAAATGCTGTCGATCCTCTCCTCAGTGCTCCGGCCGTTGGTCAGGTTATTATCCGCCAGGGTACCGTCGGCCCTGCAGAACAGCGCCGGCCCCGCCTGTGCCGTGTCAAGGGCAAAGCCGTCGGTGAACCCGAACCCGAAAGCTGCAGCCATCTCAGCAGCAGCACCACCCATGGGCATATGGTCAGCGATCAGAAAGAGTGATCCCCCCTCTTCAACCCACTCCCTGGCAGTCCTGACCTCATCAGGGGTGAATGCCGGTAACACCGGTTTATGCCAGCGGGTAATATTCGTCTCGTGCAGGGCATTGGATATCACCAGTATACCGCACTTTTTCAGCCTTTCCGTCTCAAACCGCCCGGCATAACCCTCAACAACGTAACCGTCACGCTCCACCAGGCTGGCAAACGGCAGATAGCGGTCGCCCCGCGTGTGAAAGTTATTATGCCCCTCGTCGATAAAAACCAGCGGACCCTGTCCCTGTTCGTAGGCAGGGTTCTTAATCACAGGACTATACCCCGTATCCGGCACCTGCTGTCCTGTGGCCGAGACAGCAATCAAGGCAAGCAGCCAGCATGCAATGAGTTTACTCTTCATGGCATATAGTTTAATTGTCACCCGAAGTTAGGCATAGTCAGCCATTTTTCATCCTGTATCCTGAGTTATTCACTTTTTCCCCGATGTCACTTTCAGCCCCCGGATATGCACCTTCAGCACCCTGTTTCGCACCCCCGGAACCTTTTATTTTCCCTGCGGTTTTGCTGACCCTACTTTTGCCCTGACAAACAAACACTAATCCTTTTAAAACCAGTTAAGATGAAAACAAAAGTATTATTGACAGCAGCACTCCTGGCACTCCTGCCTGTGGCACTGACTGCGCAGGGCGAAGAGAAAAGAGCCGGATTCGAAGTCAACGGGGGAGTCTCTCTCTCAACCTGTGTCCCCGGCGACGCAATAACCAATGTTGGCGCCGGCGGCGAAGCGCTGTTGCACTACCGCTTCACGAAACACCTTGGCATCTACGGCGGATGGGGCTACAACGCCTTCCGCAACGATTATGAACCGGCAGGACACAGTTGCGATTTTGAGGAGACTGGCTATATCCTCGGTCTGCAGTACAAGCGCAAGCTGGAATTCTCAAATGCCTCGGTATTTGTCAGGGGCGCTTACCAGTACAAGCACATCGAAATAGAAGATCCGACAGGCGAACTGCTCTTCGATACGACCCACGGTCCGGGATGGCAGGCAGGATGCGGTATCGATATCCCGCTTGCAGAAAAATGGTCACTCCTCTCCGAGGTGAAATTCAATGCCCTGCCTGAACGGGAAGGTCATACCCCTGAGGCACCGCTTCCTGACAGGAACTACTTCTCAGTAAGAATGGGTATCCTCAGAAACTTCTGAGCACATGAAAGCAGAGATATTGAAAGATCCGGCATCGAACGCAAGATCGATGCCGGTACATCTTTTTACTTTTACTAATTTAACACCGGCATGCCGGACACAAGGAAAGAGTCACTGAAATGGCAGGAAAATTAATAAATCGGTTGAACGGACTGGTGCCGCTGCCCAGGCTGATCCGATTCCTTATAGGAA
The DNA here is from genome assembly GCA_023430725.1 of Bacteroidota bacterium. Taxonomy (GTDB): domain Bacteria; phylum Bacteroidota; class Bacteroidia; order Bacteroidales; family VadinHA17; genus SR-FBR-E99. The sequence goes on along the minus strand of JAEYZD010000094.1, from coordinate 6,619 downwards.
TATCGGTGGCAGCCCAGCTGATTGTAATCATCTACAATAACCTCAGCGGATTCTACCCGCTTCAGAATTTTTCCCACTTCCTGCTGAGGCTGTTCCGCGGTGTCCTTCTCTCGGTACCTGCAGCCACACTCATAGCAGTGGCAGACCTCCTCATAATCGACTGGCTAAACAGGAAGTTTCCCTGGAACAGGAGGGTGCTGCCAAGGGTCATGCTGCAGTTTCTGGCGGCAGTGGCAGTAGCGGCTGCTGTGTCAGTTCTCATGACCCTGACGGCCAACAGCATGACCCCTTACAGCGAACCACTGAACCTCGTGCTGCTTTACAATGCCCTCATCTATGCAGTAGTGAATATTATCATCATGGGGGTGCTCGAGGGATGGATCTACTATATCCGCAGTGCCGAATCTGCCAGGAAGGCCGAGGCGCTGGAACGGGAACTGACCCAGATACGCTTCGAAATGCTCAAGAGCCAGATAAACCCTCACTTCATGTTCAACAGCCTCAATGTGCTGTCAGGACTGATTGAGAAAGATGTGACCAAAGCCCAGGAGTTCATCGATGAGTTCTCCCAGATCTACCGCTATGTGCTTGAGACTGTCGAGCAGCCGACCGCAACACTCGGAAAAGAGCTCGATTTCCTCCGTTCCTACCTCTTCCTTCAGCAGATGAGGTACGGTGAGGACCTGACCTGGTCGGTCAGCCTGCCTGCCGGAATGCTCGGGCTGATCATGCCACCCCTTTCGCTGCAGGTGGTGCTTGAGAATGCGATCAAGCATAACATCGTTAACCACTCAAAACCGCTGCACATCGAGATAACCGGTGATGATATGATGCTTGTCGTTTCAAACCGTCTGCAGCCTAAAATATCGGCACCGGCATCCACCGGGCTGGGGCTGAAGAACCTCACAAGGCGGTACTCCCTCATAACCGGCAGGCTTCCGCAGTTTACGGTTGAGAATGATCATTATATTGCACGACTGCCCCTTATTAATCCTGAAGGCAATGATAGCGCTGATAATTGAAGACGAAAGCCTTGCGGCTGACAAGCTGGAAAAGATGCTCACGGAGATCGATCCGTCAGTCACCGTCACGGCAAAGCTCGGATCAATAAAGGATGCGGTTAAGTGGCTCATGCAGAACCGGGCTGACATCATATTCCTCGACATACAGCTCTCTGACGGCATCAGCTTCAGCATCTTTGAACAGGTGGCCGTCAACACACCTGTGATCTTCACTACCGCTTACGATCAGTACGCTGTCAGGGCTTTCCGGCTTAACAGCATCGCATACCTGCTCAAACCCATACGCAGGAGTGACCTTGCTGAGAGCCTGAATAAATATCAGTCGCTCAGGGCCGCCTTCAGCATCGACTTTGATGCACTGATGGCGCAGTTGCAGGGACAGGATCCGGGCTATAAAAAGCGTTTCCTGGTACAGATGGGGGAGAAGCTCCGTAAGATCGAGGTCACCGAGATAGCCTGGTTCTACGTGCTGGGCAAGGGGGCCTGGCTGAAGACCTTCCAGGGTAACTCATACCCGGTGGAGCTGAGCCTCGAGGCCCTTGAGGCCGTCCTTGACCCCGGTGTTTTCTTCCGGATCAACAGGAAGTACCTCGTCAGCATGAATTCAATCGCCGGCATGACTGCCTGGTCACGCGGCCGGATAAAACTTGAGCTCAAGCCGAAGGCCGACGATGAACTTGACACCGTTGTGAGTATTGACCGCTCCTCCGATTTCAGGAGATGGCTGAACGCCTGAAGCCTGAACATTAATTTCTTAAAACTGAAATATCATGAAGACAAATGCACTATATGCTGTTGCTCTGCTTATGTCCGCCTGTATGGCGATGCCCACGAAACCGGCGGCAGTACAGTCTCCGGAATTCATCCCCGGAGATGAGAACTACACAATGATGCTTGCATTTCACAGGACTGATACCGTCCTGCTTGTAACCCCGGAAGGGTTTGATCCTGATGAGGCTGACAGGGAGCTGATTGAGGCGTTCCCCTTCTGGGGCGACTTCCAGAAGATTCCTCAGTACAAATATGTTCATGAGCGGGACCTCAAGGCAGGCGATTATGGTAAGAAGATTCAGTATTATGGCCCGCTGTGGATGTTCCGGGATGCCTCCGCAAACGCAATGCCATTTAAGAAATCTTCCGGGGGATTCATCTTCGGAGACACCGTTTATGATGACCCCGGCGATGCATTCTGGTACCTGACACCGGATACCTCGAGGTTATTTACCTGCAGTAATCGCGGCCACGGATTCACACAGTACAGGACATACATGGCCGGCTATTACCAGCTTTACGTATTCAGGGATGATGACCTGGCAATGACCGGATTTGCTGACAGCGCCATGGAGAGCCACCGGTTAAACAGCCTGCCTGAAATGAGAGATGGATACTTCGTGCCATACGAAAGCAGGCATTTTGACTTCAGGATTGCAGCTTCACTTGATGTTGACTCCCTGAGCTGGATAATTGCCCGTGAGGCAGATCTATTTGCCGATACATTGCTGAATCGGCTGGGTATCACCGGCACTGTCAGAGGCCGGATAGTGACATACATCTACACCAGCAGGGCTGACCTTCAGAAATTCATTGCCGCACCCGCATGGACAACGGTATACGGTAAGGCATCAGGAAATATTAACCATCTGTCGGGTTTCGATGCCGCTCTGTTCAGGCATGAAGCTGCGCACAGTATTATAGAGCAGGTGGCCGGAACAAATCCGTACTGCTTCTTCAATGAAGGGTTTGCAGTCAGCACTGAATATTTTTTCACCCCTGGCAGCCTGGAGAATGACCTCCGGGTAGCTCGTGAAAACGCTGATATGCTTACGCCAGAGCTTGTTTACAGTACCACCGGCCGGTTTTACAGTCTCCCGGCTGCTTACCAGGTGGCCGGTGTTTTTACCCGGCATATGGCAGAGACCCTCGGGATGGAGAAGTTTCTCAATGCATATGCTGAGAATAACATCGGGGCGGCCCTGAAGCAGGAGGCAGGGCTTGACATGACACAGACTATCAGCCTGTTCAGGCAATCACTCCTGGCGGGAGATAACTGACCACAGGAGGATATGCCAGCCACAACTGGCACCATATCCTGTGCCGAAGATTATAAAGAGCGCCGGACGAATCATAAAGATTTCCCGGCTGACAAACCGTAAGCTAATCAGGCTCTCTCACTTCGCCCTGTTCTCAACCAGAGACACGGTCGGCAGGTACGTCTGATTGAAATTATTTTTTGCTATATTGCAGAGGGGAGCTTCATCCCCGACTTTTGTTATGTACAACCATGGAAAATACCGTTTCTCGGACCTTCGACCTGCTTGACAGGTACAGGGAACTATACAACAAGGCTGATGCCCTCTGCTTCAAGCATAACGGCACCTGGAAAAAATACAGCACCGCCGGATACATAGAACATTCATACAGTTTCTGCTACGGCCTTTACGAATCCGGGTTCCGCAGGGGCGATAAGATCATAACAGTCTCCGCCAACCGCCCTGAATGGAACTTTGCCGACATGGGGATGTCAATGCTGGGCATCGTCCATGTGCCGGTATTTACCTCCCTTTCAGCAACTGAGTATGAATACATCATAAGGAACTCGGGGGCAAGGATGATTATCATATCGGACAAAAAGCTCTACAGAACCCTCGAGCCGGCCCTGACTGCAACGGGTCACTCATGCCCCGCATTCACCTTTGATCAGATCGACGGCGCCGCCAACTGGCTTGATATAGTCGAAAAGGGGAGACACTGCTCCGCCGAAACGATACAGCAGGTGGAAGAGATTAAGAAATTAGTCAAACCCGATGACTTTGCAACCCTGATCTACACCTCCGGCACAACGGGCAAACCCAAGGGAGTGATGCTGTCACACAGGAACATGGTCAGCAACTTCATCTCTGCAGCAGCGGTGTTCAACCTGAAGCCGGAAGACAAGTATCTCAGCATACTCCCTCTCTGCCATGTCGGCGGACGACTCGGCAACTACCAGACGCAATACAGCGGCGCAAGCATCTACTATGCCGAGAGCATGGGCACCATCGCAATCAACATGAAGGAGATACAGCCCAACGGCTTCGATGCAGTGCCCCGCGTCCTGGAAAAATTCTACGATGTCATTATCTCCAAAGGGAAGAACCTGAAGGGGATAAAGAAGACTCTCTTCTTCTGGGCCGTTAACCTGGGCCTGAAATATCAGCCATACGGCGAAAACGGCTGGCTCTACGAGAGAAAGCTCAGAATCGCAGACAAGCTCATCTTCAGCAAATGGCGCGAGGCGCTCGGCGGAAACGTCCGCATCGTGGGCTGCGGCGGCGCTTCCCTTCAGCCACGGCTCGAACGGGTATTCTGGGCGGCCGGGATTAAGATCATAAACATGTACGGCCTGACGGAGACCTCACCCATCATCACAATCAACCGGACCGAAAAGGGTAAGGTGCTACTGGGGTCGGTTGGCATGACAATCGAAGGTGTCGAAGTCAAAATCTCCGATGACGGTGAGATCCTCTGCAAGGGACCAAACGTCATGCTTGGCTATTACAATGATCCCGAACTGACAAAAGCGGCATTCGACGATGAGGGGTGGTTCCGCACCGGCGATATCGGCCATATCGAGGATGACAAATTCCTGATGGTGACAGACCGGAAGAAGGAGATATTCAAACTCTCAAACGGGAAGTTCATCGCCCCGCAGATCGTGGAGAACATCTTTAAGGAGTCACCCGCCATTGACCAGATCATGGTCATCGGTGAACATGAAAAATTCGCCAGCGCGCTTATCTCTCCGAACTTCAGGTACTTCGAAGACTGGAAGGCGTCCCGGAAGGTTAACTTTTCGAGTAATGACGAGCTGATCACCCTCCCGGAAGTGCTGCAATTCTTCTCTTCCGAAGTCAATAAGATGAACAAGAGACTTAGCCCGCCTGAGAGAATTAACAGGTTCAGGCTTGTAAAAGATGAATGGAGCCCTGCCACCGGCGAGCTCTCTCCGACACTGAAGCTCCGCAGGAAATTCATCCACGAGAAGTACAGCGAGGTGGTTGAACAGGTATACAACAAATAGCCCGGCCGGCTTTTAAACATAGTCACATGAAACTTATCGAAGTCACCGACAGGAAAACGACAGGGATGTTCCTTGACACCGCCAGGGCCATATATAAGGATGATGACACGTGGGTCTGCCCGCTGGATAAACATATAAACGGCGTCTTCGATCCCGCCGTAAACCCATATTTCAAACACGGTACCGCCACCCGGTGGGTGCTCAGAGGCGACGACAACAGCCTCATCGGGCGGATAGCAGCTTTCATCGACTTCAACATGTCAAAAACCTATGACCAGCCTACCGGCGGCATAGGATTCTTTGAGTGCATCGATAATGACGCAGCGGCCGGATTGCTCTTTGACACCGCCCGGGAGTGGCTGCGGGCGCGAGGCATGGAGGCCATGGACGGCCCCATAAACTTCGGTGAGACTGACAAATACTGGGGACTGCTTGTCGAGGGTTTCACACACCCCTCTTTCGAGATATCCTATAACCCGCCTTATTACCAGGGGCTCTTTGAGAGATATGGCTTCCAGACCTGGTTTAAGCAGGAGGGGTTCCATTATGACCTCACCAAACCGCTCGATGAGAGGTTCCGCAAGATCGCACAGTGGGTGGCCGATAAACCCGGTTATGAGTTCAGGCACTTCACATGGAAGGAGCAGGATAAGTTCATTGCTGACTTCGCCGAGGTGTTCAATGAGGCATGGGCTTCCTTCAAGGCCAACTTCGAACCCCTCGAACCGGATTATATTAAGAGCACCCTCAAAAAGGCAAAAGCAATACTTGACGAGGAGTTCATCTGGCTGGCATATTTCGAGGGCAAACCAATTGCCATCTACCTCCAGTTCCCCGACCTGAACCAGATTCTCAAACACCTGAACGGGAAGCTCGACCCATGGTCCATGATCAGATTCCTCTGGCTGAAAAAGCGGAATACAATGACAAGGGCGCGGGGCATGCTGATGGGGGTGATCCCGAAATTCCAGAAACTCGGGATCGAGTCGGCCTTTATCCTCAAGGTCAGACAGGCAATCGAGAACAAGCCTCATTACAGGGAGGTTGAGTTCTCATGGGTCGGCGATTTCAACCCCAAGATGCGGAAGATATTCATATCGGTGGGAGCAGTCTCGGTAAAACACTATATCACATACAGGTACCTGTTTGACAGGACTAAGGAATTCAAACGCTTACCAATTCCGGAGATCAAATGAAGTATGACATCATCGTTATAGGAGCTGGCCTCGGCGGTCTTACCGCAGGGGCGAAGCTGGCCCGCGAAGGGATGAAGGTGCTGCTCCTCGAACAGCACAGCCAGCCGGGAGGATGCGCAACGACTTTCAGACGCGGAGCTTTCACCCTCGAGGTGGGACTTCACGAGATGGACGGCCCCGGCGGTCGCGACATGAAGAACCGCATCTTCAGCGAGCTTGATGTCACGGGCAACGTTGAATTTATTCATGTTCCCGAATTCTACCGTTTCATCAGGGGCGACCTTGCGGTGACAATACCACATGACCCGCAGCTGGCCGCGACACGGCTGACGGAGATGTTC
>JAEYZD010000085.1 GCA_023430725.1 Bacteroidota bacterium | reverse complement strand
GAACGGGGCTCCTGTCGGAAAGCCTTTACCTTTCCCTGATACCGTTTATTCCCCTGTCGATCATCAGAAGGTCTGCAAGCCCTATTGCCACGGCTGATTCAAGGATAACGGGTATTCGCCTTGCGATACAGGCATCATGCCGGCCGGTTATTTCCAGTTCGGTCATCTCCCCCTTTGAGGTGTCAAATGTCTTCTGTGGCACTCCGGTGCTGGCGGCAGGTTTTACTGAAACCCTCATTATCAGGTCATTGCCATTTGTAATACCTCCGTTGATACCACCCGCATTATTAGTAGATGTTTTGCCTCTTGCATCAACGAATGGGTCATTATTCAGCGAGCCATAGCTCCTTGATGAAGCAAATCCGGCTCCGAATTCCACGCCATTCACCGCCGGTATGCCGAAGGCGATGAGTCCCAGCGCTGCCTCAACAGACATGAATCCGGGTTCTCCCAGACCTTTGGGTACATTTTTGACAATGCATTCAACCACCCCGCCAACGGTATCATTGGTCTCCATGGCCCTGGCTATTGCAGCAGCAGCATCCTTTTCACCTCCGGCTTCCACCAGGCTGGCGGTGATAATTGCGGGTGACAGAATCTTACGGGCAAAGTAGCCGGCGGTGACCATGCCCCAGGTAAGGCGGCCTGAAAAATGTCCTCCCCCTCGCATGTCGCTGAATCCCTTATATTTATAACCGGCAGTGAAGTCAGCATGGCCCGGCCGCGGGATGCTCGTGAACTGCTCATAGTCACCTGGCCTGAAATCTTTGTTTCGGGTGCAGATAACCAGGGGAGCGCCTGTTGTAAAATTGTTCAGGATGCCGCTGATCACCTCCGGTTCATCACTCTCCCGCCGGGGTGTGGTTCCTGGCAGCAGTCCCTTTCGCCTGGAGAGATCAGCCATCAGTTCCTCCCTCCAGAACGGCAATCCGGCCGGACAGCCGTCAATAATTACCCCGACCGATGGTCCGTGCGACTCGCCGAATATTGATACCCTGAATATTGTTCCAACAGTGTTCATCTTCAAATGTTTTGCGACAGATTCTCCCTGTCATTAAAGTAATTTACAAACTCCTGAATCTCAGTGAGTGACAATCTTCGTATGATTGCACGGCCCACAGTCCTTAGCAGAACGAAGTTTACCGAGCCTGATTCCCCCTTCTTGTCCCTGGCGATTCTGGATACAATGTTCGCTGGCATCTGCAGTTCAGGAAGCAATCCGGCTTTCTCCAGGGCCGATTTCAGTATCCTCAGCTCGGAATGCTGCATCTCCCCTTTCCAGGCAGAGAGCTCTGCTGCGAGTATCATCCCCTGTGCAACGGCAATGCCATGAGGCAGGCTGTACTGGGTTTCCAGCACATGTCCGAAGGTATGACCGAAGTTGAGGACTTTTCTTACTCCATTCTCGAGAGGGTCACGCCTGACAACAGCTGCCTTGATCTTTACGGCCCTGAGAATGATGTCTCCCAGCACCTGAGGGTCACGCGAGGCCAGGCTTTCGGCATTGGCCGTAAGGTCAAAGAAGAGGGTCCTGTCCCGAATGGCGGCATGCTTGTAAACCTCACCCAATCCTGATCTGAATTCTGTCTCCGGAAGGGTGGAGAGCATTGAGTAGTCACACAGTACGAATTCCGGATGGCGGAAGGTTCCGATCATGTTCTTGTAATCGTCCAGGTTGACCCCGGTTTTCCCGCCAATGCTTGCGTCAACCTGTGATAAAAGGGTTGTGGAGACGAATGCATGCCTCACACCTCTCATGAACAGGGATGCAGTCAGTCCTGCAATGTCACATACGACTCCGCCGCCGAAACCGAGGATGAATGAAGAGCGGTCAGCTCCGGCCATGAGCATTCTCCTGCAGAGATCTCCGGCCGTCTGGAGAGTCTTGCTCCGCTCACCGGCCTCAATTACAAGGACCTCACCGGCAGGAAAGAGATGGCCCCAGAGCCTGTTTACGTTGGTGTCCGTGATTATGAACAGTCCCTTCTGCGGCAGCAAACCGCGGATGTCATCCATTGTGCCGCCCATGAGGAGAATTGATCTCTCCCCTGCGCTATTTATCCTTAGCTGATTCATCAAGGCGAAAAATAACAAACAGAATAATTACTTCACATGATTTTATTCACATAGTGAAGCTCTCAGGAAAAAAAAGATAAAAAAATGCTACTTTCATCACTTCAAACTTAATCAGGGGCCGTGAAGATCAGTGACAGGTACAGGGGTGTAATGGAGTGGTTTGCAGCGAATATGCCGGTAGCAGAGACTGAGCTGACCTACAGTGACCCTTTTCAGCTGATTGTGGCGGTCATCCTTTCGGCCCAGTGCACTGACAAGCGTGTCAACATGATCACTCCCGGGCTCTTCAGACGGTTTCCTGATGCGGAGTCAATGTCCCGGGCCACACAGGAGGAGATTTTCGGGATTATAAAGAGCTGCTCCTACCCGAACAATAAGGCAAAGCATCTCAAAGGGATGGCGGAGATGATCGTGAGCCGGTTCAAAGGGAATGTTCCCATGGACAGGGATGAGCTGACACAACTGCCCGGGGTTGGCAGGAAGACGGCTAATGTGATAGCATCGGTTGTGTGGAACAGTCCGGTCATTGCGGTGGACACGCACGTCTTTCGCGTTGCGCGGCGTATCGGGCTGACACCCGGTGCCAGAACACCGCTGGATGTGGAGCTCAGGCTTACCCGTGAGATTCCTGAGAAGTCAAGGCCCCTGGCTCATCACTGGCTGCTTCTTCACGGCAGGTATGTATGCAAGGCGCGAAAACCTGAGTGTGAGATATGCGGAATAAAGTCATGGTGCGCCTGGTATGCGGCTCATAATGGAAAATAAGTTGACCGGAAGCTCCGTTATAATTTGTGCATCTGATGATGCATCTATTCGTACGGACCGCTATTACTCCTTCAATGTACAACACAACCACCCAGATGGAAAAGAGAAAAGAGACAGACACTAACCCGGAAGGCACGCCGGATTACCTTGCCTCTCTCAGACATCTCGAAGAAATACCCGAGCTGGCGTTCAATACCACCAACCAGCTGATCACCCTCAGTAACCTTGAGACGCAGAAGTACATAGAGGTGAACCAGGCGTTCCTGGATACAACAGGTTACAAAAGAGAGGATATCATCGGAAAAACATCCGAGGACATTCAGCTCTACGTTGACCTTATTCAAAGCAGGAAGTACATGAGGCTGCTCTCCAGGATGAAAAAGGTGAGCGACCTTGAGATAAAGCTGCGGATGCGCTCAGGCGAGGAACGAAGCTTTCTCTTCAGCGCACGCACGTTTTTCATTGATGAAGAGATATACCTCATCACATATTACAATGACATCAGCATACTCAACGGCGGGTTCGCCAGGGCCGAGTCGGAAAAGTTGCTCAGGGAGATCTTCGATTCCATGAGCAGTTATGCCGTCATCCTCAGGCGGGAGGCGGATAACAGGCATTTTATAATTGACTTCAATTACCGGGCGGAGGATGTGGAGCAGCTTGACCGGAAAGAGATGCTGGGCAAGGAGATTTCAGAAACCGCGTTCGGCAATAATGATGCATTCCTCAGCCTGCTTGACAACCTTGAAACGAGCAGGAGACCATACAAGGTACCTGTCTCTGCTGACGGCAGTGATGATGCAGGATTTTATATCGGCCTGCTTCTTTCGACCGGAGACATCCTGGTTACATGGGAGGCTGGGAAAGCCCAGAAAGAGAGGGAGAGCGAGATACTGAAGCAGGGTATTGTCTTCGAGACCTTCGCGGAGCTCCTCCCGGAGATGATTATGGAGATAGACACGCAGGGGCATGTCACTTTCATGAACACACAGGGTATGCTGACCCTGGGTTTTGACAACAATGACCTCGCCAGGGGTGTGACACTCCAGGAGCTTTTCCTTCCTGCCGACCTGGACAGGCTGATGAGGGAGCTGTCGGGCCTGACCGGCCCGGGGCAGATCACCTTTGATGAATACATACTCGTCAACAGGCACAGGAAGAACGTCTCCGTCCTGTTTCATGCGGGACCCATCATAATGAGGAAAAGGGTCACCGGATACAGGTGTGTTCTTACGGATGTCAGCAAGCATAAGGAGTTTGAGCAGAAGCTGTCGAACGAAAAGGCACTTCTGGAGCACCTCATTGACGCAGCCCCTGAGGCAATCGTCCTGACCGACTTTGACGGACGGATCATGCGCATCAACAGCGGTTTCACAAAACTCTTCGGCTTCGAGGCCGATGAGGCGATGAACAGGATGATTGATGACCTTGTCGTACCGGATGAGCTTCGCGATGAAGCCATGAATATTGACGAGACCGCACTGGCAACAGGGACCGGTTACCTCGAGACAATAAGAAAGGACAAGCAGGGGAACAGGATCAACGTCTCCCTCATCGCATCCTCGGTGATCTCGAATGACAGGACCATCGCGTTCCTTGGAATCTACAGGGATATTTCGCGGGAGATCAAGAGCAGGCTGATGCAGGAGATACAGTACAATATCTCTACAGTTGCTCTTCAGGACAGCGACATCTTTGACATCTATCCCACAATTGTAAAGGAGATTGGCAAGCTCTGGAATGTGAACAACTTCTTCATTGCTCTTTACAACCGTGAGAAGGATACCCTCACCTTCCCGTTTTTTGCTGATGAGCGTGACCACTTCCAGGAAACGGCGGCAAGAAACACCCTTACAGGATGGGTCATCAGAAACAACAAGGCTGTGCTTCTCGATGAGAATGACATACTCAAAATAGAAAAGACAGGCGCCATAAGCCTGGTGGGTTCGCCCTGCAAGATCTGGATGGGTGTTCCGCTCAGGATGGATGACGCGGTCATCGGTGCAATTTGTCTCCAGGACTATAAATCGATTGATGCCTTCAACAATGAAGACCTGCAGGTCTTCGAGTTCATTGCCAACCAGATAGTGCTTACGCTGCAGCGCAGGAGGATGCTTGATAATCTTATCACCGCCCGGAAGAGAGCCGAGGAGGCTGCTTTCTCCAAGCAGCAGTTCATGTCCACCATGAGCCATGAGATACGCACTCCCCTGAATGAGGTGATTGGCATCACCAACCTGCTCTACCAGAGCAACCCGCGCGAGGACCAGATGGATTATATCAATACCCTCCGCTTTTCTGCGAACCACCTCCTTTCTCTTGTCAATGACATACTTGACTACAACAAGATGGAAGCCGGCAAGATCGTCTTCGAAAAGACCGAGTTTGACCTGGCCGGAATGCTGGAGGATATCAGGCGGTCTTACAGTCACCGTGCCCTGGAGAAGGGCATCTACTTCGCCCTGGAGAAGAGTCCTGATCTGCCGTCAACACTGATCGGCGATCCCATTAGGCTCAATCAGATTCTTTCAAACCTGCTCTCCAATGCCATGAAGTTCACCTCAAAGGGCGGAATCACGCTCAAGGCATCGGTTAAGGAACGTCTTGAAGGAAAGGCTGTTGTAGAGTTCTCCGTAGCGGATACCGGTATCGGGATAGCCGAGGAGCAGCAGGAGATCATATTTGAGAGCTATGCCCAGGCGTCATCAGACACAACAAGGAAGTACGGAGGGACAGGCCTTGGCCTGGCAATCTGCAAAAGGCTTGTTGACCTCCAGGGGGGCAGCATACATGTCAGGAGTGAGCCGGACAAGGGATCAGTGTTCATCTTCCGGCTGGAGTACAGCGTTCCGGCCACAGAAGTAAAGGCTGCCGAACAGGCCGGAGTCACTGACACTATGAAGGGTCTCGCGGGCAAAAGAATCCTTGTGGCGGAAGATAACAAGATCAACTTCTTTGTGGCGAACAAGTTTCTTGAGAGCTGGGGTGTCATTGTAACACATGTGGAGAACGGTGCCCTGGCCCTTGAGGAGATCAGAAAGCAGGAGTTTGACCTGATTCTCATGGACCTTCATATGCCGGTGATGGATGGTATTGAGGCCACAAGGGCAATAAGGAACTCCTCTGACAGGAAGATAAGCCAGATCCCGATAGTAGCCCTTACGGCTGCCGTCATGTCGGAAGCTCATGACAAGATAGAAAACCTGGCCATAAATGATTACGTTCTAAAGCCGTTCAAACCGAAGGATTTGTACGACAGGATTGTAAAGAATGTAAGGTAGCAGGAGTGCCTGGTCCGGTCTGCGCTTACCTGATGCAGTGTTTTGCGAGCAGCTCAGAGGCTTCCCTGATTCCAAGATTTCTTGCCTTGCGCAGGTAGTGGCAGGCATCATCGCTCCTGCCGCTGTTCACGAGAGCAATACCGAGGTTCAGGTTCACCAATCCGTTTTCCGGATCCAGATCGAGGCTCATTGTATAATCTTCAACAGCCCTCTCCCACGACCGGGCGGCAAGCCATGCATCGCCGCGCAGCCTGAAAGCCGAGGCTTCTCCGGGATGTTTCTCCACGTTCTGATTGAGGTACGGCAGTGCCTCATAGATGGCTCCCTCCTCTGCAAGGGTCCTGCCCATCAGACCGAGGGCCTCCGTATTATCAGGATCAATCTCAATATATCTGAGCATCTCCCTCCTCGCCTCCTCACTGTCACCTGCTTTGAGAAGCATAGCTGCCCTCAACATCAGCAGGTCAGGAGACGGATAGCGGGCTTTGATAAGCCTCCCGTACGCTGCTGCGGCGGCGTAGTGGCTCCCCTCTCCGTTTCGTGCAGCGGCAAGGTCCATCAACCACCCGGCCGGAGCATCTCCTGCGGAGGTAATGGTTTCAAGGATGGCAGCAGCTTCACTGAATTTTTTCTCACTCATCATGATACGGGCCTTGCAGTATTCGGTAACCGGCAGGTCAGGGTATAACCCGGCAAGTTCTGCATATACGCCGGCAGCCATGCCGGCACGGTCAGATCTGAGATACTGGTCTATCTCCCAGCTCTTTCTCTCATAAGCCCTGTACCAGTCCTTCTTCCAGAGAGTCCTCCATTCAGGAGTGGATGATATCTTAGAGAAGGAATTGTCAAGCATTATCTCCGGCTCGCTTTTGCGGGAAGGTGATTTCAGGTGTGCCTCGAGGAGAGAGACGGCTGTGCTGGCATCGCCCTCAGCGGCGGCACATCGTGCCAGACCGTAAAGCCCCGCACCCTCCTGAAGGCTTCCCGCCTTCATGAAATCAGACTTAGCCTCGCGGACCATACCAGCCTTAAGGTAAATGTCTCCCCTGACCAGAAGCAGTCCGGCATCACTGTTGAGCTCCGGTATGTCAGCCAGAAGCGCTGCGGCTGCGGGAGCCCCGCCTCTCCCGGCAAGGGAGACGGCCTTCAGCACTTCATGATAGTAATCCTGCCCCGTCAGCAGCTGTGAAGCAAACAAAACGGACAGGCAGAGGAATATCCTTTTCATCTTTTTCATTTTTTCCCTTCAATAATGCCGGGCCCGGCACCCTTTTCAGTGATCACATGGATGAACCCGCTGAGGTGGAATTGTTCAAGTCCGCTGACCCTGTTTTCAAACACCTCACAGTCATAGTAATACACTCCGGACGGGACTATCCTGCCCTTGTATGTGCCATCCCAGTTCAGCCTTGGTTCTGTTGTGCTGAAGATCAGAACCCCTGCCCTGTTGAACAGCCTGAACTCAACCTTTTCCACAAGGACCGATGTCTTCGCAAGGAGAAAGTCGTTCACGTCATCACCGTTTGGTGTGAAGACGTTGGGTATTTCGTAGAAGTTGCATGAGTCAACACAGATCATCTCCGAGAGGGGACTTTCGTTGCCGTTCACGTCAAATGATGAGACGGCATAACAACCGGCAACGTAATCCGGCAGGGAGTGCACATATTTCAGTATTTCCCGGTCGTTGAAAGTTGTCAGAAGGGCCAGTTCCTCACCTGTGGTCTGCTTGTAATAAAGTTTGTAGCCTGCAATATCAGCGGAGCAGAGCGGATCGTCAACAGTCCAGCGAACCGTGTTGTAAAGACTGTCGCACTGCGAAGAGACGGTGATCTCCGGGGTGCACGGAGGCTCGTTGTCAACCGGTACGGCACAGGCACGCTGAGAATAGTTTACAAGGTTTTTTGGGGTGCCATCACCCTGGTAACCGCCCCGTGATACGACATAGTAACAGTACTCCGTGCCGTTGACAAGATCCGGATCAGTGAAATTCAGCTGGTTGGTTGAGCCGACCAGCTGCCAGGCAGAGCCGTTGAATCTGTAGAAATCGTATGAGGTGTTGATCCAGGGGACGTTCCTTGTCAGCAGGAATCGCATTTTCCTGTCACCCGGGAGAACTGTCAGGAAGAGAGATGATGCAATGCCCGGTTCACCGATGAGAAACCTGTTGCCCGGTGCGTTGTTGTACAGTTCAACCCTGTAAACCCATCCCCAATCAAGTGTATTGATGAGTGTATCAACATATACGGTATCATTGAGGTCCGCCGTAGGAAGTGTATGTATAAGCTGCCATGCAGTGCCTGCCACCCCTTCTGCACGGTAGATCAGGTATTCATAAGGTCCGTTGGCCGGAATTGTGTCCAGCTGACGGGGCTTCTGCCATGCAAGTGTGAGTGATCCGTTGACCGTATGGGTATTTCGCACCGAAACATTGGTTATCAGAGGTATGCCAGTGATCAGGGCCGTCACTGACTCATTGGAAGGTTTGCTCTCAGTCCCGTTTGGATAAACAGCCACTATCCGGTATGCATACTCTGTGCCGGCATCGAGGCGGTCATCCGTATCGATGAAGGAAATCGCGCCGAAGCCGCTGACATATCCCACCTTGACAAATCCTGAAGAGGGAGGAATGCCGTCATAGCAGGTGTCAGCCGAAAGATTTGACGCACCCTCGCGCCTGTAGATGCTGAATCCGGCTATCTGATCCGTGTTGTATCCTGCCCAGTTCAGTTGCACGAATTTTCCGACCGGTGCCGCAGAAAGAAGCACGGGCGAGGGCCCGAGCACCTTTATTGTCATGTTGTCAATGTCAACCAGCTGGAGCTCACGGTTTGAATCTTCGGCCTTGATGATAATATCATACGGCTGGTGCCTGACGACGCTGTGACAGGGCACCCATGTAAGCCTTGCCCGTGTTGAGCCTGCCACCGAGCTGACGGTTGTGAACGTGGCCGGGCAGCCATCTGCCGTGAAAATGCCGGAGGTGGCAATCAGTCTGACTGAATCGAGGTCGGCATCCGTTGCGGTTATGTCGAGTGAGACAGTCTCACCGGCTTCAACACAGAGGTCAGGGAGAGGTGAGGTCACGGGAGGATTGTTGTCTGTCTCATATACCTCAATCTGCATATCCCGTACAACTATTCCGATCTTGATGCCGGAACGGTATTCCTCTATCTCCATTGCAACATTGTAGATGCCAATGGCTGTAGGGGCATCCCATACCAGGTCCCCGGAGATGGGATCCACATAAAATGAGCGTGATGAAGGAGGAAGGGTATAGTTCTGAATGGGCTTTCCGTCCTCCCTGGTGCAGACTGTCAGCTTGTAGGAGAGACTGTCACCGTCAGGGTCAAATGCTGCAGGATTATGGATGAATACCTGCCCGAGTGCTGCCTTGTCGTATGGCGGGTTGAGTAGTATCGGTGTGCTGTTGCGTCCTACAGCTGTATTTACAATAAGAATTGTTGAGATTGAAAAGACGACATTGACGGAGTTTGGGATATTCTGGACACCGAGGTTGCGGTTGGGATCCTGAACCACAATCCTGTAAACCCCAGGACCGGGATAGGTATGCTGGGCCACATATACATTCTTCTTGTAATCATTTGGAAGGAAGATATACGAGACCCTGTCAACAGTTGTTATTGAGTTGTCTCCCCATTCCACGTCAAGTGTCGGCCTGTCTGCCTGGCTGAGGCTATATGTGAATGTAGTGACTGTTATCTCGAAGGTGAGGTCTGACAGTTGTTTGTATGTTATCTCGCCGGCCCGGTTATGGGTTGCCGTGGCCGCGGAAGTCACGGCAAGGAACATCGCCAGCACGCCAATAAATTTTCTTCTCATCTCACTCCCTTTCATTTCACTTTATAGCTCTTCATGGTATCTGTTACCGTGAACCTGTGGCCCTCTTCGGTGCTGCCCAGGCTTATCAGGAGCATGTTTGCCTGGTCATCATACAGTCGGGTCATGATACGGTTCACAACTGTCACGGTTCCGACGTTATCTTTTCCCCTGGCCTTCAGTGTGAACCTGTGTTCAAGTCCGTCAATCTCTGCCGAGGTCAGTTCCGGATTGACGGGGATACCGTCCTCCATAATAATAATACGGTCGGAAAGATATTGAAAAAAACGTTCATCCCGGCTGCCGGTCAACTCTGCTCCGTCGCTCCTGCCGAGGTTCATGTCTGCCTCCAGATCGTCACTCCAGACTTTAACAAACAGGCTCCATTCCCTGTTCACAGCATCATATTCAATGCCGGTAAGGGATACGTGCACGGGATGCATCAGCAGCAGTATTGCAAGAGTAATTATTTTCATGACGGCACTCATCCGGTTGCAGCAAAAATCAAGCCAGCAGGTCCTCGTCGGTGACCCCTGCCCGCTCCCTCAGATAATCTATTGTACCCACTTCGATAAATGAAAAACCGGTTCCCCTTGAGAAGTTACCTGCCAGCACCACTACTATATCACTGTTTCTGAGGCTCTGTCTCTTCAGCAGTTCCCGGATCGCCGTGTGAATAAACTCATCAACCGACATCTTTTTCTCAACGAACACGGGGATAACGCCGTATGACAGGGCGAGTTCACGCATTGTACGGTGAGAGTAGCAATGGGCAATGATAGGATTTATAC
>JAEYZD010000052.1 GCA_023430725.1 Bacteroidota bacterium | reverse complement strand
GCATTGAAGTTACCGAAGGCCAGACCTAATGGATTGGTTTTGATTACATTGCTCTGTGCATTCATTGAGAACGCAAAAGCAACAAATACAAAGGAAAGAATCAGTTTTTTCATGGTACTTGAATTTTGTTTAACAACTAAGAAAACTGCGGTAGTATAACAATTATTGTTCCAGTATGTTTTCTGATGACCGGTTCAATCAGCTATTGCTCCTGATCCCAGTAATTCATCACTGTCATACCATGCGGCAAACTGCCCCGGTGTGATTCCCCTCTGATCCTTTTCAAAGATAATGTAATAACCGCTGTTGCGGGAAAAAATTCGTGCATGCTGCAGCGGCTGCCGGTAGCGAATCCGTACCAGCAGATCGCGGCTCTCACCTGCCTTCAGTGCCAGGTCATTCCTGATCCAGTGCACATCGCCGGACCTGATAAACAGGCCCTTCCTGTAAAGACCGGGATGCATCTGTCCTTCACCAACATACACTATGTTTGCAGAGGTGTCGGTACCAATGACAAAGAGCGGCTCTTTGTATCCCCCCAGGTTTAATCCCTTGCGCTGGCCCACAGTGTAGAAATGAGCTCCGGTGTGAACTCCTGCGGTTTTCCCGTCACCGGGATTCAGACTGTGAGGTTTTGCCATCAGCGCCAGTTCTTCATCCGTCACGCTCTCTGCCGGCATCCCCTCAGGCCATCCTGTAAAACTCCTGTCAGCAGGCACGTAAATAACTCTTCCCTTGTGGGCCTCGAGCTTCTGCTGCAGAAATACAGGAAGGTCAACCTTCCCCACGAAGCAGATGCCCTGAGAATCCTTTCTCACCGCTGTGGCAAGACCCAGGTCAGTTGCAATCTGCCTCACTTCAGGTTTCGTCAGCGATCCAACCGGAAACAGCACATTATTAAGCTGCTCCTGGCTCACCTGGCAGAGAAAATAACTCTGGTCCTTGTTCCGGTCAACGCCTGCAAGCAGCCTGTTGACAGGTTCGCCGGCCGTCATGGTCTGCTCATTCCGGCAATAATGTCCTGTTGCCACGAAGTCCGCACCGTGTTTCTGAGCCTCGCGCACGAACGAATCGAATTTGATCTCGCGGTTGCAAAGCACATCCGGGTTAGGAGTGCGTCCCACGGCATATTCACTGAACATGTAATCAACAACTCGGGCACGGTATTCTTCGCTCAGATCAACAGTCCGGAGTCTTATGCCCAGTTTCCTGGCAACCATCTCTGCAAAGGTTATGTCCTCGTCATACGGGCAGTCGCCCTTCAGCAGACCCCGGCTGTCATGCCAGTTGATCATGAAGAGACCCTCCACTTCATAGCCCTGTTCCTTCAGCAGCCATGCAGCCACGCTGGAGTCGACCCCGCCTGACAATCCGACTATAACCTTCTTTTTCACGCCGCAAAGGTAAGTCTTTCACTCAATATGTTGAAAACTACTTTATGTACCTTCAGTGTCATGGTACTTTTTTTATTAATTTTCAAAAGATGAGTATGGCAGGTAAGTTATTGAAATACAGTGCCTCGGCGGGATCAGGCAAGACCCATGCCCTGACCGCCTTCTACCTTTCGCGGATTCTTCATGATCCGGGGGCTTACCGCCGCATACTTGCCGTCACCTTCACAAATGCAGCCGCAGCCGAGATGAAGAGCCGGATACTGAAGCGATTGCATCTCCTTGGTCAGGAGGGAGAGAAGGGTGAAAATGAAAGAGATGAGTTCACGGAATACCTATGCAGGTTCTTCCCTGATGTATGGCCTGACAGGCAGGCAGCCAGTCTGACCGTCAAAAAGAATGCCCCCCTGGCTCTCGGCAATATCCTGCAGGATTATTCCCGCTTCACTGTCGGAACCATTGACTCCTTCTTCCAGCGGGTTATAAGGGCCTTCGCCCGTGAGATAGACATCCCGGCAGGGTACGAGATAGAGCTTGAGCACAAGACACTGCTTTCAGACGCAGTCGACAGCCTCCTGTCACAGGTGGCCACTGACAGCAAACTGAGGGGATGGATCACGTCATACGTGGCATCGCGCCTTGATGAGAGCAAGGGATGGGACATCCGCCGCGAGATACTGAACGTTGCAGACCAGGTATTCAGGGAAAACTTCAGGCAGCTGAGCACCGAGGACCGGAAGAAAATCAGCGATTACAGTATTATGGCCAATTATGCCTCCTCGGTGCACGCCATAAAGCACCGGTTTGAAAATGAGCTGAAAAGGATGGCCGGTGAGGCGGTCACGATTTACACTGATTGCGGTCTTACCCCTGAAGATTTCCTCCTTAAGACAAAGGGTGGTGTTGGCGGGACACTGAGGAAATTAGCGCAGGGCGATGTCCGTAAACCCGGTGCCACCTGGATGAAGGCTGCAACGGAGGGAAAATACCACGCAGCCTCGGCCGGACCGGACATTGTAAATGCATTCTCCATGGCGATGACCAGGGGTCTGGGCGACCGGGTGAAGGCAATCACGAATTGGTTTGACCGGGAGTACGGCCTTTACGTTTCGGCCCTGGCACAGATGAGGACAATTCACGTTATCGGAATCCTGGGTGCCATAAGTGAACGGGTAAGGGAACAGGCGAACGAACAGAACATCTTCCTCCTCTCTGATGCCGGAGAACTGATAAGCAGGCTGATAGCCGATGATGACACTCCGTTCATCTATGAAAAGATTGGCGCAGCATACGACCATTTCATAATTGACGAATTCCAGGATACCTCCCGGATTCAGTGGAACAACTTCAGACCACTGATCGCCGAGACCCTGTCGCGGGGCAAGGACAACCTTGTCGTAGGCGATGTCAAACAGTCTATCTACCGCTGGCGCAACAGCGACTGGCGCATAATCCACAGCGAGGCAGCTGCAGCATTTGGGCAGGAGTCGGTCCGGCCCATACATCTGAGCACCAATTATCGCAGCCGCGAAAATATAATCGCCTTTAACAACAGCATCTTCAGCCCTGCGTCAATCCCTTCGCTCTGCGATGAGAAGCTCGGTTTTGAGATGCTGAAGCTGGCTGATGTCTACTCCGGTTCAGGGCAGGAGGGAACCGACCGTAAAAAGGGGGGGCTGGTGCGTGTCACCCTTTATCCCAAAAATGAGGATGAGGGATGGAAGGTGAGGGTGCTGAATGATCTGCCTGCGGTTATCGAGCAGATTCAGGATCACGGTTACGGGGCTGACGAGATACTTTTCCTGTGCCGGACCAATGAGGAGGGCAAGCAGATTATCAGCCGGATACTTGAGTACAGTGCAGCATGCACACCTGAACAGCGTGAACGGTTCAACTACGAGATCACATCGGGCGAATCGTTGCTGCTGGAGCGAAATCCTGCCGTCACCCTGATCATTGCCTGCCTGAGGTACCTCACTGATCCAGCGAGCCGCATTAACAGTAGCCAGATGGTGCGGTCATATATCCTTGCCACCGGTGGCGACGAGCGACTGCTCTACAGCGGTGATACCCCCGAGCCGGCCGCTGCTGCTCCGCCTGAGGACAGACCGGCTGCTGAACCTGCTCCAATCTCCCGGGGCACAACTGCCACTCCCGCTGCCGCAATGCATGCGGATACCTCATCCCCCGCTGCCCCGACCCTTCCCGAAGGCTGGGAGCAGATGCTCGAATCATACCGCAACAGCTCACTCTTCAGCGCAACAGAGAACATTATCCGCTTCTTCGGCCTGGGTGAAAACAGCGAGAACATTGCCTATATAAGCTCCTTCCAGGATACAGTGCTGACATGGTCAGGAAGACACAGCTCCGATATCTCCGCCTTTGTCAGGTGGTGGGACGAGGACGGCTGCACAAGCACACTCAACCAGTCCGACAGGCAGGAGGCGATGCGCGTGATGACAATACACAGGGCCAAGGGTCTGCAGAGCCGGATTGTGATAGTCCCCTTTGCGGCCTGGGATTTTACAAAGTCGGGTTTCAACAGGCAACTGCTGTGGGTGACCGACGTGCCTACCCCGTTTGCTCCAATGCCTGTAGTTCTGCCGGAGATGAGCAGTAAGCTTGATGAATCACTCTTCGCCGTGCAGGCAAAGATGGAGAAGGCTTCTGACTGGCTCGACGGGATCAACCTGCTATATGTGGCCTTCACCAGGGCGGTGGATGCACTCTTCATAATGACTCCGGAGGTGCAGGGTACCACAGGCAGCGGCGCCAACTCCGGTGCGCTCCTCAACCAGGCGCTTGAGAAACTGCCGGAGAGTTTCACAAGGAGGGAGGAGAACTCCCTGACGATTGTTGAGTGCGGCGAGCTACCTCCGGTGGTGCGTGAGGAGCATGAACAGCCACTGGAGATGGACCGATATACAGTCAGCGAGCCACGTCAAGCCCTCAGGCTGAGAACGGGCGGCGCCCTCCCTCAGGATGAACTCAAACTCGGCGAACCCGGCGGCCGGGCATACGGCATCATGATGCATGACCTCCTCAGCCGCATCATAACCACTGCCGATATTGAACCGGCCGTAGACAGTGCCTGTGCCGGAGGCCTCCTTCAGGCAGACAGGCGCAGTGCCACTGTCACCCACCTGCACCAGCTTCTCACCTCTGACACCGTCCGTCCCTGGTTCGACGGCACCGCCACA
>JAEYZD010000039.1 GCA_023430725.1 Bacteroidota bacterium | reverse complement strand
CAATCCGACCCATTATCACCGGGCAGATCGCCCCGCCGACAATAGTCATTACAAGCACCGAAGATCCCTTCTTCGTCATCCCTCCCAGGTCCTTCAGCCCCAGTGCAAAGATCGTCGGGAACATGATTGACATGCAGAAATAGTTGAGGTAGAGCGCAACCAGTGACGGCCATCCGAGACCCAGCATCACCAAAGCCATGGCGGCAGTATTGACAAGCGCATATATTCCCAGCATCACCCGGGGGCTGAACCAGCTCATGAAGAGTGAGCCTATGAACCGGCCCGCCATGAAGAAGAAGAAGCCCAGGGAGAGAAGATAGGCTGCCTTTTCGGGTGAGTAACCGGGCATCGTCTCCACCACATAATTGATGAAGAAGCTGTTGACTCCCGTCTGGGCGGCAACATAGAGGAACTGGGCAAGGACGGCATACCTGAAATGCCTTACACGCAGCAAACCCCCATATGTACCCTTATCACCGCGACTGTCATGCTCTCCCTCGTGGATGTCAGGCATCCGGGTGATCATGAACATGAAGGCAATCACAAGCACCACTCCTCCTATCAGCATATATGGGAGAGCCATCGAGGAAAACTTGTTTGCATCCCCGGCGCCGTCGCCGCCAAGTATAAGCATCCCTCCAAGCGCGGGTCCTATTATCCAGCCCAGACCGTTGAACGACTGTGACAGGGTAAGCCGCTGCTCAGAGGTCTCCTTCGGCCCCAGGACACTCGAATAGGGATTCGCTGCTGTCTCCAGAAAAGTCAGTCCGCAGGCAATGACAAACAGCGAAATAAGAGTGAATTCAAAGGTCTGGATATAGGTGGCCGGAAGGAAGAGAAATGCCCCGGCGGCATATAACAGGAGACCGGTGATTATCCCTTTCCTGTATCCCAGCCTGTTCATTAAGAGTCCTGCCGGGATGGCCATGATGAAATATCCGCCGTAAAGAGCTGCCTGAACCAGCCCGGACCGCGCCCGTGTGATCCCCAGTATATCCTGAAAATGCTTGTTGAGCACATCAAGAAGAGAGTGAGCCACGCCCCACAGGAAAAACAGGCTTGTCACAAGAATGAAAGGTATGATGAATTCCCGGGTAACCAGTCGCCTGGCCGGCTTCGAAAGGGTTTCGTTTGTCATCTGCCTGGATTTTACCATGCAATATTTATCATAATCCGTGAGATATACAACGTCATGCGTCAGAGGTTTTGTATCTGCAGCACCTGTTTGCCAACATTATCAATTATGTTCTGTGATGCAAAACGATATATTTGCAAGTGTTAACGGCGCACAGCCACAAACCGAATCAGAGTCATGCGAACACTTTTTCTTGTCACAATCCTGTCAGTCCTTACCGCTTTTTCGAGCCAGGCCCCCGCACAGCAGACAGATGAACAGCTTATACTCAAATACTTTCATTCCATCAGCAGCGAAGAGATAGCTGACTGGATGGCTGAGCTGTGTTCCCCGAAGTACAACGGCAGGCTGGCCGGCACACCGGAGTATATCGCGGCGGCCGAATGGGCTGCAGAACAGATGAGCAGCTGGGGGCTGAAGCCGGCTGGTGACAACGGTTCATTCTTCCAGTGGTTTGACCATCCCTACACCGTGGTGAACGAAATTGGTTCACTGGAACTGCACATCCCGCAGAAGGACGGTTATGTGATCAGAAAAAGCTACTCCGCCCCGGAAGACTTTTATCCCGGCATGAACTCAGGCAATGGCGAGGTGACGGCAGAGGTTGTATGGGTTGGGTACGGCACCACTGCGCCGGAACTGAATTATGACGACTATAAAAATATTGACGTGAAGGGGAAGATCGTCCTGATGAACCGCGATGTCCCCTTCAAGGATGTCCGTGACCCGGAATATGCCAAATGGGTCAGGTACTGCTATCACCAGTATAAGGCTGAGAATGCCGCACGTCACGGTGCGGTGGGGATGCTTTACATTGACGGCAACAGCGCCAACCCGAACATTTCCTATAACGAGAGCCTGGTCGTCACCGGTATCGGGCCGGTACCCCTGGCGGACATCCTAGCCGGCATGGGAAAGGACAACACTGCTCTCCTGGAGCAGATAGACAAGAGCTTCAAACCTACCTCTTTTGCTACCGGAAAGGTTATGACGATGAAGGCGAACACGACGCGTCATCCGGAAGGGAGGACCTGCAACGTGGCCGGGATGATCGAAGGCACTGATCCGGCGCTTAAGGACGAGGTAATAATCATCGGCGGGCACTTTGATGCTGTTGGCAATGCCGGAGGGCTGTTCGTTGCGGGAGGCTTCGACAATGCCAGCGGATCGGTTGACATCATGGCGGCAGCAAAAGCCCTGGCAACATCAGGGATCAAACTGAAACGGACCGTTCTCTTCCTCCTGATCGGTGGCGAGGAGGTGGGCCTGCTGGGCAGCAAGCACTACACCAGGAATCCGCTCTTCCCGAAGGAGAAGACGGTGACATACATCAATCTTGACATGGTGGGTAACGGCACAGGGCTTGCCGTCAGCGCCTCTGAAACCTGCCAGGGACTGACAGAGTATTTCACAAAGGCAAACGAGAGGTACATTCACAGGCCTATGAGGACATCAACCTCGCGGGGCAGTTTCTACGGCAGGCCACGAAGCGACGGACTGGTCTTTCTTGCCGACGGTTTCAGGACGATGAACCTCTCCACCACAGACGCGGTGAAACCTGTCTACTACCACCTTCCGGGAGATGATGAAACAGCTGTCACTCCTGAGATAATGGAGGATGTTGCCAAACTGATTTACCTGGCATTCATTGACATGGCCAATGCCGGCACGCTGAGCTACTGACAAAAAAAAGGGACCACAGCGGGTCCCTGTACTGGATTCTTAACCGTGGTATTACTTTACAACCAGCTTTACGTTAAGCTTTATCTCGTCATTTATTGCATTGTCGCCCAGGTTGGAAAAGAACTTGCCCGAACCGAACCTCACGTCGTAGAGTGAGCGGTCAAATGTGATTTCAGCCGAGTATGTAATAACCGTGCCGTTTTTGGATTCAGTGACAGTGAACTCCACAGGATGGGTGGCTTCCTTTACCATAAGATTGCCTTTGACAAGAGCCTTGCCACCTTCAATCTTCGAGCTTCCGGTTATGACAAGCTTCGAGAGGGGGTATTTCTCAACTCCGAAGAAATCATCTGATTTAAGGTGACCCACAAGCCTCTCGCGCATCTTCTCGTCCTTGATATCGTCGTTTTTTATGCTGTTCATGTCAACCAGGAACTCACCTCCCGTGAATGCGTTATCCTTCAGGGTTACAGTTCCGCTCTTCAGGTCAATGGTGCCTGTATGCGCGCTGCCCACTACCTTGTCTCCCTTCCAGCCTATAACGGTTGATGCCGGGTCTGCCACGAGGGTTTTCTGAGCTGTCATCAGTGTGACGGCAAAGAAGGTAACTATTATTGTCAGAAATGTCTTTTTCATATTAATCAGCTTTTGTTTGACATAAAACCAACGAAACCCGTTTTTGTTCAACAAAAGTTGCTCAAACAGCCGCAAGGCCGTCGCAAGAAAAAGCTATTAATCTGATTTTCAGATACTGTGGATATTCATCCCGCCGCTGACCTCGAAGACAGTACCGGCAGAGAAGGACCAGTCGCCACGTGCAAGTGAAGCCACTGCCTTTGCCACATCTTCAGGGGTGCCCCATCTCTTCTGTGGAATGAGCCCTTCTGTTATGAGCCTGTCAAACTTGAACTTGCTTCTTGTTGTAAGTTCAGTTTTTATGAGGCCGGGACGTATTTCGTAGACAGTTATTCCCTCCTCGGAGAGCCTGTCGGCAAAGACGAGAGCTGCCATGCTCAGTCCGGCCTTTGAGATGCAGACCTCAACGCCGTGGGTGAAGGAGGTATAGGCAAGGAATGATGTGACGAACATTATTGACGGCCTGTAACCGGTGATTTTCTCCTTCATCCAGATCATCTCCCTGGCCACGCGCCGTGCAAGAAAGACAGGGCCGCGAAGATTGACGCTCAGTACGCGGTCAAAGCTCTCCTCGTCCATGTCGAGCGGGTCGCAGCGCTCAATAGGAGCGATACCCGCATTGTTTACAAGAATATCGATCCGGCCATAGCGCTCAAGGATGTTCGAGATCGCCTCATCATGCAGGTTAGTATGCGCCACATCGAGGCCTATCGGGAAGAACTGTGCCCCGAGGCCTTCAATCTCAGGCTGCAGGGAAACCATGCTGTCACTGTCAGGTGTGCGTGCCACGGCAGCAATATCATAGCCTTCGGAGGCCAGGGCCAGGGAGATGGCCCTTCCAATTCCCCTGCTGGCTCCGGTTATCAATGCTACAGGTCTTGAGTTCATATACAGCCCTTTTATAAGGTCAATGCTTCTTCTTCAGACCGAGGATGATCTCACACTCGCCTGTCACATCGGCATCGGCAATCAGGTAGTTGCTCTGGTTGATTGATGCCATTATGTATTTCTTTTTCTTCCCGCCGAAGGTAAGATCTCCGGGGACATAGTTCGCTGGAACTGGCAGGGAGAGCTGCACGTACTCATAACTGCCGGTCAGTTTTATGACCAGTTTGTCAGCAGTATGTTCATATGCATACCTGACAAAGGCTCCCGAGCTTTTGTAATCAATCTTCACCTCGGCCTTTTCCACTCCGGCTGTTATCCACTTGGGGCAAAGCCGAAGCCTGCGGAAGAGCTTGTCCCTGTCCTGAACTCCTGCGAGTCCCTCAACCAGGGCATAGAGCATCGCCGATGATCCCCAGCCGTCTGTCGGTTTAGCCTCCGGCGAGGTGCTTGTCTCAACGGTTGAAGGTCTTCCGTCAGGGAAGTACCACAGGAAAGTTTCGCCGTTGCGCGATATGAGGTCATAGTAACGCATCAGGATGTCGATGCCGTACTGTTCGTAACCGTATTCGAGGGCGGCCCGGGCAAGTTCACCGCCGGTAAGCGGCATTATGCCTCCGTTGCAATAGGCCCCTTTCGAAAGCTTGTAGTCGCCGAAGATACCTGCCGGGAAGGGGGGGTCAATTGAGAACCACTCTGCAAACGCAGATGTTGTCTCCCTCCTCTTCATGTACTCATTGATGATTGCCGTTGCGATGCGCGGTGAGGCAGCACCCCTGTTGATAGCGGCCGGATTGCTCAGGCTGAGCTGGGAATCTTCATCGACACCATCAATTGAAACCGGTGTCTGCTTTACAAAATGTGTATAGAACGATCCGTTGAAGCAGTGTGTGTTCAGGCTTTTGCGAAGCCGCAGTGCACGGTCACGCCAGAGGGCTGACCTCACCTTGTCGCCGAACATGGCGTACCAGTGCGACATGAAATGGAATGCCTCGTAATACCCGCTGTTGTCACCGTGGAAGTACCCCCAGAAGGTGTTGTCATCAATCTGGAACTGCAGCCAGTCATGCTGCCCTGCGGTATAGGCAAAGTCCCACGTATCAATCGTATAAGGCCTGCGGAACAGGTATTTATCCCGGTCGAAATAGCGGCCGTCCATCACATACGCAAGGGCCCTCTCGAAGGATGGCATCAGGTTGCGGATGAAGGCGTCGTCACCTGTGGCCTGCCATGCAAGCCATGCAGCCTTGATGAACCGGAACTCGGTATCAGCCTCCACCGGGGTTCTGACATACTTGGTCCAGTTCTCGCGCTCACAGGGGAGTTTCTCGGGGAAGGTGGTGAAATAGTCAAAGATACGGCCATTGCGCGACTGGTTGTCAGCGAAATGCTTAACCACGCTAATGAGGTCCTTCTCGGTATAGCGCAGTGCCCTCATCATGTCAGAATAATTTCTTATCCACACAGAACGGGCATCGGGCGATCTGTATCCCCTTATCTTCTCACCATCTATGTTAAGCTCAAGGAGGTCCTGTTCCAGGAACCTGCTTATCCTCGGGATAAGCTCATCAAATGCCGGAGTTCCAGTTCTGATGTACATTACCGGGCTTTTAGGTTAGTTTTAGCGGGTTTAAAAATAGCAATTAATTTACTCGCTCCGCCGGTCCGGCCTCATTTTCTTCAGCACCGGCTGCCCCCTTTCCGCCTTTGTCAGGAACCGCATCACTTCCGGAGTCCGGAGCCACCTCTCCGCCATAGTCAGTGGACTCTTCTCCGCCGTATTCCGGCACCTCCTCCTCCTCTTCCCTTTCATAGAAGGGAACAGGTTTCTGGGGACCCTCGGCCCGGAACCAGACGGCCAGGATGATCCCTGCTGCAGCACCGAGCATATGCGACTCCCAGGAGATGTCAATCCTGAAGCCCGGGAAGATGCCCCATACCATCTCGCCATAGACGAACGCCACAAGCAGAGAGAGTCCCATCAGGGGAATATGCCTGCGGATGATTCCGCTCAGGAACAGGAAGGCGGCAAGGGCATAGACGACACCGCTGGCGCCGATGTGCCATGACGGCCTGGCGGTGAACCATACGGCCAGCCCCGTCAGCAGGGTGGACCAGAAAAGTACCCTGAATGCAACCTGGGAGTAGAAGTAAAAAAGCGCCGTACCCAGGATAAAGAGCGGTATAGTGTTGTTGAAGAGGTGTCTCGCACCCGAATGGACGAAGAGCGATGTGAATATGCCGGTAAGGGAGGACGGGTTGCCGGGAAAAATGCCCAGTCTGTGAAGGCTGACGCCGAAGAGCTTCTCTGACGCCAGGCTCAGCCACATGAATGAAATCAGCAAGAATGGAACAAGCATGCTTAACAGCAGCTTGCGCTTTTCAACCTCTGAGGGGGTGTCAGTCATTACCGGTGAATGGATCAGGATGTCACTTGTCCCGCCCCGGGTACCTGATGCCTGCCTTGCGGCGCACCTCGTCAAGAATGCGTGCTAGAGCGAGACTGAAGGAGAGGGGAACCACCGGACTCTCTGTCAGCCCTTTGTCGAGACAGCTCATCACCTCTGCAGCCTCATACTGGTATCCCTGTGCCGGCGGAGTGAATATGCGGTCATCAACATCACCCTGCATCTCTATTATCAGATGCTGGTTGCGGTCACGGCCACGGGTAAGTATCAGGTTACCCTTTTCACAGTAAAACTCGGTTGAGACACCTCCCGCATTTGCAAACGAGCTGTAGGCCTCGGCCAGCCGACCGTCAGAGAACCTGAAGATCATTGCTGTGCTCTCGTCCGCACCTGTGGGGGCAAACACGGATGTGGCCACAATATTTTCGGGCTCACCCAGGTACCTGAGAATATCCATCACGGGGTAAATGCCAATGTCAAGCAGTGAGCCGCCACCAAGCGCCAGGTTGTATGTGCGAAGCTCAGGATCATAGGGAGAGACGAAGGCAAACTTGCCCCTCATGTGGAGCAACTTACCCATCTTGCCGCTCTTAAGCATCTCGTCAGCCTTCAGATACGATGGCTGAAACGGGGGCCAAAGCGCCTCCATCAGAAAGAGACCCCGCCTCCTGGCCTCATCTGCCATCTTCAATACCTCCGCCGCCGTTATTGACATCGGCTTCTCGCATATCACATGCTTTCCGTTCTGAAGCGCCATCAGCGTGTGCTCCAGGTGCTGCGTATGCGGTGAAGAGATATAAACAACCTCCACCCCCGGGTCAGCCAGCATCTCCTGGTAACTGCCGAAATGTTTTGTGAACCCGAACTCCCCGGCAAACTTCTCTGCCCTGCCGGCATCGCGGGATCCCACTGCATAAAGATGCGCATTATCAAGCAGCATAAGCGCCCTCGCAAACTTGTGCGCAATGTTTCCTGTTCCCAGTATTCCCCAGTTGTATCCCTTCATGACCGTAATTTTTTATAAAGTTAGTCATTCCTCCACTATCTAACCACACCCCCCCGGATGAGTTCAGTTCCCCCGGGGAAAAAATATTTTATTATTTTTACTACTATGTATTGCATGGTATTATTTTTTGTTTATATATTTGCATTATCAAATTAACTTGCATTAACAGGTACCTTATAATAAAAACGATGAAAATGACTGTTAACATCAATCTCGGGGGTTACGCGTTCAACCTTGACGATGACGCCTACGAGAGGCTCCGGCAGTACATGAAGCGTCTTGAGAAGGAATTTTCAGGCGAGCCGGGGGCATCTGAGATAATGTCCGATATCGAGGGCAGGATATCGGAGTTGTTCAGAAACAAGCTGAACACTTACAAGCAGGTCATCACAATCAAGGATGTGGAGGAGGTGATGGCCATACTGGGTACACCGGAGGACATCAGTGGCGGGGAGCCTGCCGGTGAGGTGCCACCGCGATCGCATCGCAGGATTTACCGTGATCCGGACCGGCGCGTATTTGGCGGGGTATGTGCGGGCATCTCGGCATATCTCGACTGGGATCCCCTGATAATGAGGATACTCTTCACGGTGCTGATCTTTGCGGGAGGTTTCGGCCTCGGGCTTTACCTGATCCTGTGGATCGTGCTGCCCGAAGCAAGGACCACGGCACAGAAGCTCGAGATGCGGGGTGACCCGGTGACTATTGAAAACATCAAGGATACTGTCAGGCAGGAGTTCAACACGGTTAAGGAAAAGATGAACCTATGAGCTTCGCCGAAGGCATAAACAGCTGAAAATAAAAACAAAGCCATGAATACGGACAACACAAGAGCACAAATGCGCAAGGGGATACTCGAGTACTGCATCCTGGCGGTACTGTCGAGGAATGCCTGCTACGCCGTGGACATAATCAATGAGCTCAAGAAAGCCCAGGTGATTGTGGTTGAAGGGACACTCTATCCCCTTCTCACGCGGCAGAAGAACGCCGGCCTTCTCAGTTACCGCTGGGAAGAATCGCCGCAGGGTCCTCCCAGGAAATATTATGAGCTCACCGAGCTCGGCAAGATATATCTCAGGGAGCTTGACAAGGTATGGGACGAGCTCGTTGAATCGGTTAACCAGATACGTGACAGGAAATAGAGGCAGCCATGAAAAAAAATCTTGACATAAACATTGCCGGGCAGCTCTTCCGCGTGGACGAGGATGCCTGGGAGATCCTGAAACACTACCTGGATCATGTGGCGGCACGTTTCAGGACCGAGCAGGGCGGTGATGAGACCCTGGAGGACATTGAAGCGCGCATAGCCGAGATATTCGGCGGCGGGAAAGAGCCGCCAACGCTTGTATCGAAGGAGATGGTCACCAGCATGATCAACATCATGGGAGCCCCGGAGGACTACTATGAAGACGGTCCTGCGGCAGCGGACAAGACGCTATACGTCAGGAAATCGATGTACGATCCCAACAGCCCCTCAGCCCGTTTCGGCAGGGCGCTGTCAGGGTTCTTCCGGGCCTTTGGCAGGCTGATGTCGGCAATCCTGAGGGTGTTTGCCATAATACTGGGGGCTCTTTTCACACTGTTCGGCTTCCTGATGTTCTTCACCTTCGTGATAGTGATCTTCTTCAACAACGTACCGTTCTTTTCTTCGGTGATGGAGCCGGAGATGACAAACGTCCATGACCTGCTT
The DNA here is from genome assembly GCA_023430725.1 of Bacteroidota bacterium. Lineage (GTDB taxonomy): Bacteria > Bacteroidota > Bacteroidia > Bacteroidales > VadinHA17 > SR-FBR-E99. Next base: position 2,659 of record JAEYZD010000039.1, on the reverse strand, counting down.
GGCATAGTGTTGAGCACGAACACAGTCTGGCCGATACTGATTCTGACGGCTCTTGTGACACTTCTTCCGCTGGCGGCTCTCATCTGGGTGGGGATCAGGCTGATCTTCCGGATAAAGGAGAGTAACAGGGTGATGAACATCGTCCTCTTCCTGGTCTGGATTGCTTCGCTCTGCGCAATGGCAGTAATTCTGAGTCTGCAGCTATCGGTCTATTCAAACAATGAGTCCGTGGAGAAGCAGCTTACGCTTGACCCGGCTCCGAAGACGCTCTGGATAAACACTTTGAAGAAGCAGGCGGACCTGAGCTATGACAAGTATGCCTCTGTGGAGGATTTCAGATTCTTCAAAGAGAGCGAAAGCGGCCTGCTGCGGGTATCGCCTGATCTGAGCATCTACGGCAGCGAGAACGGCACAGGGTTTATCTCAGTTGAGAGGAGGGCCAGCAGTAATTCTGACACTGACGCCGTCCGGAACGCACGGGAGATTGATTACAACTGGCGGTTCTCGGGTGACACCCTGTACCTTGACGAATACTGTACGCTTCCGGCCGGGGCAAGGTGGAACGGCTCAATGGTTGATATTGACGTTAGACTGCCGGAGGGTACCGAGATAAGGTTTGTACCCGGCGTTTCGCCCGATGTGCTAAACTTTCATCAGTTTGCAGGGGAGACCCCCGCGTGGCGCATCACAGACGGCTACCCGCAATCAATAGACGATTATACAGGTCAATAAATCTGCACCTGCGTATTTTCACTCTTCAATATCCCGGCCTGAACAACCGGGATTTTTTTTGTCGGGGAAACGGCATTTTCATATCTTTAGGTCCTTAATTCTGGTGCCTTTGACAGTTACCGCGGAAAATATCCTTCTTATCGGTTCAGTGCTGATTTTCATCAGCGTGCTGGCAGGGAAGACATCGCTCAGGATAGGCGTTCCCACGCTTGTGCTGTTTCTTGCCGTGGGGATGCTGGCCGGTTCGGAAGGCATTGGCAGGATTCCCTTCAGTGACCCGGGACTTGCGCAGTTCATTGGCATTGTAGCCCTGAATTTTATTCTCTTTTCCGGCGGTTTCGAGACAGACTGGAGCTCAGTGCGGCCAATCATGTGGCAGGGAATCACACTCTCCGTCCTTGGCGTATTGCTGACAACAGTCACTCTCGGGCTGTTCGTATGGTGGGTGACCGACTTCTCTATCTATGAGGGGCTTTTACTGGGAGCCATCGTATCATCAACCGATGCTGCTGCTGTCTTTTCAATACTGAGATCGAAGAGCCTGGCCCTCAAGGGGCACATCCGTCCCACACTTGAGTTCGAGAGCGGAAGCAACGATCCGATGGCGTACATCCTGACAATCGTCTTCATCGGCCTTGTACAGGACGGAGACAAATCGCTCTGGTCTGTTCTCCCGATGTTTTTCATGCAGTTGCTACTGGGAGGCGGTTTTGGATATCTCTTCGGGCTGGGGAGCAAGTTTGTGATCAACCGCATCAAACTCGACTACGAAGGGCTTTACCCTGTGCTCTCAATAACCCTTATGCTGCTGACCTATTCCGTGACCACCGCTGTGGGCGGGAACGGCTTTCTGGCCGTGTATGTCTCTGCAATCTACCTTGGAAGCCAGGATCTGCTGCACAAGCGTACAATCATGAAGATGTTTGACGGGCTGGCGTGGCTGATGCAGATCATCCTCTTCGTGGTGCTGGGGCTGCTTGTATTCCCGAGCCAGATAGTGCCGGTTATTGGCATCGGGATGCTTATCTCGGCATTCCTGATCTTTGTGGCGCGTCCCTTCAGCGTCTTCCTGACAATGATCCCTTTCGGGCTGAGGACCAGGACGAAGCTTTTCATCTCGTGGGTGGGGCTGCGGGGGGCGGTGCCCATCGTCTTCGCCACCTACCCGCTGATGGCAGGGCTGGAAAAAGCGGACATGATTTTCAATATCGTCTTCTTCATATCCCTCACCTCGGTGCTGCTGCAGGGAACCACGATACCCATCGTGGCCAAGTGGCTGCACGTATCACTGCCTGCACGGGTCAAAACAGTCACCGCCGCGGACATACTTCTCTCCGAACCGATTAATTCGGAACTGGCTGAATTTCTGATTGAACCCGAGAGCGTTGTTTCCGGGATGAAAATTATTGATCTCGGTTTTCCGAAAAACGCACGCATAGCGATGATCAAAAGAGACAACCAGTACATTATCCCTGACGGCATGACTGTCATCCATACGGGTGACAGGCTCATTGTTCTGGCAGGGAGCAAGAACATCCTTGAGGCGGTGACGGAGTGTCTCCTCTCGGACAACCCGGTATGCAGTGACACTGCAAAACCTGCCTGAGACATCCGAACACATCTTTTCATATCTTTAGTTCTTCAATCTGCACTGCCAAATGGAACCGGGTGTACTAAAGGATGTGGTCATTATTTTTGCACTATCCACCTTCGTGAATTTCATATTCACGCGGATACGGGTTCCTGCAATCATAGGATACCTGCTCACCGGGGTCATTGCAGGGCCTCATCTTCTGGGGCTGATCAGCTCCCCGGAAAACGTGGAGGTGATGGCCGAGATCGGGGTGATACTGCTGATGTTCACTATCGGCCTCGAGTTTTCCCTTCACCATCTTCTGAATATCCGCAAGCTGGTTTTCCTGGGAGG
>JAEYZD010000203.1 GCA_023430725.1 Bacteroidota bacterium | reverse complement strand
ACTCCCATCTCAATGAGCAATGAAAGCGAATCAGTCAGCTCCCTCAGCCTGGTTTCCCCGTTATCTCCTCTGTCAATGGCCTCCGTGGTATGCGACCCGGTTTCCTGAGCCAGTGATGGTGATCCCCATAAAACAGCAAAAAACAGGAAAGTTATGACTTCTATTCGTGCCCCAAAGCTCATTTGTGTGGTCCTTCTCTCTTCCGCCGGTAAAAGTAAAAACAATCCACAAAAGTGGCAGTAACATTTTACACCTTATACTTATCTGTCATTCAGCTTGTTGCATTTTTTTTGAAAAAAAGTTGATTTTTTCGTGTCACAAAACGGCATCATCTGACATGTACGGTATAAATGCCAATTAAACCCTGACGTTAAATTTTAATTCTTAAAAACATGAAAACCCTGACAATTGAAAACTTCACTGAATTTGTACTTTCAAACGAGGAAATGATAAATATTCGCGGCGGCAACGGCGGAAGAAACAATACCGGCACTGAACCTACCAGGCCACCGGTTGTAATAGAGATTTGAATTTGTCAAGTGGCCGGTGAAAACCGGCAGGAAGATATACATTGACGGGTAAGGCACTGCCGGGGGCAGTACCGGTCCGTCCGCCCGGGAGCGCACGCGCTGCCTGGCGGAGTGCCCTGAAAGGCACACGGTGATTGTAATAAACTAACTGACGGATAGTTTCTTATAAGTGTGAAATAATATTACTAAGATGAAGACAAAGAATGTCAACAACGCAATTGAGGACTGGCTCGGAGGCCGGACTGACAGAGCAGGCAGTGAATGGCTTGCAGGCGAGATAAGGAAGGATCCGGAGCTGGCAAGGGAAGTGAATCTCAGGCGTAAGACCGATGAGATCATTGCCGACAGGCAGGTAATGGAACTGAGGAGCAAACTCAATGCCATAGGCAGGAAGAAACGTGCTGCCATACCTCTGCGCGGCATACTGGTAAGAAGTGCCAGGTACGCTGCTGCTGTTGCGCTTCTTGCAATCATATCAACTGCAATATACCTTGAGCTGAAGCCAGATGTATCTCCGGAGGAACTCTACGCATCAAATTACGCAATTTATGAATCCCCCGGAGCGGTGAGGTCCGCAACATCCGAAGGGAATGCATTGATGGAGAACGCAATTGCCTCCTACTCTGCAAAGGAGTACGATAAAGCCATAACCTACCTGGAACAGATCATAAATTCGGACCGGAATGATATGGAATCGCTCTTCATGCACGGCATGGCCAATATGGAGGTTAAAAATTACCCGGTGGCAAGCGGTTCATTTACACGTGTCATAGAGCACAATGACAACCTCTATATTGAAGATGCAGAATGGTACCTGGGACTGTGTTATATGATGACCGGCAACAGGGAAAAAGCGTTGAACCAGTTCAGCTCCATAGCTGCTTCAGCCAGCAGGTACAGCAAGCAGGCTGCCAGGCTGTCACGTAAACTGAAATAAGAGTCAAAACTGTTCATATGTTCGAGATTCTTCGCAATAACTGGCATGAGACGGGTTCAGCAGGGGCGACAGGGCAGGAAAAACTGGACAAAATGATCAACAAACCAAACATACTTGCAGGTGTATCACATGAGGTAAGAACTCAGATGAACTCCATTGTAGCATTCTCTTACCTCATGAACAACGAGAGATTCAGCGACAATGAGAAAAGAGAGTTCTCAGAGCAGATCATCTCCTCATGCGAACAGCTGATCGGGTTGTTTGAAAATTTCTTTGACACAGCGGTCCTCGAGTCAGGATCCGCAAAGGAGAGTCAGCGCGAGACCGACATCACAAGACTGTTCGAGTCACTTACCTCTGATTTCAGGGTTTTCATGAGGAAAAAGGGGCGCGACAATGTCGTTCTGATACAGGAGGACAACCTGCCTGACAGGCTGATGCTCAAGCTTGACGCTGCACGGACAACAAGAATCGTCAGCAATCTCTTCCGGAATGCACTGGACCATACTTTTTCAGGGTTTATAAAGGTGGGGTGCATGTACAGTGATGAGAAGACGACATTCTACGTAAAAGATTCTGGCCAGGATTACCCCAGAAGCAGTGATCTGCTGCTTTCCGACAATCCTGAGATCCAACATTCCGAAAGTCAGGATACCTATTCCGCTATGAATTTAATCCTGGCCAGAAATCTTATTCTTGCAATGGATGGCTCTATCAGGGTGGAGCCAAACGAAGCAGGAGGCACATCCGTATTTGTCACATTACCCGTAAAGGAAAGTCCCGGCCTGAAAATACTAACCGGTACCTCTTCTGGGAATAAGATCGCAATCTGATTCTCTGAGGAGCTACAAATGTCTGATTGGAAAGGAAAGGAGGGGGTTATTTGCCCCCTCCTTAAGTCATTGCCGGCCGCTGCGTCAAGATTCCGGAGACTCTCCCGCGAGAGAGTTTATTTCTTTACCGTGCCTTCGGAGAGGATCGTAATTTCAGTCCTTCTGTTGAGCCTCTTGCCTGCAGGTGTTAAATTGTCAGCCACTGGAGTTGTCTCACCATAACCATGGGAAAAGATTCTCGTCCCGGCAATACCCCTCTTGACAAGAAATTCCTTAACAGACTGTGCCCTTCTCTCTGACAGCCTCTGGTTATGCTCATCACTGCCGTCCGAATCAGTGTGGCCGCCTATTTCAATGACAACTGTCGGGTTGTCATTGAGGAATTCAAGCAATTGTTCCAGCTCCGGAAGGGATGACTCCAGCAACTCCCATGAATCAGTATCGTAAAACACATTGTACATCCTCATGAATTCTCCTTCCCTCACCCTGTTCAGGGCGATAGTCTTGAGATAAGGCTCTGATGATGTATAACCTTCGACGAAGTCAAAGTTCTCAGAGAAAATCATGTATCCGGGGGCTGTCACATTCAGTCCGTAGCTGCTGCCCTGTGGCAGGCAGACAAAGATCTCTCCCCTGCTGTCCGTGACCGAGCTTATCACCTCTGTCCTCCGTGTTAGATCTGAAAGCTCATACCTGGCTGTTATTGGCTGACCCGATGCCTTATCTATCACGTTCCCCTTGAAATATGAAACAGGCTCAGGCTGAATTTCTTCGGGCAGATCAAGATAATATATGTCCTTTCCGTTATCCTTATTTCTGACCGAGGAAAAATAGGCCCGCCTGCCTGAAGATTCTATTACCAGACCGGTCTCATCTGCCGGGGTGTTGACCGGAGGCCCGAGGTTTTCAGGTGTGGTCCAGGTTGAGTCACGATTCAGCGTTGTGACGTAAATGTCATGCCCTCCGAAGGATTCTCTTCCGTTGGATGAAAAATAGAGTGTCCGGCCATTGAAATAGATGAAAGGTGAAAATTCGTCGCCTGATGTGTTTATTCCTTTGCCGGGATTAACCGGTTTTCTCCACTTCCCGTCACTGCCACGGGTGGAATACCATATGTCCATCCCACCCATGCCGCCCGGCCGGTTGCTCACAAAAAAGAGCATTCGGCCATTAGGGCTGATGGAAGGCTGCGACTCCCAGTATGAAGAGTTGACCGGCGGGCCGAGGTTCAATCCTGGTGACCACCGGTTGCCGTCATTTGATGAAGAATAGATGTCACACCTGCCCTGTCCGTCATTCCGGTCACAGGCAGTGAAAAACATGTATCTTCCGTCAGAGGAGATTGACTGTGCCCCTTCGTTGCCTGCAGTGTTCAGCGGCGCTCCGGCGTTTCGGGCTGTGCCCCAGAAACCGTCAGGAGCCCACTTGCTTATATAAAAATCTTCCTGCCTGTCACGGTTGCTATCGCGACCGTATCCTGCCGCCCTTTTTACCTCACGCGTAAAGATAAGCTGCTGTCCGTCACCCGTGACGGAAGGCCAGTACTCATCAAGAACTGTATTGACCGAATCGCCGGCACTGACAGGCTCCCGCTCAAACAGTGACGGCGGAAAAGTAAGTGCGAAACGGCAGCTGGCAATCATACGTTCAGCATCACTGCGGAGTTTTGGGGTGGCACCCGGCTGTTTGAGGTAAGCTTCAAGATGGTTCAGTGCATCGAAGTATCTCCCGGTCCTCAGCTCAGCCCGGCCCAGGCTGAACAGGGCAGGAACAAAGTAGAGCGAATCAATCTTTATTGCGGAGCGGTAATGTGTCACAGATTTTTCCCATGCGCCTGTGTCAGTATAGAGCTGTCCAAGGAGAATGTGTGCCTCATAGAAGCGGCTGTCCTCTTTCAGCGCCAGCCTCAGACTGCTCTCAGCCCGGTCATAGTAGAGCAGTTCATAATCGCGCTTCCCCTGATCGTAGTATTTGAGAGCCCTGTTCGAACGGGTATGAAAATTCTGGCCGTTGGCAGTGAACTGTGTCAGCAGCAGAGTCATCATCAGGGACAGTATGACAGTTCTCAAACCCATTCAGGGAATATGCATGAATTTATGTGCCTGCAGGGAGACTCTCCATTCAGGATGCTTTTTTACATATTCAGTTATAACGCCGATCATGTCACCGTACCTGCTCCATTCAGGCTGCAGGAGAAGCATGCACCGGGGCCCCGCCTTCTGCCTGTACACCTCGGCATCCTCAAAATCAATGCCATTCTGGATTACAACCTTGAGTTCATCAGCCACTGACCAGATTTCCGGCATAGGGGGTGATCCCTTCTTGGGCGAGAGTGTGATCCAATCCCAGGTGCCTGTGAGAGGATAGGCACCGGATGTTTCCAGGAATGTTTTTATTCCATTGACTTTAAGCAGTCTGCATAGCGGGTCCATATTCCACATAAGTGGCTCACCGCCGGTAACAACAACAGAATCTGCCCCGGCCGCCATAACATTTGAAACGATTGATTCCACCGGCACCAGCGGATGAAGCGCGGCATTCCACGAGTGCTTCGTATCGCACCAGCTGCAGCATATATCGCACCCTCCCACCCTTATGAAATAGGCAGCCTTGCCTGTATTGCACCCCTCGCCCTGCACGGAGTAGAACTCCTCCACAAGTGGCAGCAGTTTCCCTTCCTCATCAGGGTCAACCATGTTCATCTCTTCTTCTTATTCAGTGAAAGCAGCTTCACGAAATCCTGAAACAGCTCTGTATTTTCTTGTATGCCTGTGAATTCAATGGCACCCGGTCCGTAGGCAAACACTGGCACCATTACACCTGAGTGGCCTTTGATGCTGAAAGCACCTGTAACCTCTTTCTTTGCAAGGTCACCTCCAGCGATGCTCATGCCTCCGGTCTCATGATCGGCAGTGACCACGATAAGCGTCTGCCCGTCCCTGTCTGCGAATTCTCGTGCAACGGCAACTGCCCGGTCCATATCCAGAACTTCGTCGGTGACCATTTTAGTGTCATTGCTGTGGCCGGCATCATCAACCTCGGAACCTTCAACCATGAGCACAAAACCCTTCCGGTTACGCGAGAGAACCTCTATCGCCCTGGCGGTAGCCCTGGCAAGATACTCAGGATCTCTTCCCTCGAAGAGCCTGGGCATGTCATCAGGTGACATCAGACCGGCAATTTTTCCTGCGCCGGACGAAACAAATGAATCAAGGTCATAAGTGACATCATAGCCCGCCCCTACCAGCTTCGACACCACATCTTCAGAACTTTTGAAGCTGCCGGTGGAGTCAACTTCCGGCTCGAAATACTTTCTTCCGCCACCGATGAATACATCAGCTGCTCCCGCGACATACCATCCGGCTATTGCACGGTAATCATACCTGATTGGAACGTGTGCAGCAAAGGCAGCGGGTGTTGCATCGGTAAGGGAACTGGTGCAGACAATGCCCGTTGACTTGCCAGAGACACGAGCGTGTTCAAAAAGAGAAACCAGTACCGAACTGTCAGGCCTGACCGATATCATCCGGTTGTTAGTCTTCTCACCGGTGGCCAGTGCTGTGCCGGCAGCTGCCGAGTCAGTTGAATAACTGCTAGCTGAGTGGGTTATGCTGAAGCCTGTGACAGGAAAGAACGGGAAGGTCATATTGTTGCCTGATGCCGTCATCGCGGCATAGACATGAGACACGCCCATGCCATCACCGATGAAGAGTATCAGGTTGAGGGGCTTCTGTCTGACACTTCCGGCAGAGGTAAGGGTAAGAATGACTATGGAAACAGCTGCAAGTCTTAATAAAATCTTCATTAATCAAAGAATAATCAGTTAGACCCGAACAGCAGTCTTCTCTCTCGCTTTTCGGCTTTCTCAGCCCACTCTTCGGGGATGATCCTCCAATCACTCATAGGGGCCGGACTGATTGTCCCCTTGCTCCGGATCCATTCGGTCATGTAGTGACGGAGATCCCTTTCCGTGGCAGTAATAATCCTCTTTTCCAGCTCCTTCCCTGTAATACCGGCTGCTGGGAAGTGTCCCCCGCCGCCATTTGCGCGGTAAGAGTTTACAGCAACAGTGTAAGTGTCGCTGTAACTGAAGGGAGTGCCGTCGCTCAGCGAAGTGATATTCACCCTGGCACCCTGCGGTTTGCTTATATCAACAGTATATTTTATTCCCATTGCGGACTCGAAGTTGTAAGATGGGTTGCGCAGCCTGGCGGTGCCGTTTGACATTACCGGAGCACCGCTGTCGTCAAGCCTGTAGTTCAGCATGAAATCACCGGCGTCTTCCATGGTGACAAACCACTGACCTGCAGCATGCTCAAGATGCCGGTCTATCTCCCCACCGGTCATTTTCACCGTATACAGGAAGTTCTCAAACCGGTAAAGCCGGTACATATCCCTGATCCTCAGTTCACCC
>JAEYZD010000169.1 GCA_023430725.1 Bacteroidota bacterium | reverse complement strand
ACCTATGATAAACTTTCTGAAACCACCGCCTTATAAAGAACCGCTCCCGGAGGAGAAAGTCGACAAAGCCTACAAGCGGATGCGTCTGCAGGTCTTCATGGGGGCTTTCATCGGTTATGCCGCCTATTACCTTGTCCGTAAGAACCTTGCGCTTGCAATCCCCGGCATGATTCAGCCGGTTGAGAGTGGCGGACTGGGCTACACAAAGCTTCAGCTCGGCATTGCCCTCTCGGCAATCTCAATAGCATATGCCTTCAGCAAATTCATTATGGGAGCCCTGTCAGACAGGTCAGATGCAAGGAAGTTTCTTGTAATTGGTCTCATCCTATCTGCAATACTCATGATGTCCGTCGGGCTCTTCCCCTTTGCCACCAGTGCGGTTTGGATCATTTTTCTCTTCATGCTCTTCATCGGATGGCTCGGAGGGATGGGATGGCCTCCCTGCGGACGGATCATGGTACACTGGTTCTCGCACAAGGAACGAAGCTTCAAGATGGGCATATGGAACACCTCCCACACGGTAGGCAGCGGCCTGATGGGCAACCTGGCAGCATGGGGCACGGCACTCCTCGGAGGTCTCTTCCTGGTTGACATCGGCGGAGGCGTAATGGTTGAACAGAGCTGGAGAGCAGTTTTCGTCTTCCCCAGCGCAGTTGCCCTGTTGCTTGCAATCTTCTGCTGGTGGGCGTTGAGAGATACTCCGCAGTCGTGCGGCCTTCCGTCAATAGATAAGTACCGGAACGACTTCCCGGCGCAGAAGGAGATGAGTTCTGACAAGAAGATCCCGGTTAAGGAGCTCTTCGTCAAATATATCTTCACAAACAGGGTGCTGTGGCTGATAGCCCTGGCGAACGTGTTTGTATATCTTATAAGGTACGGTATTGGCGACTGGGCGCCCACATACTGTGAGGAGGCCGGGTTGCTTACAAGCGAACAGAGCAAGATGGCATTCTCGCTTCACAACTATGCAGGTGTACCGGGCATGGTTCTGATAGGATGGATCTCCTCGAAGGTCTTCAAGGGCCGATGTGCCCCGGCCAACGTGATCTATATGGTACTGGTGCTGCTCAGCGTGATCCTCTACTGGAAAGCGGTGCCGGTGGCCACTTTCTTTGCCAACGCCCTCGGCTCCGATCCGGATGCCACCCGTGTCACCGTCGTCTACTCGGCTCTCATAGCCATCGGGTTCTTCATCTACGGACCGGTAGCTCTTATCGGTGTACAGGCAATAAACCTTGTGCCGAAAAATGCTGCCGGTACAGCAGCAGGATTTGTCGGACTCTTCGGTTACCTGATCGGCGACGCACTCCTCTCCAAGGTGCTCATCGGAGCAGTGGCAGACAATATCAGCCTTGGCTGGAGCGCCACATTCTGGATCTTCATCGTTGCCAGCATCCTGGCGGCGCTCTTCTCGGCAACCACCTGGAAAAAGGAAAAAGAAACATATCTCGGAAACACAAAATGAACAATATGAAACGACTGACACTTGCTTTTCTTGCAGCCGCATTTTGCGCAACCCTGACACTCAATGCTCAGACATACAGGCATATCTCCGGCTGGTCTCAGGAGATTAATGACAGGATCGAGGCTTTCCTCAATACCACGGTCACAATGAACATAAGAAAGGTGGCGGTGTTTGACAGTGACGGTACCACCTTCGGCCAGGTGCCGTATTACCTGGCTGACGAAGCGCTCTACCGCTATGCTGACGTGGTCCTGAAAGAGAGAAAAGACAGGGAGGCAAAAGACAAGCTGAAGATTCTTGAGAGGATGGTAAAGGACGGCAACAATGTAGGCAAGCCTTATGTGGAGGACAGGGTTCACTTCCTCGCAGGCCTCTCACCTGACGAGATTGCGAATATTGGCTATGATTGCTATGTGGAGTCATACCGGAACAAGACCTATCCCGAGATGAAGCAGCTGGTGGCAAATCTCAAGGAGTACGGCTTCGAAGTATATATCCTTACAGCATCCCCTGAATTCCTCTACCAGAGATTCGTCTCCGAGGAATACGGCATACCCGTCACAAATGTGGTCGGTGCCAAATGTGTTGTAAAGGAAGGTTTCACAACCGGTGAAATCATTCCTCCCATCCCACAGGATGACGGCAAGGCACATACGATAGAGACTTTCATAAAGGCACGACCGCTTATTGTTGGCGGCAACAGCCGAGGCGACATGGACATGCTGAATGAGTCAGCAGGCCTGAAGATAGTTGTAAATCCTGATGACATAACCGTTCGCGGTCCCGAAGACGGCCCCATGAGCGGCCATACGGTCAAATCGTACTGGGAGAAGGAAGGTGCGCTGATAGTGAGGTGCAACGACGTCAGGGACCCGAAGGTGAAATTTCACACTGAAGAGTGGAAAATCAGACAGAACATTGCTAACCCCAAATGATCCGATAAAATGAAAATAAGCAGACTACTGATAACTGTTACTATGGCTTCGATGCTGGCAGGATGCGGTCAGACAGGAACCCAGGCACAGGGAGGCGTTCAGGACTATATGCCTGACAACGCCGTCATTGCACACCGCGGTACCATCTACTGGGCACCCGAGCTTACCCAAGCGGCCTTCCGCTGGGCACGCAATACGGGCGCCGACTACCTTGAGCTCGATGTCCACAGGTCAAAGGACAGTGTGCTCATTATCATGCACGATAAAAGCTTCAAGCGCACAACAGATGTGGCAGAAAAGTTCCCGGGCAGGGAAGCTGATCCGATAGGCAGCTTCACGCTTGAGGAGATCATGATGCTCGATGCCGGCAGCGCATTCAACAAAAAGAATCCTGACCAGGCACTCCAAAGCTTCGTGGGACAGAATGTTCTCGTCTTTGAAGACGTATTCCGCATCGCCGAAGGCAAGCGTATCAGGCGCAATTCTGACGGAACCCGGGTCTTCACCAGGGACGAGGCCGGAGTGTATCACTTCGAATATGAGGCTGACCCTGCCGATAACGGTCACAGGCCAGGCATATATATAGAAACAAAGATTCCCGATGAATATCCGGGACTGGAGGAGCAGGTTTATGACGAGCTGGCACGAATCGGATGGAACCCCCTCGAAGGGGAGATACCTTCTGCGGATGAACCGTTCTGGAAGGGAGACAGGGTAAACGTCGGCAACACCCGGGGCAAAATACTGGTTCAGACCTTCTCCCGCGCGGGGATGATGAATTTCAAGCGCGTTTTTGGCGAGAAGGTGCTTGCCAGCTTCCTCATCGGCAACCCGAAGACAAACGAGTTTGCAAAGCCTGAGGTGACTGACGAAATCATCGCCTTCGCGAAGGAGTGCGGGGCACAGTTCATCGGCACCAACCTTGGAGTCGAAAACGACGGCCTCTCCCCTGAATTTGCCGGAAAGGTAAAGGCAGCCGGACTGAAGGCCAACGTCTATTCATTCAATACGGTGGAGCAGATGGAGAAGTATTTCGGCCCGGGCGAAGGGAAAAAGACCTCTCCCCTGCCTGACGGGATGATAACAAACCGAACCGACCTCACGGTAGATTTTTACCATGCCCGAAAAGTGCGAAGCTATGGCACGGAAAAGACACCGCAGGAGACCCTCGCTGACCTTGGATATATTCAGTAAAAAAAAGTTTGAATGACAGATATCAAAAAAATACTGGTTCTCTTTTTTGTGGCAGTAACAGCAGCCTGTACGGGTTGCAAGGAAGATCCGCCACCCCCCGTTGACGAAGGGCTTAAGATCACAGGAATTTCGATACCATCAAGCCTGAGCGTGCCTGTCGGCGGTGAAATAACAATCACAGGAAAAGGATTCGCGGTCAATGACCAGGTAATCTTTGTACTGACCACCGATGCAGGCAAGACCTATACAGCCGTAATTACTTCTGTAACTGAGCAGGGCGCAACCCTGACTCTTCCTTCAGGAGTCACCTCCGGTTCATACAAACTTACTGTAAAGAGGGGAATCGACAGCCTCCTGCTTGGAACACTAACTGTAAACGTGATCGCTGATACCGGCATTCCTGACAAGCCCGGCATGTCACTGAAAGGAGTCGTCTACTGTGACGGTGAGGGCGTTCCGGGTGTTGTGGTGAGTGACGGAGTGGAGGTGACTGTGACCGACAGCCAGGGGATCTACTATCTTCCTTCAGCCAAGCAGAACGGATTTGTCTTCATATCAATTCCCGGCAACTATGAGATTGCTGCAAGTGACAATATCCCGCAATTCTTCAGGAGACTTACCCCGGGCACTTCAGTTGAGCAGCATGACTTCTCACTGGTTCGAACGGATAACAGCAAACATGTGGTTCTGACCCTGGCCGACTGGCACCTGGCGAACCGCAATGATGACCTGACGCAGTTCAGCAACGGGTTCATTCCTGATATAAATTCAACTATTGATTCATACACCTCTGCCGGAATCCGGGTTTACGGCGTGCCTCTGGGCGATATGACCTGGGATGTCTACTGGTATGAGAACAACTTCCGGCTTGACAACTACCTGTCAGAGATGAAGAAGCTGAACTGCCCGATGTTCAACGTCATCGGCAATCACGACAATGACCCGTATATCCAGGGAGATCTCCCATCGGAGTCTCCTTTCAGGGAGATAATCGGCCCCACATATTATTCATTCAACCTGGGGCAGGTGCATTATGTGGTTCTTGACAACATCCAGTACATTAACTCGGGAGGAGCTCAGGGCGTCGTCGGTGAAAGGAACTATAACGATGTTGTAATCACGGCTCAGACCACCTGGCTGGCGAAAGACCTGATGGCTGTCACAGACAAAACCACTCCGCTTGTAATCTTCATCCACGCTCCCCTCTACAGTAACCCGACGCTCAATTCATCCGGTGAACAGGTCAGCAGTGTGGCCCTGAACAACGGCAGTACGCTTCTCACAATGGTGCAAGACTTTGATGAGGTTCATTTCGTCAGCGGTCACACCCATATCAACTATACGGTTGAATCGGGCCAGGTGATTGAGCACAACACGGCTGCTGTCAGCGCCACCTGGTGGTGGACCGGCAAGACCGGGTATGCCGGCAATCATATCTGCAAGGACGGGAGTCCGGGCGGTTACGGTGTCTGGGAAAACGACGGACGCAGTCTGACATGGTATTACAAGAGCGCCGGCAAACCGGCCACTTACCAGTTCAGGAGCTATGACCTCAATGAGGTTCACATCACCGCTGCTGCCTTCGCCCCCGGTTCAACCGATGCTGCCCTGGCAGAATATGCAGGTGAATATGCTTCGCCAAACAAGGTGAATGACGTGCTTATCAATGTGTGGGGTTATGATCCGGAGTGGACCGTCGAGGTCACAGAGGGCGTTACCCCTCTGACTGTTCAAAGGGTTTCGGCAAAGGATCCGCTTCACATAATATCATACGAGGCAAAACGGCTCAATGTAGGAGCGGTACCCACGAGCTCATTCATCACAGGCAACACGGCTCATATGTTCAGGGTGCGTGCATCATCAGCCACATCAACCCTTGAGATAAAGGTGACTGACAGGTTCGGGAATGTGTACACCGAGACCATGACCCGGCCAAAAGCATTTACCTGGTTAATGCAATAAACTCTAAATAAACAACTTAAAACCACTAATCTATGAAATTCAAACCAGATCTGAAGATTATTCTTGCCACATTCCTGATGGCACTGGTAATGTTACCGGTGATGGGTCAGGAGAGGCAGGTGACAGGAACGGTCTTTGAGCCTGACGGTGCAACCCCAATATTCGGGGCTACTGTTGTGCTTAAGGGAACCACTACCGGCACAAGTACTGACTCCCGCGGAGTCTATTCAATCAGGGTGAGCGGTGCAGGTGCCGTACTGGAATTCCAGTTCCTTGGATACGTGAAGCAGGAAGTAACCGTTGGTGACAGGAGTGTCATCAATGTTACACTGCAGGAGGAGGCGATTGAGGTATCTGCGGTGGTTGTCACTGCGCTCGGCATTACACGTGAGGAAAAATCACTTGGATATGCTGTCAGCAAGGTTGGCAGCGAAGAGCTAACAAATGTTGTATCCACCAACTGGCTCAGCGGTATGGCCGGCAAGGTTGCAGGTCTTACATTCAACAGCGCCAGCTCAGGACCCATCAGCTCGATGCGAGTCACACTGCGAGGCGATGCGTCACTCAAGTATGGCAGTAACGAAGCTCTCTTCGTGATTGACGGCGTACCGGTGAGGTCAGGAACTACTGCCACATCATCAAGCAGCAGCTATACAAACTCCGGATCCGATTTCCCCGTAGACTACGGTAACGGGGCAAGCGACTTTAATCCTGATGACATCGAATCGGTCTCCGTACTGAAAGGCCCGGCAGCCACAGCGCTCTACGGATCGCGGGCAGCCAATGGTGCCGTTATTATCACAACCAAGTCAGGACGCAAAACCAAGGGTATCGGTGTAACTGTAAACTCATCCGTCGTTATGGAGAGAGCAGGGTACTGGCCAGATTTCCAGACACAGTTTGGATCAGGCTCCGACATGGGCCTTAATGAATACAACTTCTGGACACTTGATCCGAGTCTTGTCGGAACAACCGACTACCCACCGAGAAACCTTTCGCGCTATGCGTGGGGTGAGGAGTTCAGTGCTGACAAGCTCCGTTACCAGTATGAGGGCAAGAACTGGGAGACAGGTGAGATAGTGAAGACACCCTTTGTATATAAGGATGACTGGTTCACCGGCATCTTCCAGGACGGGGTGACTCTGAATAACTCCATCGCCATCAGCGGCAGCAACGGAGAAGGGCAGAATATCCGCTTCTCTGTGACTGACACCAGGAACAAATGGATTCTGCCGAACACCGGTTATCAGAAACAGGCATATGCCTTCTCGTTTGAGACACCGGTAAACAAGTGGATTGATTTCAGGACAAAGGTCAACTACTACCGCACTGACAGTGACAACATGCCAATGGCCGGTTATCACCAGACAACAGTAATGTACAACCTGATGTGGGGATACAATTCCAACTCCATGGCTGACTGGCGCAATGAGTACTTTGAGGGCAGGTTCAATGCAATCAACAGAAACGCCACCATCTCAGAGAACGGAAACAGCCTTGTCTTTGCAGGAACAGGATCATACAACCCCTACAGGGTGCTTTATGAAGAACTCAATACAACAGACAAGGACAGGGTCTTCGGAACAATGGGTTTCACTGCAAAACTGGCCAAAGGGCTGACACTTGATCTGAGAACAGGTATTGACCTCAGCAACGAATTCCGTACACAGAGGAAACCGAAGATGACTTTTGGATGGGAGAACGGATTCTACCGCGAACAGGGCTTCACCAACTTCGAAGCCAACAGCGACTTCCTTCTGAAGTACCAGATCAACCTGCTCGACGGAAGACTGACAACCATGACAGCCTTCGGGGGCAATAACATGAGCTATCATTACAGAAGCAACACAGTACAGCTTGACGAGCTGAATATTGACGGTGTATATCATATTGACAACGTACCCCAGGGTATCTATCCTGACCCCTCCAATTACAGGAGTTATAAGATGATAAACAGCCTTTACGGATTTGTGAACCTTGGTTGGGATGACACCTATTTCCTTGATGTTACCGGACGCAACGACTGGTCGAGCACACTTGCGCCAAAGAACTGGTCCTATTTTTATCCTTCGGTTGCTTTCAGCATGCTTATTGATCAGATGTTTGACTTCCGCAGCAACCTGCCGGCGGTCAATATGGCGAAGCTGCGTCTCTCATGGGCAAATGTTGGCAATGATACAGGACCATATTCACTTGACCAGTATTACGGATCATCCTCGATCAGTGGCGGTTTTACAACTCCCTCTGTGATAGTTGACCCGATGATAAAGCCTGAAAACGTAGAGAGCTGGGAACTCGGCCTTGATGCCAGGCTCTTCAAAAATCGTCTTGGAATTGACCTAGCGCTCTATAGCTCCTCCACAACCGACCAGATCTACCCGCTTGAGATAGACCCGATTGTAGGAGCTACAACGATGACAATCAATACCGGCGAGATCAATAACAAGGGAATTGAGATATCACTGAACGGCACACCGGTCAGAACCAGCAACTTCACATGGGATCTGCACTTCAACTGGGCTAAGAACAAGAATACCCTTGTCAGCCTGCATGAGAGGATAGACCCGTCACAGCCCATCGAGACCGATATGGGAACCACAATCGGCGGAAGGCTGCACGTCTACTCATATGTCGGGCAGGAGATGCATCAGCTTTACGGTTTCGCTCTCAACAGGGCACCGGAGGGTTCATACTACCTTGACAACGAGGGCAACCAGGTTGACTGCTCAGGACAGGTTATACTTGACGCAACAACCGGTCTTCCTTCAGTGAATTCAACTGCCAACAATTTCCTCGGTAAGGTAAATCCTGACTTCAGGGGAGGCTTCGGCACTTCACTCAGGTACAAGAACCTTTCTTTCAGTGCACTCTTCTCGTACCAGGTTGGAGGACACAGGTTCTCAGTCACCCACGGCATACTCTCTTACCAGGGCAAGCTCACCAACTCCCTTGAGGGACGCTATGACGGCATCGTTGCCGAGGGTGTCAACGTGATCTCCACAAATCCGGACGGTTCAGCTGTCTGTCAGCCTAACAATACGGTCACCAACAGCATCTATACCTACTACCAGGCAAGGGTGCTTGACCGCTATACAGGTGATGCCCACACCTTCGAGACATCATTCCTGAAATTCAGGGAGGCACGTCTTGAATATGCGCTTCCTGCATCCCTTATCCAGAAGACCAGGGTACTCCAGGGTGCAAGCATCGCTGTCTTCGCCACGAACATCTTCAGCCTTGACAAGTGGCCCCAGTTCGATCCCGAAGGAGGTATGATGACCGGCACCAACGTATTCAGCGGAATTGAGGCAGGCGCCTATCCGATGACCCGTACAATGGGTGTGAACCTGAGACTCTCATTCTAATTTAAAAAACAGGCAACAAATGAAAAAACTTAAGATATTAATCATCTGCGGGCTTGTTCTCGGATCTCTCTACTCCTGCACCGGCAATTTCGAGGAGATAAATACAAATCCGAACAGGACCCTGGTGGGGATGATACAGCCCTCGGGCATGTTCGAACCCCTGCTCTATAACTCAGCCAACCAGTGGCTTAACCGTACATGGTACTACAACAACGAGCTGATGCAGTACACCGCTCACACCGGTGGCGTAACACGCAGGGAACACCAGTACTTCCTTGAGGATTCGAGAGACTGGTACGGCTATTGGAATCATTATGCAACATATGCCAAAAACGTACAGCATATGTATGACCTTTCAATTGAACACAACGACAGGTCACTGGAGGCTATAGCTCTGACTTTCAAAGCGCTCTTCTTCTCCAACATGACTGACATGTTCGGAAGCATTCCCTATGAAGAGGCATTGACCGCTGTAAAACCGGGTGGAACACTGACTCCTGGATTCAACACCCAGAAGGAGGTCTATGAATTCCTCTTCGCTGTGCTTGAGGAGGCCAATGACATCTATGCAACCAATCCTGTATTCCTTAATCCTGCTATGGACGGCATGTACAACGGCAACATGGCAGCCTGGAGAAAGTTCAACAACTCTCTCTATCTCAGGCTTCTCTGCAGAGTCGGAGGACGCAGTGAAATGAATGTGGGGACCAAAATAACCGAGATAATTGGTAATTCCGCCAAATACCCTGTGTTCTCAACCAATCTTGACAATGCAAGCGTGAAGTTCACCGGCAGTGACCCGTATATCAGCAACTTCGGGGTAACAAGCGAGAGTGAATTCACCTCCAGCGGAAGAAAACTGACCGAACAGCTCATTAAGCTGACCGTCCAGACTGACATTAACGGCAACCAGGTCTACGTTGACCCGCGCCTGCCAATCATTGGGAAGAAGAACCCGAATGCGCAGGTTAACCCGACAAACGTATGGAAAGGCACTGTTTCAGGTTGTACTGATATAGAGAGAAGCGAAGTTGACAGGGGCACATCATGGCTCAATTACAAGGTCTTCTGCAGAAGAGACGCTCCCGCAACCTACATGGACTTTGCAGAGGTACATTTTATCCTTGCCGAGGCTGCTCTCAAAGGCTGGATCACCGGCGGTCAGGCCGCAGCAAAGAACTATTATGAGTCAGGCGTCCGGGCCTCCATGGAGAAGTGGTCCGCGCAGGGAGCATTCTCTGAACCGGCAGTCAGCATAACACCAACCGACGTCGATGCATACCTTGCATCTCCTCTCGGTTCCTGGGATCTTGCTACCAACAAGGAAGAGTTCCTTGGCAACCAGAAATGGCTGGCACTCTTCTGGGTGGGGATGGAGGCATACCATGAGTATCGCCGTACAGGCTACCCTGTCCTGACAATCGGAGAGGGTACAACCTATAATGATAATGTCTTTCCTGCCCGCCTGGGTTATCCTAACATCACAATCCTTACCAACGGGGCTAACGCTGAGGCGGCTCTGCAGGAAATGGGCGGTGAGAATGATATGAAGACACCGGTCTGGTGGAGCAAAGAGGCTATCACCGGAAGCAAATAACAAGCAAAACAGTCAAGAGATGAAAAACAATTGCATAAAAAATCTGAAGAATACAGCGCTGATCATCCTTCCGCTGTTCCTCTTCTCTCTCTTCCTGCTCTCTTCATGCAAGGAAGATCCGATAGTGGAAGATCCCTTCTTCACAATAGAAGGTGATCCGACAGGTCTGACCGTCAACAAGGCGGCCAAGACACAGGCTTATGTGGTCAGGTCAAACAGACCGTGGCAGGTTGTCAAACAGGAGGACGCCGGATGGGTAAAAGCTTTCCCCGACAAGGGTGATGCAGACGGCATCTTCAAGATCATCGTTGAGGCAAACCAAACCTTTGACACACGCATTGCCAACTTTGCCTTTGTGGTTGACGGAGATGAACAGCCTGTGATGTTTCGCGTTGAGCAGGAGGGTAACATTCCTTATATCAACCTTCCTGCAGCAGTGACAATTCCTGCCGGCGGAGGTCCGTTCTCGGTTGATGTGGCCTCGAACGTCACATGGACCTACTCGCTCAGCGATGACACCTGGCTGGCTGAAGAATCAGTCACCACCCAGAAGATAACCCTGGTTGCGGAAGAGAACACCAGCATCGATCCCCGCGAGGTCACCCTGACACTCACAGCAGTCCAGTATCCGGAGATTATTAAAACAGTTGTCCTGACCCAGTCACCGGGCACCGTTGTACTTGAGGAGGATTTCAGCTGGCTTGCCTACGGCAGCCCGGTCTTCTATACCACAACCGGTGAAACACGGATTGACAACTGGACACAAGAACAGAAGGACAGGGGATGGACAAGCAGTGTCAATACAACAACCGGTAGCGGCACCACTCCGCTGCTCTATGCCCGTCAGGGTTTTGTGAAGGTGGGGAAAACGGGTTACGGTGGTGACCTCATCTCCCCTCCCCTTTCAAAGCTTGTTGGTACACAGACGCTTACTGTTACATTTAAGGCTATTCCCTACATGACAGCAACCGGCACCATGGATGACAACATCCTTAATGTCAGCGTTATAGGTCCCGGAACCGTGAGCCAGGGTCAGTTCATAATTGACAACTGGCCCGTATGGCCTGCAGACGCCGGTGCGGTAACCGATTACTGTATCGGGTTGTGGAATGCACCTGAGGCAACCAGGACCTTCACAATCACGGGGGCAACAGCAGAAACCCAGATCAAGTTCCTTGGTTACGACTATTATCTTGTGGGTGTAGGTGCAGGCAAGAAC
>JAEYZD010000126.1 GCA_023430725.1 Bacteroidota bacterium | reverse complement strand
CTATAACATCACTTCTCTCCCTTGGCGTGCACCCGTTTGTCACATTTTTCCTCGGCAGAAGTTACATGGCTGTCGAGTCTCTGGCAGTGCTCCCTGTTGTAAGTTCGTTGGTCTTCATCTTCAGGAGCCTGGGGCTGTCATACCAGGAGGTGAACATAGCCCTCATAGGCAATCAGAGGCAGAACTACCGGCCATTGCGGAATTATGCGGTTTATATGGGGGTGGCAGTTACGGTTCTGATCACCATCCTTGCATTCACCCCGCTGGCCGACCTGTGGTTCGTTAATGTCTCCGGCCTGAGCCAGGAGCTGGCTGACATGTCATATCTGCCCCTGAAAATAATGATCCTTCTGCCTGCCTTTACGGTCCTTCTGAACTACCAGAGATCGCTGCTTCTCATCAACCGCACAACGGGTCCGATCTCAACAGCCACGGCAATCGAGCTCATATCGATTATTGCTATCCTGCTGGTCTGCACGGTCTTCCTGAACATGACCGGGGTGGTTGCCGCCGCCATCGCCTTCACTGTTGGCAAGGGTATCTCAACACTCTACCTGTTGCCCCGGCAAACCGCAACGGTAAGAGGCTGGAGCCGCTGACCCAACGACAGGTCAGTACAATTCTTAATTTTGTGGTTCGATACAAATAATCTGAAAAATGAAATCATACCGTAAAGAACTCACGATTGAGACGCCCCACCGCCGGGATTATATAAACATCACCCGCCAGGTTGAGCAGTGCCTGGCAGAAAGCGGTATAAAGGAAGGCCTCATATTGGTTAACCCGATGCATATCACAAGCTCGGTCTTCATCAATGACGATGAAGGGGGCCTTCACCAGGATTTTGAGGTGTGGCTTGAGAAGCTTGCCCCTGAAAAGCCTCACTCACAATACCGTCACAATGGATTCGAGGACAATGCCGATGCTCACATGAAGCGTCAGCTGATGGGGCGCGAGGTGGTTGTTGCCGTCACAAACGGCCGACTCGACTTTGGCACCTGGGAACAGATCTTCTACGGCGAGTATGACGGTATGAGAAGGAAGAGGGTGCTGGTCAAGATAATCGGGGATTAAGGCAGTAGGCAATTGGCAATAGGCAACAGTGTTGACAACATAAAGGCGTATTCTGCATATAATGCAGAATATCAGACTACTGCCTGCTGCCTTTTGCCTATTGCCTCCTACAGCTTCATATCATGAACAACCGCATCAATCCTCTGATCGAGCTCATTCCACAGTCTTTCGAATGAGGAGACGTCGTCCATCCTGGTGCTGGCGCTGAAGTAGAACTTGATCTTCGGCTCGGTGCCGGAGGGGCGGACGGAGATCTTGGTTCCGTCAGCCAGGAAGAACTGAAGCACATTCGATTTTTCCAGGAGCAGCCGGGTCTGCTTGCCGGTGACCAGGTCAGTCGATACCTGTGCAAGATAGTCGCTCATCCTGACAACCCTGCTCCCCGCAATCTCCTTTGGCGGATCGTTGCGATACCCTTCCATCATGCTCTTTATCTCGGCGGCACCCTCGGCACCCTTCCTCACCACGTTTACGAGTTTTTCCCGGAATAGGCCGTACTCAGCATAGATGTCAAGCAGGAGCTGCCAGAGCGATTTGCCGTGGTCAGCAGCCCATGCTGCCGTCTCTGCAATGAGTGCGCAGGAGGCCACGCCGTCCTTATCCCTCACATAATCGCCCGGCAGGTAGCCAAAGCTCTCCTCTCCGCCGCCGATATACTTCTCCCTGCCTTCAAGATCACGCATCAGCTCGGCGAAGTATTTGAACCCGGTGAGTACGCTGTAGCACTTCACTCCGTTTACTTCCGCAATTCTGTCAAGCAGGTCTGAAGTGACTATCGTATTGATTATGTACTTATTCCCCTTCAGGGCGCCGTTTTTCTTTTTTTGTGAGATAATATACCATGTCAGCAGGGCTCCTGTCTGGTTGCCGTTAAGCAGCACGAATTCCCCGGAGGGTTTTCTGACTGCAATACCCAGTCTGTCGGCGTCAGGATCGGTGGCCATCACCAGATCGGCATTTTTGGCCCGTGCCAGGTCAAGGGCCATGGCGAGGGCATCAGGTTCCTCGGGATTGGGTGAACGCAGTGTCGGGAAGTTGCCGTCGGTGATGCTTTGTTCAGGAACCGGATAAACATTTTTAAACCCGTACATCTTCAGTGCATCCGGGACCATCCTGTAGCCGGTGCCGTGAAGCGGGGTATAGACTATACCCATGTCTGAGTTTCTTTTTATTATCTCAGGATTCAGGCTCAGTCCGAGCACCTCTTCCATGTATTTTTTATCTGTCTCTTCTCCGATTGTGACAATCCTTGAGGGATCGCCTCCTGTAGCGATCTCAGAGACTGACTTTATGCTGCGGACCTCGTCAATTATGCCCTTATCATGCGGTGATACCACCTGGCCACCGTCGTTCCATGATACCTTGTAGCCGTTATACTCCTTCGGGTTGTGCGAAGCTGTAATAATTACACCGGCGTCGCATCCGTGCATCCTGATTGCATATGAGAGGACCGGTGTCGGCCGCAGTGCGTCAAATAGCAGTGCCGTAAACCCGTTGGCAACGAATATATCCGCTGCCGCCTTCGCGAAGTAACTGCTGTTGTTACGGCTGTCATGAGCAATTGCGACCTTGATTGAGGAAGGATTTTTGGCGTGCTTTTTCAGGTAGTTGGAGAGACCCTGTGTTGCCATCCCGAGGGTATACCTGTTCATCCGGTTGGTTCCGGCACCCATGATCCCGCGCAGTCCCCCGGTACCGAACTCAAGGTCCTGGTAGAAGGCGTCAACCAGAGCTTTTTCATCATGCTCCAGCATGTGTTTTACCTCCGAGCGGGTTGCTTCGTCAAACTCTTCGCCAAGCCATGCGGCGGCTTTTGTCCTGATTTCTTCGATGTTGATCATATCCGGTTCATTTTTGATATACAATTAGTTAGGCTGGTGCGCCAGTGCGGAATCCTGAGGTTGTATGCATCTCTGATACGTGTCTTGTCAAGGACGCTGTATGCCGGCCTTTTCACCTTCGAAGGCCATGCCGAGCTCCTTACCGGCACAACCGCGCAGGGCGAACCCGCCTCTTTCACGATTTCGCAGGCCAGGTCAAACCAGCTGCAGACACCTTCATCCGAGTAGTTGAAAATACCTGGAACGAAGTTACTGCTGTTGCGGATCACGCCGCTTATGATGTCCATTATTGCCGCTGCCAGATCAGCAGCGTAAGTGGGTGACCCGGCCTGGTCGAAGACCACGCTCAGGCTCTGGGCCGAGCCTGCCTTGCCGAGGATTGTCTTCACGAAGTTGCTGCCGTAGGATGAATATAGCCAGGAGGTCCTTATAATCATTGTTTCAGGCCATTTTATGGCGGCTTTTTCTCCGGCCAGCTTGCTGCGGCCGTAGGCTGAGGCAGGTGACGGAGTGTTATCCTCTGTGTAAGGCACAGGACTGTTGCCGTCAAAGACGTAATCGGTGGAGATATGGATCAGCCTGCAGCCTGTACCCTGAAGCGCACTGACAATGTTTTCAACTCCGGTTGCATTAATCCTTGTAGCCAGAGCCTCCTCATCCTCCGCACGGTCAACGGCAGTATATGCAGCACAGTTTATTACCCAGGTTGGCTGGCTTGCCGCAATGAAAGCTGCTGTTGCGGCAGCATCTGTAATGTCCAGCTCGCCGGCATCGGTGAAGATGAATTCATATCCGCTGTAACGTGCCGACCGTTCCCTGATTTCGCTGCCCAGCTGTCCGGATGCCCCGGTAACCAGTATGGTTGTCATTCGCTGAATGTAAAGTTTGATGAAATATCCCTGAACAGAGGCTGCTTTATGTCTTTCGGGCTGATAATCGGTTCTTTGTCCCTTATCATCCAGTCGATCCCGAGGTCAGGGTCCAGTGCGTTAATGCCACGATCATGTGCAACGGAGTAGCTGTTGTCACACTTATAAAGAACTATTGCTTTCTCGCTAAGCACAGAGAAGCCGTGCGCAAAGCCCCTGGGTATCAGGAACTGCAGTTTCTTTTCGGAGTCGATTATCAGTCCGAACCACTTGCCGTAGGTAGGTGATCCTCGCCGTATGTCAAGGGCCACGTCATATATCCGGCCCTCAATGACTCTGATCAGTTTGGCCTGCGCGAAGGGTTCCTCCTGGTAGTGGAGCCCCCTTATGACACCCCTGCATGAACTGGACTCATTGTCCTGGACGGGTTCGTAAACAATATCGTTATTGCTGTATTTCAGTTTGTTGTAGCTCTCAAAAAAATAGCCCCTTGCATCATTGAATACATCCGGTTCTATGATCAGCAGCCCTGGAAATTCAGTCCTGTGTACTTTCATCTTCAGGCCTGTTCGTTTGCCACTTTAAGAAGGTACTGTCCGTACTGGCTTTTTGCCAGTGGCCTGGCAAGTTCAAGGAGCTGATTTCTTGTGATGAAGCCGCTCTTGTAGGCAATCTCCTCAATGCAGGAGGCGCTCAGTCCCTGTCTCTGCTCGAGGGTTGCAATGAAGTTTGATGCCTGCAGGAGGCTGTCGAAGGTGCCGGTGTCAAGCCATGCCATTCCCCGTCCGAGCAGCTTCACCTCCAGTTTTCCCTCATGGAGATAGAGCCTGTTGAGATCTGTTATCTCCAGCTCTCCTCTGGGAGAGGGTTTCAGGTTCCGGGCCCTGGCGGCCACTGTGTTGTCATAGAAGTAGAGGCCGGTGACGGCGTAGTTCGATTTTGGCTTGAGTGGTTTCTCTTCTATGCTGACGGCTTTGAGGTTATCGTCAAACTCAACCACCCCGTAGCGTTCGGGATCATTGACGGCATAACCAAAGACGACAGCTCCTTCCTTCAGCAAAGCAGCCTCCTTCAGTATCCCTCCAAAACCGTGGCCGTAAAAGATATTGTCTCCCAGGATCATGCAGACATTATCATCGCCGATGAAATCCTCACCTATTATGAAAGCCTGTGCGAGGCCGTCAGGGGAGGGCTGTTCACGGTATGTGAAGCTCATGCCCAGCCTTGTGCCGTCACCCAGCAATGCCCTGAAACTTGGCAGGTCACGCGGGGTTGATATGATCAGGATGTCACGTATCCCGGCAAGCATAAGGGCAGAGAGGGGATAATATATCATCGGTTTGTCATAGACCGGCAGCAGCTGTTTGGAGATGGCTTCGGTTATGGGATGAAGCCTGGTGCCGGATCCGCCGGCAAGGATAATGCCTTTCATCAATACTAATTTAGTTAAACTGAACACAAAAATAGAAAAAAGGAACAATCTAAACAGTGACCTTGCTCTGTGCACTGTTTTTAAATTCTTATACCCTGAAAATCTGTCCTTTGTTCGTTTTCCGAAAGAAAAAATAATTATCTTTGCCAGCAATTTTCAAACAACATAATGTCTAACTTATTAATTTTCAAGTAAATTATTCAAAATGAGTGAAATTAACGAAGAGACCGGCAACGTTGCGAACGAGGATGTAAATCCACAAGAGAGCGGAGCGGAAGTAAAATCAGAAGCAAAAGAGGTGGTTGTTGAATCAGCAGGTGAGATGGTTGCTGAGGAACAGCCTATTCTTAAGGAAAAGAAAGAAAAAAAGGTGAAGGCAGAAGCAACTGCAGCAGCGATGGCAGCAGCCACACCTGAAGAGTTTGACTGGGACTCATATGAGACGGACGGATTTCTTTCAAAGAGAAGCCGTGCTGACCAGGAGAAACAGTATGAAGAGACCCTTTCAACCGTCGCAGTTGACGAGGTTGTTGAGGGCAAGGTCATCTCAATGAATACCCGTGAGGTAGTCATAAACATCGGGCAGAAGTCCGAGGGAGTGGTGAGCCTTAACGAATTCCGCTACAATCCCGATCTCAAGATAGGTGACACTGTTGAAGTCTATGTTGAGAGCCAGGAGGACAAGAAGGGCCAGCTGGTGCTTTCGCACAAGAAGGCAAGGGCTTACAATTCATGGGACCGCGTCAATTCGGCTCTTGAAAACAATGAGATCATCACCGGTTACATCAAGTGCCGCACGAAGGGTGGTATGATCGTTGACGTCTTCGGCATCGAGTCGTTCCTTCCCGGATCGCAGATTGATGTCAAGCCGATACGTGACTATGACGTATACGTTGGCAAGACCATGGAGTTCCGCGTTGTGAAGATCAACCAGGAGTTCAAGAACGTGGTTGTGTCGCACAAGGCTCTCATCGAAGCCGAGCTTGAGCAGCAGAAGAAGGAGATCATCTCGAAGCTCGAGAAAGGCCAGGTACTCGAAGGTACAGTCAAGAACATCACCTCATACGGTGTATTCATTGACCTCGGCGGTGTTGACGGACTTATTCACATCACCGATCTCTCATGGGGCAGGGTCAACCATCCCGAGGAGATCGTACAGCTCGACCAGAAACTCAATGTTGTCATCCTCGACTTTGATGATGACAAGAAGAGGATTGCTCTCGGTCTCAAGCAGCTTACCCCGCATCCGTGGGATTCGCTCAGCGAGGGTCTGAAAGTGGGTGACCAGGTCAAGGGCAAGGTTGTTGTAATGGCTGACTACGGTGCATTCGTTGAGATTGCACAGGGTGTCGAGGGTCTCATCCATGTTTCAGAGATGTCATGGTCACAGCATCTTCGCAGTGCCCAGGAGTTCATGAAGGTGGGTGACGAGGTTGACGCAGTCATCCTGACACTTGACCGCGAGGAGCGCAAGATGTCACTTGGCATCAAGCAGCTCAAGCCGGATCCATGGGAGAACATTGACAAGAAATACAGCATCAATTCACGACACAAGGCGCGTGTTCGCAACTTCACCAACTTCGGTGTCTTCGTTGAGATCGAAGAGGGCGTTGACGGCCTGATTCACATTTCCGACCTGTCATGGACGAAGAAGATCAAGCATCCGGCTGAGTTCACATCGATTGACGCCGAGATAGACGTGGTTGTTCTGGAGATAGACAAGGAGAACAGGAGACTGAGCCTTGGTCACAAGCAGCTCGAAGAGAACCCGTGGGATGTGTTTGAAGATCTGTTCACGGTTGACTCAATCCATGAGGGTACTGTCATCGAGGTCTTTGACAAGGGAGCCATCATAGCACTGCCATACGGTGTTGAAGGCTTTGCCACTCCGAAGCATCTTGTGAAGGAAGACGGCAGCCAGGCAGTTGTTGAGGACAAGCTCAACTTCAAGGTTATTGAGTTCAACAAGGGTGCCAAGAAGATCATCGTCTCGCACAGCCGCGTTTTCGAGGATGAGAGAAAAGGATCAGACACATCGGCAAGGCGCAATGAGGCTGACAATACCAAGAAGGCAGCCCGCAAGCTAAAGGCCAGCCTTGAGAAAACAACCCTTGGTGACATCACCGGGCTTCAGGCTCTCAAGGATGAGATGGAAGAAAAAGAGGCTAAAAGTCTAGGTAAAAAGAAAAAATAACCTTATTTTTAGTTGCCAAAATTATCAGCTATGGACTTCAACATTCAAAACAAGAACAAGTGCACTGTGATCAGCATTGAGACTGAGAAGCTTGACACACATATTGCTCCTTCACTCAAGTCGGAACTGGTACTCATATCCGGCAAGGGAGAAAGGAATATCATACTGGATCTGAAGAAGTGCCAGTATTGTGATTCATCAGGTCTCAGCGCAATTCTTGTTGCAAACAGGCTCTGCAAGAACGCAGGAGGAACTTTTGTCCTTTGCGGACTTAATGAGGCTGTCGAGAGACTTATCACAATCTCGCAGCTTGATACTGTTCTGTCCATTACTGCTGATACTGAGGAAGCTGAGAAAATAATAGCCTGAGGAAAGGCGGCATGGCTTTCAGGCTGACCATACTCGGCACCAGCTCTGCTCTGCCCACCTCAGACCGATATCCCACCGCTCATGTACTTAACGTGCATGAGCGGTTGTTTTTGATAGACTGCGGAGAGGGAACCCAGATGCAGATGCGCCGGTACAAGATAAGGTTCGGCAAGATTAACCACATATTTATCAGTCATCTGCACGGTGATCACTTTTTCGGGGTTTATCCGCTTCTGTCAACGTTCAACCTGATGGGCAGGAAGACCCCGCTCCACCTGTATGCACCTGCCCCGGCGGAAGATATGGTCATGCAGCATCTGGCCGATTTTGACATCAACCTCGGATACGAGCTTAAAGTTCATACAGTATCAGGCCGATCACCGAAAAGCATACTTACTGACAGGAGGGTGGAGGTCTTCTCCTTTCCGCTGAAACACCGCATCACAACATACGGTTATCTCTTTCGGGAGAGAGTTCCGGACCGGAACATGATCAGGGAGAAGATCTCTGAGTACGGTCTTTCCATTGAGGAGATAGCGACAGCCAGGAGGGGAGGAGACATAATCCGCGACAACGGGCAGGTCATCCCGTGCACAGAGGTCACCCTTGAGCCCCGCCATCCAGCCACCTATGCCTTCTGCAGTGACACAGGCCGGTTCAAAAAGCTTGCCACCTGGGTAAAGGATGTTGATCTTCTTTATCACGAAGCCACCTTCGGCGACGAACATGATCCGCTGGCGCTGAAGACAGGTCATTCCACCGCACGTCAGGCCGCAACCGTTGCGCTCGAAGCAGGTGCAAAGCGACTTCTGCTCGGCCATTTCTCAGCACGCTACCGTTCGCCGGCCCCGCTCGAGGAGGAGGCCAGGCAGGTCTTCCCTGACAGCGAGGCGGCACGCGAAGGTGCCACTTATGAGATAGGCTGATGACGGGAAATCCTCATATTGATTATCTTTGCCACCTACATAACAGAATTAATCCAAAACCGTGCAGGAAAAGATACTGATCCTCGATTTCGGATCCCAATACACACAGCTGATTGCCAGGCGAGTAAGGGAACTGAATGTTTACTGCGAGATTCACCCGTTTAACCATTTCCCGAGGCCTGATGCCAGCGTAAGAGGGGTCATCCTCTCAGGCAGTCCCTGGTCAGTCCGCGATGAGAAAGCCCCCTTCCCTGATCTTGAAGAAATTAAGGGCCGTATACCGCTGCTTGGCGTCTGCTACGGCGCCCAGTATCTTACCCATGCCTTCGGAGGAGAGGTCATGCCCTCGAACACCCGTGAATACGGGAGGGCGAAGCTTATTTCGGCAGACCCGTCAGATCCGCTGTTCACAGGTGTCACTCCCGGCTCCCAGGTGTGGATGTCGCACGGTGACACTATCGTCAGAACCCCGGACCGTTATATGATCACCGGATCAACGGAGGATGTAAGGGTGGCAGCATTCAGGATTGAAGGGGAGCAGACCTGGGGTATTCAGTTCCATCCTGAGGTTTATCATACAATTGAGGGAAGCAGGATACTTGGCAATTTCGTCAGGGGTATCTGCTGTTGCACCGGCGATTGGACGCCTGAATCATTCGTAGAAATGACAGTCCGGTCACTGAGGGAACAGATCGGGGATGACAGGGTGGTGCTCGGTCTCTCAGGAGGGGTTGATTCATCAGTGGCGGCAATACTGCTCGACAGGGCAATTGGCGACAGGCTGACATCGATCTTTGTTGATAACGGGCTGTTGCGCAGGAATGAATATGAGGCTGTACTCGAAGCTTACCGGAGAATGGGCCTCAATGTACTTGGGGTAGATGCCTCTTCGGATTTTGTGGAGGGACTCAGCGGGGTTGTCGATCCGGAGACAAAAAGAAAGATAATAGGCAGGATATTCATTGAAGTATTTGACCGTGAGGCACATAAGGTGCAGAACGTGATATGGCTGGCACAGGGTACAATATATCCTGATGTGATTGAATCAGTTTCGGTAAACGGCCCCTCTGCAACAATCAAGTCGCATCATAACGTTGGCGGCCTGCCTGAGAAGATGCATCTGAAGGTTGTTGAACCGCTTCGCCTGCTCTTCAAGGATGAGGTGCGACGTGTGGGGAGAGCGTTGAATATGCCAGCCGAGATACTTGACAGGCATCCCTTCCCGGGGCCGGGACTGGCTATCAGGATTATCGGTGATGTTACTCCCGCCAAACTTGAGATACTTCGTGATGCGGATGATATTTTCATCTCCGGGCTGAAGAAGAGCGGCTATTATAATAAGGTATGGCAGGCAGCAGTGATACTCCTTCCCGTGCAGTCGGTTGGTGTCATGGGCGATGAGCGTACCTATGAGAATGCCGTGGTTCTGAGAGCCGTTACATCAACCGACGGAATGACAGCCGACTGGAGTCACCTGCCGCATGAATTCCTGGCGGAGATCTCAAATCAGATCATCAACAGGGTCCGGGGTGTCAACAGGGTTGTTTATGACATTAGTTCCAAACCGCCTTCAACAATAGAATGGGAATGATATTTGCAGTGAGAAGAAGAAACCACAGGAGATGCTAAAAAGAATCACAATCATATCTGTTGCGCTGCTGCTTATGCACGGCGCGGTACTCAGGGCACAGGGGCTTACTCAGGAGACTTTCAAGATAGGTAAGACGCTCGCCCTCCTTGAGGCCATCTATGTAGACAGCGTGGATATTTCTGCACTTACAGAGCAGATGATCATAAGCACGCTCCGGAACCTTGACCCGCACTCGGTTTACATACCTGCAAAGGATTTGCAGGAGGAGAATGAGCCGTTGCAGGGAGCTTTCGAGGGCATTGGCATTCAGTTCAATCTTCTGAATGACACTATACTGATCATATCACCTACACCCGGGGGCCCGTCGGAGAAGGTGGGCATCCTGGCAGGTGACAGGATTATCTCTATAGCCGGAGAAAAGGTAACAGGCGTCGGGATCTCGACCACCGGGGTACAGAAGCGGCTCAGGGGTGCGAAGGGAACGAAGGTGGATGTGGTGATTTTCAGGAAGGGGCAGAAGGAGCTGCTTGACTTCACGATCACCCGTGACAAGATCCCTGTGAACAGTCTTGATGCGGCCTATATGGTGTCAGACAACGTCGGCTACATCAAACTGAGCCGTTTTTCGGAGCAGACAGCCCTTGAGTTTGCCGGGGCTGTGGATAAACTCCGCGCCACCGGTCTGGAGCATCTTGTTATTGACCTTCGCGGCAATGCCGGGGGATACATGGTTCCGGCTGTCCAGATAGCTGATGAGCTTCTTTCCGGTGATGAGTTGATTGTCTACCTTGAGGGGCTGCATACCTCCAGGCAGGAGTATAAGTCGGCTCCCTCAGGCGCACTGACCCGTGCGAGGGTGGCGGTGCTGATAGACGAAGGATCCGCCTCTGCCAGCGAGATCCTGGCAGGTGCCGTTCAGGATTGGGACAGGGGAGTTGTAATAGGCCGCAGGAGTTTCGGCAAAGGGTTGGTGCAGAACGGTTTCGGTCTTCCCGACGGCTCGGAGATCAGACTTACGATAGCACGTTACTACACACCCTCCGGCCGGTCCATTCAGACGCCGTACAACGAAGGGTTTGACAAGTATTTCCAGACCTACTACAAACGGTATTTCAACGGTGAGCTTATTCACCCTGACAGTCTAAACCTGCCTGACTCGCTCAAGGCTTTCACGGTGAAAAACAAAAGACTTGTATACGGAGGCGGCGGAATCACTCCTGACATCTTCATCCCAATTGACACAGCCTACTATTCTGATTATTACCGTGACCTCATCAGGAGTTCAACTCTCACAAACTACATGCTTTCCTACACTGATCTCAACAGGAAGCAGCTGACGCGCAGGTACAGAAGTTTTGGTGACTTCAGCAGGGGCTTTGAGGTTGACGCTGCGGCCATTGATGAGCTGAAGGCAGCAGGGGAGAAGAACGGCGTTAAATTTGACCAGGCGCAATTTGATGTTTCAGCCCCTGAGATAAAGAGGATCATGAAGGCGCTCGTTGCCCGTGACCTGTGGGATATGAACGAGTATTTCATGGTCATCAACGAGGATGACTATGCAATTCTGCGGGCGCTTGAGGTGCTGAATGCCCCTGGGATGTATGATCAGCTCCTGGGATTCCGGAAGGAGACACGATGAAGCTGCTTGCAAAGACACATTACGGCCTCGAGGAGGTGCTGGCTGAGGAGCTCCGGGGACTGGGCGCCACCGGCGTCACTGCCCTGAACAGGGCTGTCGCTTTCGAAGGCTCGAAGCTGATGCTCTACACTGTCAATTACAGAAGCCGTCTCGCCCTCTCGGTGCTGATGCCGGTGGCATCTTTCGGGGTAGCCGGACAGAAGGATCTCTATAACGGAGCCGTGGCTGTTGGCTGGGATCATTATCTTGATCCCAGTATGAGCTTTGCCGTGACGGCCGTCGTCAATTCAAAGCATTTCACTCACAGTGGCTATGCAGGCCTTGTTGTAAAGGATGCGATTGCTGACTTCTTCCGCAGGCTGAACCTCGAGAGGCCCTCCGTGGATGTCCGTGAGCCGGACCTGCTTGTGAACGTGCATATAAGCAACGAAAGGGTTACCCTTTCGCTTGATTCAACTGTGGTGCCTCTCTACAAGCGCGGGTACCGCGAGGGTGGAGGAGAAGCGCCGCTCAGTGAGGTGCTTGCCGCGGGGATGATTGCCCTTTCAGGATGGAAGGCTGATACTCCCCTCGTTGATGGTATGTGCGGATCCGGCACAATCGTCGCTGAAGCCGGGCTGATGGCATGTAACATTGCCCCGGGCAAGTTCAGGAAGAGTTTTGGATTCATGAAATGGAAGGATTATGATCCTGCCCTCTTCAGGTCGGTGAAGTTCGATGCCGAAAAGAGAGAGAGAAAGTCGCCTGTAAAGCTTTACGGAGGTGACATATCTCCGGAAGCCTGCGCCATCGCTCTGCGTAACATAAAAGGTGCCGGGCTTGAAGCTTCGGCAGGGATTGAAGAGAGGGATTTCTTCGCCTCACCCCCGCCTGCTGAAGGAGGGACACTGATAATCAACCCTCCTTACGGCCATCGTCTCGGAGCTCCTGACATGGCTGAATTTTACGGTAAGATAGGTACTGCCCTCAAGCACAGGTATGAAGGGTACAAAGCGTGGATTCTTTCAGGTGACCTGGCGGCACTGAAGCAGGTTGCCCTGAAACCTTCACGCAAGTTCACGCTGCTCAACGGCGACATTGAATGCCGGTATCATGGATACGAA
>JAEYZD010000102.1 GCA_023430725.1 Bacteroidota bacterium | reverse complement strand
GGCCTACGGTGACAATTTCAATGCGGTTCTGCTGGCGAATGCCGCAGGTGAGATGAGCCGTTTCGTATATGCAATGTCTCCGCTTCAGCGTGACATAACCGAATCACCCTATCTTGGAGACCTGCTTGTGACAGGTTATTCTCAGTATAGCCGCAACAGGAACCTGGGGTTTATGATTGGCAAGGGTTATACTGTAAGGAACGCACTCCTGGAGATGAACCAGGTAGCTGAAGGCTACTTCGCATCCTTGCGTATTCATGAAGTCAATGAGAAACTAAATGCGGATATTCCCATAGCGGAGGCTGTATACAGGATTCTTTACGAGAATGCTGTTCCTCTCAAGGAACTAAAAAGTTTATCCAAAAAATTAAAATAGAGATGAAAAACAAACTCTCAGTCAGAATCGAAAACATCGGTTCCTTTATCAGGAAAGATGAGCTGGCAGGCTGCATGGAAAGTGCAAGGACGAGCCTCAATACGCTCAGGGAAGGAAAGGGACGCGGCAGTGAGTTCACGGGTTGGCTGCACCTTCCGGATCAGGTTGTAAATAATATGGGCAAGGTCAAAGCCTGTGCTGCACGGCTGCGCTCTCTGGCCCCGGTAACGGTGGTTGTGGGTATCGGCGGGTCCTACCTCGGTGCCAAGGCTCTTACGGAGGCACTCAATGACCCGTTTGCCATGCATGAGCACAAACTGGTTTTTGCAGGTCATACTCTCAGCGAGGACTATCATGCAGCATTGCTTAAATATCTTGACAGCACGGCCTACAATATTGTTGTCATCTCCAAGAGCGGTACCACAACCGAACCGGCCATTGCCTTTCGCGTTCTCCGTGATCATCTCAGAAACAAGGTAGGTGCGCCTGCCATGAAGGCACATATTGTAGCCATCACTGATGCCAGGAGAGGTGCGCTGCATGATCTCGCAGTCAGGGAGGACTATGAGACCTTTGTTATCCCTGATAACGTGGGCGGCCGTTACTCGGTGCTCACCCCCGTAGGCATGCTGCCACTGGCACTGGCCGGATATGACATTGACGCATTTGCACTTGGGATGAAGGATATGGCCCTTTCAATCCGTGACGGCAATGACACGGCATCAAATATAGCTGTATCCTATGCCGCAGCCCGCAATGCCCTGTACAATACGGGCTATTCAACAGAGATACTCATCAGTTACGAGCCTTCCCTGGTCTACCTTGCAGAGTGGTGGAAGCAGCTTTACGGCGAGAGCGAGGGGAAGGAGAGCAAGGGAATATTCCCGGCTTCGGTAACCTTTACTACCGATCTCCATTCAATGGGACAGTATATTCAGCAGGGCGAACGCAAGCTTTTCGAAACGGTGATCCATGTGGAAGAATCCAGACACCTGCTGGTTGTCCCCGGAGCCGCGGATGATGCTGACGGCATTGGCTTCATCGCCGGGAAGAAACTTACCGAGGTGAATCACAAGGCCGAGGAAGGTACACGGATTGCCCACATTGAGGGAGGAGTTCCGGTAGTAACAATAAGCCTGTCAAAGATAGATGAGTACAACCTCGGCCAGCTGATGTATTTCTTCGAACTGGCCTGCGCCATCAGCGGGTATGTCCTCGGTGTCAATCCTTTTGACCAGCCTGGCGTTGAGTCATACAAGAAGAATATGTTTGCCTTGCTGGGCAAACCCGGCTTTGAAGCCGAACGCGAACGCCTGGAGAAACAGCTCAGACAGGCTTGAAGAGTCCGTCTATGTCCGCTCCGGAGAAGCCTGCATCATACAGGTATTTCGGTACATAACTTAGCTTGCCTGCCTGGGTTGGGGTAATGAGCGGGTAGTGTCTGACAGTGTTTGTGTAATCACCTATAAACTCAAGATCTTCCTCAGTTGTTTCCCAATCGCGGTCGTCAAAGCGTGACAGATCAATTGTGCGCGAGTAGCTCCTCAGCGACTTATTGCCATTTAGATTATAGTACATGTCAAAGTATGACATCGCCAGCTCGCGGAGGGTCCTGTAGACCGGTTCGCGAAAGCGGAGGACCGTAGTATTTGATTTTGCGACGGCACCCCAGCATTTCCCTTCACGGAACACTGCAATTATATGATCATCATCATTTTCGGCTGACAGGTCAACGATCAGGGGAGGGTATCCCAGTCTCCGGAGGGCTGCAGCGGCAAACATTCCGCCATCCATGCAGTGTGCCATCCGCTCCTTCATCACCAGCAATGGCGAAAGGGTCCGCTTGGTCGTGTTATAGGGAATCGAATCCAGGAATCCCTGGATCTTCACCGGAGAATCCAGCGGCTTCATCAGCCGGTTCAGATCCATATCTTTCAGTTCAGTCACGAATGCCTGTTCTACAATTCTTCACCCTCTACGAGGGTGCATAGCTGCGTCTATTCTTCTGATCTACAATTCTTCACCCTCTACGAGGGTGTATAGCTGGGTCTATGCCTTTGATCTACAAATCTTCACCCTCTACGAGGGTGTATATCTGAGTCTATGCCTTTGATCTACAATACTTCAGATTCTATCAGCTTCCGTTGTCAACACCACTGTCTACCGCCTATCTCTTAAACCTCCGGCTTCATCTGCGGGAAGAACAGCACATCCTGTATCGAGGGCTGGTTGGTCATGAACATGGTAAGCCTGTCTATTCCCATTCCCATCCCCGAGGTGGGAGGCATGCCGTACTCAAGAGCCCTCACGAAATCCATATCAATGAACATCGCCTCGTCATCTCCTTTTTCTGAGAGCCGGAGCTGTTCCTGGAAGCGCTCGAGCTGGTCAATCGGGTCATTGAGTTCCGAATAGGCATTTGCCAATTCCTTGCCGTTGACCATCAGTTCGAACCGCTCGGTAAGCCCGTGCCTGGTACGGTGCTTCTTCGTCAGCGGTGATGTCTCCTGCGGATAGTCTATTATAAATGTTGGCTGGATAAAGTGATGCTCGCATTTCTCACCGAAGATCTGGTCAATCAGCTTGCCCTTGCCCATGGTTGGCGAGTGCGATATCTCCATCCTTTCGCACGCACGGCGAAGCTCATCCTCGCTCATGTCCGTAATGTCAATGCCGGCGTATTCTTTAATGGCGTCTGTCATTGAGATGCGACGGTAAGGAGCTTTGTAGTCAATAACATTTTCACCCAAGGGCACTTTGGTGGTACCATGGAGATCCGTCGCAACCTTTTCGAGAATCTTTTCAGTGAACTCCATCATCCAGTTGTAGTCCTTATAGGCCACATAGATCTCCATCACAGTGAACTCGGGATTGTGAGTCCGGTCCATCCCCTCGTTGCGGAAGTCCTTTGCAAACTCATACACACCGTCATATCCGCCCACGATCAGCCTCTTGAGGTAAAGTTCATCCGCTATGCGCAGGTAAAGGGGAATATCAAGGGCGTTGTGATGTGTCTTGAACGGTCTTGCCGCAGCACCACCCGGGATTGGCTGAAGCACCGGTGTTTCAACCTCGAGGTAGCCGTAAGAGTCGAATAGCTCGCGCATCGACCTGATTATCTGAGTGCGCTTGCGGAAGGTCTCCCGCACATCGGGATTTATTATCAGGTCAACGTACCGCTGGCGGTAACGCATCTCGGGGTCAGTCACTGCATCGTACAGCACACCATCCTTTTCTTTGACGACGGGAAGGGGGCGGAGCGACTTGCTCAGAAGGGTCAGTTCCTTCACATGGACTGTTATTTCTCCCATCTGTGTCCTGAAGGCGAAGCCCTTCACACCAATGATGTCACCTATATCGAGAAGCTTTTTAAAGAGAGTATTGTAGAGAGTCTTGTCTTCGCCCGGACAGAGATCATCACGGCGCACATAGATCTGTATGCGGCCTGATGAGTCCATCAGTTCTGCGAACGAGGCGTTGCCCATAATGCGGCGGCTCATGATGCGGCCGGCAAGACATACATCCGGATATTTGTCTTCAGTGTCACTGAATCCTGCAAGTATCTCTGCGGCGGATGTGTTAACCGGGTACATTGGTGCCGGATAGGGATCTATGCCAAGTTTGCGTATTTCTTCAAGTGATTGCCTGCGAACCAGTTCCTGCTCGCTCAGTTGGGATGTACTCATGCTTTCAAAATTTGTGCAAAGGTATAATTAGTAAGGCAACAGGCAAGTCCGGTCGCTGTTCCTGGATATTCAATTTGACCTGTTAGTCCATAATTAGGATAAAAGCTCTTAGAATATTCGTTTATAAACTATAAAATGCTATATTTGTTGAAAATATTCGTGCATGGAAGATAAAATTGCATTGATAGGCAAGTATAATCTATGGGATGGAAAGACCTTTGATTTTGGGTACAAGCGCACTGAATATACTGAAAAGATAGCCGGTTATGCAGGAAACCGCCTTGTAAAAGTTTTAGTCGGCCAGCGACGGTCTGGTAAAAGCTATATCCTGCGACAGATCGCAAAAAAGCTCATAGACAGTGGTATAAAGCCTGAAAATACCCTGTTTATTAATCGTGAATTTGCTGATTTTGACTTTTTAAGAACCCACAAGGAGCTGGACGAGCTAATAAAACTCTACAAGAAGAAACTTAATCCGGAGGGGAAAGTCTACATCTTCATTGATGAAATTCAGATAATTGAGGAATGGGAAAAGGCAATCAATTCATACTCCCAGGATTATTCGGGCAGCTACGAACTGTTTATCACCGGTTCAAACTCCAAAATGCTGTCTGGCGAATTGGCCTCACTCCTGTCTGGCAGGTACATAACTTTTGAGGTTTTCCCATTCAGTTATTTGGAGTATCTGGGGATAACCAATCAGGAGCGTGGGCGCCAAAGCTATATGGCATATATGAACAGTGGCGGTCTTCCTGAGTTGTTTATGCTTGTGAAACTGGAGTTTAAACGCAATTACGTATCTGCCATTAAAGATACTGTCCTGTTGCGTGATATCATTCAGCGGTACAATATTCGGGAGCCCCGGCTCCTTGAGGATATTTTTGTGTTCCTGGTAAATAATGCTTCCAACCTTATATCAATATCAAATATTGTTAAATATTTCAGAGGCCAGGGCAGGACATCAAGCTATGATGCCATATCGAATTACATTGGTTATATTCTGGATGCTTTTCTAATTCATCGTTGTGACCGATATGACATAAAAGGCAAAGATACGATCTCCGGGAATGCCAAATTTTATGTCAACGATCTGGCTTACAAAAATTACCTGTATCCAGGATATGGGTATGGATTCGGGTATCTCGTGGAAAACCTTGTCTTTCTTGAGTTGCGACGTGCCGGATTTGATGTTTACGTAGGGACGTTTCGAAACAGGGAAGTGGACTTCGTAGGTCATAAGGGGTCGCGTATCATCTATTTGCAATGTGCGTATATGCTTACTGATGAATTGACGATTGAGCGTGAATATGCTGCCCTTGAAGCCATTGACGATAACTTTGAAAAGTCGGTTGTTTCTCTTGATGAGTTGACATTACCGATAAGAAAGGGAATAAGGCATATCCAATTATG
Source organism: Bacteroidota bacterium (assembly GCA_023430725.1). Taxonomy (GTDB): domain Bacteria; phylum Bacteroidota; class Bacteroidia; order Bacteroidales; family VadinHA17; genus SR-FBR-E99. The sequence continues at coordinate 3,565 of JAEYZD010000102.1, read as the reverse complement.
GAATTTGCCCGGATCGTCACTGTTGTCAGAGCAATAATTCCCGTCTGGAAACTGAAGTGTAATCCATTACATTTCCTGCTGCTTCAGGTTCTTAGCTGCAAATGAAGAGATGCTACCAGCTGAACTGAACCCCAATGCTGGCATTAACCGAAGAGACAGCCTTGAGTATGCCAATTGTATTAACCCCGAGGTGCATTTTCCAGTTTTCACCGACGCGGACATTGACCCTGCAGCCGGTAATGCCTCCGAAGAAGGTCCCTTCAAGCACTTTGTTCGTGTAGACAATATCTGTCATCCTGCCAATGAAATCAGGACTTTCAGTCATTTCATAACGGTTCCGGTCAAACACACTTGACTGATAGTTGACCACGGGCCCTGCGTAGAGATCAAGCGATACTGCCCTCTCTCTTCCGATTTTAAGGACAGGAGCTGCATAAAGGTAGTACCCGGCATGGTGATAATTGAGATCCAGCAGGCGGACATCCCCTACTACCTGATCCCTCTCTATGGTTCGGGAGGTTACAATAAACCCTGCCCCGGCCTCAAGACTGATCAGTTTCAGCAGGCTATGCTGGTATGACAAGGCATAACCTGCTCCCTGCATTCGGTACTGTGGCATGCCGGACCAGGAGCCTTCAATCAGAAGTGACTTGCTGTCCTGTGACCAGATGGAGCCGGCCATGGCCAGCAGTGCGATTGCTATAATGATTCTTTTCATAATGCAGATATTATCTGAAGTACTGGTAATATTCCATCATCAGCCTCACGGAGGCCATGCTTGTCTTATCAAGGATAACAAATTCAGCTTCATCGCTTGTGGCTGAGATCTTCAGAGCCCATGCCGAGTCTTCGTCAGCCTCATCGCCGGTCCAGTAATAACCACTGACGCCGGATTCCTCAAGCCGGTCATCTCTCACCAATCCCGGGCAGCTTAACTGCAGTCCGTGTTCAGCCTCTACCTGCAGGTTAAATCCCGCGAGGGCTTCTCCCCCGCAGAAACCGATCATCTGCTGCCACTGAGCCCTTGATGGCAGATTATAGTCCTCGTCAAGGCTTTTTGCTTTATCCCAGGACATCAGGGTGCCATATTCAGCCCGGTCTGACGAGAACGGGAAATTATACCACTCTTCTGAATCCGGCAGCTGAATGTTGTCATATGCCCAGATCCATAAATGGTGATAATCAGGCCCGTATAAAGAGTAGTCTATCCTCCGGAAATCGATATCCAGGTCTGACCAGGCCTTGTTTATCCGATAATTCTCATCTGTGTATATCCCCTGGTAGAGTTCAGTGGTATTTCCGTCGCTGTCCCGCACCTGGAGGCCAATGTAACCACTGGCTCTGAACGGGAACTGCACTGTCAGCACAGGAGTTGACAGCCAGTCTGTCTCCCATAACAGATGGTCACCGTTAAGATCCCAGCGGTACTGAAGGTTGCCGCCATTCTTATCCGCAAATGATCCGGAGGCATCGAGATTAACCTTGAAAAGGTAACGAGGCTGAGTCTGCAGGTCAAAAAGCGCCACGGGAGAGGTAAGGTCAACCCGTTCGCAGGAGGCAACAATCAGTGCCAGCAGAAGAAGTGCGGATATGTTTTGTTTTTTCATGTCAGTTCATTTACCTGGTATAACTGAAAAGCACACCGAAGAGGAAGCTGATCTGGAATCCGAAGTCGTTGTGCAGGATATCATAATTGCATGAGACAGCTGAGTCGAAGTAGAGATGATAGTCAAGCCGCTGCTGGAAGCCGATTCCGATCTCCGGTGTGAGGGAGCCCCTCAATACACGGTAGAGAGCAGCCTGATGATCAAGGGGATCTGCGAAGGGGTCTTCCGTCCTGACAGTCACAAGTGACAGGAGGTTGCTCATTTTTGCCAGGGTGTAGACCCCCTGGCAGTTGTTGCCGCTGCGTCCCTGTTCGATATCCCTCTTCTTAAGAAAATAGTAGCGGCCGCCAAGCGACAGTCCCTGCTGGTGAAACACATCGTCCTCTGACCAGGTCATCACAGCATTCAGCTCTGTCACTGCGGTCAGCGAGGTGTTGATCTTCTGCTCAAAGCCCCCGTGAATTGTAAATACGAGGAAGTTGAAGCTGTTTCCCGGTTTGAAGGGCTGAATACCTATTTTCAGTAACCTGTCCTCATCGCCCAGTCGCACATCGAGGTAACGGTACTTGTTACGGTAATAGAAGTCCTGGTCCTGCTGTGACTCAGTTTCGACCATTACCGTATCGCCCTGCGCAAAGCTGCCGGTGCCTGCTAGTGTGAACATGCACACCAGTATTGCAAATGCTCCCTTTTTCATTGTCTTCTACAGTTTAAATAGTTGGCGGGCATCAAAGCCGAGACCGACTGTGATCATTGAGATTGCCGAACCGGTTCTGAAATGGGTTCTGAAGTCTGCCCTGGCGTTAAGATACAGTACCGGTGAGAATTGCCGGTGGTAGCTTGCGCCGAAGGTTATCCCGAAATCCAGGTCCCTGTTCATCCGCTGATCAAAATATTCCATGTAGCTGTATTCTCCGGTTTCAGGGTTATAAACTGACCATGTTCCCCCTCCGGTTGCATCGGTGTTGACCATTAAGGCTCCGCAGAGGCCGCCGTGAATGCTGAAGAAACGTTCACCCATCCTGAAAGGGGAGATGCCCATTTCTGCGCTCAGGTCGATGGCCGTCTGGTTCTCGAAGGCGCCATCGATCCAGCTCTCCCCGTTTATTATCCACGAGGTCAGATTCTGCCGGATATAGAACCTTTTACCGATTGTCTGCAGGTGTGACAGGGTGGTGCCAACACCCCAGCAGTCGCCGTCACCGGAGAAGACTGCTCCGGTATTCAGGCTGAACAGGCGTTTGTTATACGGGCTGTCCCTGAAGCTCTGGGCGCTGGCGTCCTGGCTCCGTGGCAGTACCAGCAGAAGGATCAGCGGAAGGATACTTCGGTATCGCCTCACTGAATCCCTTATTGTCAGACTTTGCTCCTTTTTCATAGACAGATTATTTTGTGGTAATTGTTATATCGCAATATGAAGTTGTTACATCAATCATCCCTGCATTTCCGGGGTGCCGGATTTCCGCCTTATCCTTTTCTGCCTGACCGCCTCCGGGCAATATCACTTTGCCCTGAGGTGCATTCAGATTGTAACTGTATCTCCTGAAATCATCAACATTTATTTCAACTGTTGTCCGGTGCCCTTTGACAGTCAGGGGGCCGATCCCTTCAAAATCAAGGTCCGCTCTGCCGTATGAACATTTTATTGAAGTGGTGGCACTGAGGGCCCGGGCACGGATATCCGATTTCTCTGAATTGATGTCAAGTATGCCGCGGATGGAAATAAGTTCCGTGTTTGAGTAACGGGCAGTCAAAGTGCATGTTGAACTTACATCTGTGATTGCAAGTGAGCCAAATGAGACGCTGGCTGTCACATCCGCAAGGCTGCTGATAACGACAGGCCCATACAGATTGGTGATCTCAGCATGAACTGAAGAGGGCATGAAAACCTCGATCACGATGCTGAGGTTGCTCGTTATCTTTTCCAGCTCCCCCCTGAAGGAGTTCCTGATCAAAAT